>NZ_JAPPTH010000036.1:0-36903 GCF_027587015.1 Vibrio sp. Makdt
TATCTAATTTACATCACACATTCATCACTGTATGGATGTACATGCCTTTGTGTTGGTATACTATTCACCGGTTTTTTAGTTATAGAGTTATAAAATGACCAAGTACTTAGAAGCTGGTATCAGGGAGCTAGTCGAAGAATTTCAATCTAATGGTAAACCTTGCCCTTCAGCACAAACAATCGCTGATCGCCGGGCTGGCTATATTGGTAGCACTGTATTAGCTGGTGAAAGTCCTAAAATTGAAAGCGAATACTTAGATGTAATTAATAGTATTCCGGTAAAGATTTACAAGCCTACAGATGAAGTCAACTTACCTATAACAGTCTACTTTCATGGAGGCTGTTTCATCAGTGGTGGCTTTGGTACACATGATGCTCAGCTAAGACAAATTGCTCTTCTATCCAACTCGATAGTTATTTGCATTCAATACAGGCTTGCTCCTGAACATGCTTACCCAGCAGCACATGATGATGTATACCAAGCTGTACTCGGTATTAAGGAGCAAGCGCACAAGTATGGTGGTGATTCAGAGCAATTAGTATTTGTAGGCGATAGCGCCGGAGGGCAATTAGCTTTGGCTACGACGCTTAGATTGAAAAAGCTAGAGCTGTGGTTGCCTTGTCAGCAAATTCTTATTTATCCAATGCTGGATCCAACAAGCAATTCGAAAAGTTACAGAGAAAATGGTTCAGATTATATTATAACGGCAAATATGCTTCTTTCTGGTTTCGAGTTATACGCGAATTGTAGCTCTAAAGAAATTGTTGAGCCAGAGCTCAACCTTTTAAACAGAGACTTCAGCGGTTTGCCCATCACAACTATTATTACCGCGGAGTTTGACCCGCTACGTGATGAGGGTGAGCACTTATACAAGTTGATGCTTTCACAAGGCGTAGAGGCTTACTGCGAGCGTTATTTGGGTGTGATTCATGGTTTCTTTCAGTTGTCCGGCGTTTGTAATTCGGCAAAACGCTGTATCACTTCAATTTCAAACCAAATAAAAAACTAGATATAACAAACTGCTCAAGATGGATTCGCAACGCTTGGCAGTTTTGGTTCCAAGTGTTTTGTGTAATCGAGAGCTAAAGAAAGAATGAAAGTACTGATAGCAGGATCTAATGGGTATATTGGTAGCCACGTGACTAAGTTGTTTGTCGAATGTGGCTTTGAAGTTTCGACATACAGCAGGGCTCGCGGTGTCTTATCTTCTATTCAGAGGCTTAACCAAGTTCCATCAGATTTCTTCGGTTACTTTGATATCGTTATAAATTGTGCTCGCCCACATTGGTCAGAATTTGCTCCGGAGGAAATAGCTGATTTAGAGTCCAAGCTGCTAACTCAGTTGGATAGATTCGCAGCTGAAGGAGCGACAAAAATCCACACATCGGGTGTTTGGCTATTCGGTAATGCTTCGTGCCATGACCTCAAAGAGTTTAGGCTTAGGCCTCTAGAGGTGGTGAAACCGGACACGGTTACAATAGGCGACGCTATCAAGAAAAAGTGGTATGTCGTTTACTGTCCTAGTTTGGTTTATGGTGGTGAAAACTGCCAGCTAAAGCGAATTGTAGATTCTTTATCCGACCAGACTCTCCAAATAGCGATACCATCTAAAGGCAATAACCAATATATCCATGTTGATGACATCGCTAAATTTTATTTGGCACTAGTTCGAGGTAAACGTCCCGCTATACAACATTTTATTGCAGAGATTGAAGGGTATAGTCCTGAGGCTTTTTCCCAGCTGTTACTAGACTGTCAAATCGTAAAGCGGGTTCATAAGATCAGTTGGCGTGAATTTGAGAGACAACATGGCGCTTCGGCAGCCGAAATTGAAAAGCTAAATCTTTACCTTCCAATTAGTCCTTTGTTTGAACCGACAGAGTCATTGAGGAAGTACATAGAAAATTATACATAACAAACTGAACAAAATTGATTCGTAATGCATGGCATTTCATACCTCACATCATAACTAGACGCCATATATACGCGCATATCCACATAGGCTTAAACAATGGTTATCAACGACTATATAAATAATACGGAGTTTACAGATCTCCCTAATGATCTACTTGATATCAGTAAGGTACCTGATGATATAGCGGGTATATGTAAGTTTGTTCAAGGTAACCTTATTCACTCGTATTGGCTTGAACACTATGGTGTTGAGTCTGACCCGCTAAACAAACTGAAGGAAATGCAGACTCGGCATGCTAAAGATTTAGTCTCTTTAGCAATGTTGAAATCAGCTGAGCCTTCTCATACGTTTAAGAAGCCAAACCACAGAGTTATCAGTATTTGTAGAGACTTTTCCCTGCTGGTTTGCGCTATTTTGAGGGCGAAAGGCGTACCAGCTCGGCTAAGGAGTGGGTTTGCGACTTATTTAGCTCAAAACCATTTTGAAGATCACTGGGTATGTGAGTATTGGAACGAAGGGAAAGGGTGGATATCCGTGGATGCTCAGCTAGACGACGTTCACCGACAAGTGTTGCAGTTTGAATTTGATCCGTGTGATGTACCGTCAACAAACTTTATAGTGGCAGGCCAGGCTTGGAAGTTATGCCGTGAAAACGTGGAGTCTGCTGATAGTTTTGGTTTTCGAGATTTTAAAGGTTTAGCGTTTATCAAAGGGAACCTCATTAGAGACTTGTATGCATTATCAAAATTTGAAATGCACACATGGGATACAGGGTGGGGCATACTGCCTAAATTCATTAGCCCAATTTCTGGAGAATCTGAACTAACTTTGCTGGATGAACTTGCGGAGGTCAGTTGCTCTTCAGATAGCGCCAAAGCTGTTGAGTTAGTTAAGTCGTGTAGTGAAATAAAGCTTCCAAGTGATTGGGATTGCTCTAAGTTCCCGACGTTAACTGAGCTCTATGCTTCGTTGTAGCCGCATAATTTGTATAACACTGTAATAACTCGACATTTTCAACCCATCCTAGGGTTTTGTGTTTATGGCACAGTGCTTTATGTTAGACCGTAGTACTATTCATTACTTGATGTACCTTTATACGTTCCGAATATATTTGAGGACAGATGCATGAAACACGCTCCAATTAAAGATGAAATCACATTTGATGACTTTGCAAAAGTCGATATTCGTGTGGGTTTAATCATTGAGGTTTCCGACGTTGCTAAATCCGATAAGCTGATGAAGTTGACGGTCGACTTTGGTGACCATAAGCGTTCGATCTTGGCTGGCATAAAGCAAGAGCGTGAAAACCCGAAGGAAATAGAAGGTAAGCAAGCATTGTTCGTTGTTAACCTACCTGAACGTAAGATGGCTGGTGAAGTGTCTCAGGGTATGTTGTTTGATATCGGCTATGAAGACAAATTACAGCCATGTTTAGCTTGCCCAGAAAATGAAATGCCGAACGGTGCCAGAGCAGGGTAAACTCGCATCAGAGCTTATGGCTAAGTGATTTAAGGTAACAGCCTAGTCTGCAATTTGATTGGATGTAAGGAGGTTCAGTGGTTTCTTATCAACAAACAAAAGATCTATCCGCTTCGGCGAAGATGACTTTTTTAAATATGCGTTCTTACTATGAGCAATACTCGGTCGAATGGGATTGCTTGAAGATCGAAGAGCAAATTCGCGATTTAACTAACTTAGACGTAATGCTCAACGGCGAAATCGCTGGTGCTATCCGCTTAGTCTTTGATGATGACAGTTGTTACATTCGAGACTTACAGGTCAGTGAGCAACACCAAGGTAAAGGGCTAGGTGCACTTGCCTTTACGGAGTGTGAGCGCTTAGCGGTTGAGGCTGGTGTAAATCGACTTAAGTTACGAGTCTTTAAAATTAGCCCTGCATTCCGACTTTATGAAAGAGTGGGCTTTGTAGTAGATAGCGCTGATGACAGATTTTACAACATGTCGAAAAAGCTCTTCTAGCTAACTGTTGGTGTTAAATGTAGGTCTTCACCCTTGGCAACAAGTGCTCTATGAATTCACCGGAAATAATGTGATGAAAAATATAGAAATAGAAGGCGTCTTGGAGTTTTTAAGAGGTGCTGAGCAGCTTAAGAACACATTGCGAACAGCTCGTACTTCAAATGGTCGACATGAAAGTACCGCTGAACACACTTGGCGTTTATGTTTGATGGTAATGATGTTCTCAGAGCAGTACCCACATATTGATTCGCTCAAACTGATAAAGATGTGCATCATTCACGATTTGGGTGAGGCCATTGGTGGTGATATTGCCGCCATCGATCAAGTAGAAGGTTCGAATAAGGGAGAGCAGGAAAGGCGTGATCTGATTACGTTGATTGCGCCTCTTCCTGATAACTTGCAACAAGATATTCTTACGCTTTGGGATGAATACGAAAACGCGTCATCGGAAGAAGCAAAGTTAGCTAAAGCTCTCGATAAAATTGAAACCTTGCTACAGCATACTCAAGGGCAAAACCCAGATGACTTTGATTATGGGTTCAATTTGTCTTATGGCAGAAAATACACTGACAACAATGAACTCACAGCTTCGATACGCAAAATTATAGATAAAGACACAGAAGCTTTAGCATCTGCAAACAACACGCTTTAAAGACTAAGATAACGAGGAATTATGGCTAAAATCTATTTCGTATGTGGTTTCATTGGTTCCGGTAAAACGACTTATTCCAAGCAGCTTGCAGACAAACATAGCGCTTTTCGTTTCTCGATTGATGAGTGGATGATTCCTCTATATGGCGAGCACATGGAGCGCGATGTGTTCGATAAACGGCTCGCTACGCTACAAGACTTGTTTAAAGAATCTGCGCTTCAGCTGTTTTCTCTCGATGTCCCTGTTATTTTCGATTTTGGTTTTTGGAATAAAGCAGATCGCGATGCTTTTATAACTTGGGCATCGACTGCTGGTGTTGAAAGTGAAGTTCATTATCTCGATGTATCGTTTGACACATGTAAGCAGAGGGCATTGAAGCGCAACGCAGATCTGAACGGAAAGTCGTATGAAATGACGCCTGATATGCTAGCGTTGTTCTGGTCTTGGTTTGAAATACCAACCTCAAATGAAAATGTGGTTTGGGTAAAGCCCCCCTCCGAGTAGATATTCGATAGCCTTATTGTTTGTTCGGTACATAAAGAGTCTGGGGTATAAATTTACTATTCACTTCCGAAACTGGCGAGTTCTTTGTTATGCCTGTTGCTAGCCTATGTCTGAAACCAAAACACTTTAAGGAGTATCAGACATGTTTAAGACAATGCATACCGAATCAAAACCACTCGTTATTTGTAATGTTTGGGATGTAGCAAGCGCCTTAATTGCAGAGCAAACCGGCTTTTTAGCGATTGGGACATCGAGTGCAGCGATTGCACGCAGTCACGGGCTTGATGATGGTGAAAATATCGAATTTGAAGAGATACTATCGGCGGTAAAAGCTATTGCACAGGCAACAGATCTACCTCTGAGCGTGGATATTGAATCAGGTTACGGAGATACGCCGCAGGCAATCTATGAAAATATTGCTGAGTTGGTGAATGTTGGCGTGGTCGGAATCAATATAGAAGATAGCGTAGTCGTTAATCGTGAGAGGCGACTTTGTGATTTGATGATGTTCTCGCAAACGTTGAGAAAAGTTAAAAGCATGCTTAACAAAGCCAACCTAGAAGTGTTCATTAATGTCCGGATTGATACATTTTTAATGAATGTAAAAGAGCCTCTAGAGGAGAGCATCAAGAGAATCCAAGCTTATCAGCAAGCAGGTGCTGATGGAGTTTTTCTTCCATGTATCAAAGGAACCGATGATATCAAAGCCGTTGTAAATAGCACGTTGTTGCCCATAAATGTCATGTGTGTTCCTGAATTACCAAATTTTAAAGAGTTAGAGGCTCTTGGCGTGAAGCGCATCAGTATGGGTAATTTCTTGTACGAAGCGATGCTTTCCTCATTGCAAAAGAACCTGATAACCATAAAACGTGAGCAATCATTTAGAACATTATTTTGATACCGCAACCCTAAATAGGGTGCAAGCGATCGGAACTTTAAGCTACAGCACTTGTTTTCAAACCAAGTGTGACCCCGTTCCCGTGCGCGGATAAGAGTTGGGACTTTAAAACTCCACAGTTGATTCGCTTGATTTCAAAGGTTATGGAATTCTTAATGCACGGGAGTCAATCAAACCAAAAAGGACAAATAAATGCAGTTTGCTAAAGCATTTGAATACAAAAAATGGGCAAATAGTCAGCTACTCGACTTTGGAGAGAGACAATTTTCAAAACTGCCGGAAAATGATGGCATATTTTTCTTAAGAATTCTGAATCATACGACTGTAGTGGATAGTCTTTTTACAAGTCGAATCCTAGGAGAACCGGAAAAATACACTGCTGATAATACGGTTGAAACGCCTTCCTTTTCAGAGCTACGTGAGCGAATGGCTCATAACGATACTCGGTTAGTGCAGTATGCAATGTCAGCCTCAAAAGATGAGTTAGAGAAAGTCATTCAGTTTAACTTCATAGATGGTGATATAGGGACAATGTCTGTTGAAGAAGTCCTTCTCCACTTGCTCACACACGGTAATAACCACAGAGGCATGGCTTCTAGAGTGTTAGCTGAAAACAATTTAGAACGCCCAAAGGACACATTTACCCGTTACCTTCATCTCGCGGAGCCGACACGCAGAGGTAGCGCGGTGTTGAAAGAAAAATAGCAGTAAGTGAATTTGGGAATTCAATATGATGACTTTAAGAACTGCAGACACGCATGAGTTAGATGATATTTATCTTATGGGTTTTGATGTATGGGGAGGTTCCGCATCTGTCGATGAGTATCTAGCTTGTTGTAATAAAAGTGATAAGTATCAGAAGGGAACTTGGTATGTGCTTATTGAACATCAAAAAATCTTATCTTCCTTGATTGTTTATCAGGGAGTGTTTGGTCTTGAAGATGGTAGCTGCGGGCTTGGTTCCGTTGCTACACCTCCAGAGCTAAGAGGCAAAGGCTATGCTTCAAAGTTAATTAACATGATAAAGAATGAGTTACTCCAGAATCAAAATAATACGGTGTTGTTCTTACATAGTGATATCGACAAAACGTTTTATAGGCGGTTAGGGTTTACAGTGACTGAAGGTTCTGACTGCATGTACATTACGAGTGATGGTAGGGCATTTAAAGGGACCCTGCCTAGATACTTCTAATCGCAGATGTCATGTAAGCTTTTTCGTAAAATAAATTACCAGTGTTAGAAGCCTAAGGCTTGGCACTTAATTGAGGGAACGAATGAGAGTTTTGATATCAGGCACCAGTGGTTATATTGGTCGCCACGTTCATAAAGTGTTCGTAGAAAGTGGCTTGGAGGTCTTTCGGTACTGTAGGGACAATGGTGTTGTTCCTTGCTCGGTTCATTCTAAAAACGTATCGACAGGGTATGAAAATTACTTTGATGTGATTATCAACTGCGCGCGTCCTCATTGGGCAGAGTATTCAGCAAGTGAAATTGTCGATATTGAATCCAGGCTAATCAAGCAGCTTGATAATTTTGCAAGTGAAAATGCAATAAAGATTCACACCTCGGGAGTTTGGTTATTTGGCCGTGCATCTCACCAAGATCTTAAAGAGTTTAGACTTAACCCCCTCACAGCCGTTGAGTTAGACGTAAGAACAATCGAACATGCGATGAGTTCAAACTGGAATATTGTGTACTGCCCAAGCTTGGTGTATGGCGGTGACAAATGCCAATTAAAGCGAATTGTCGAGTCTCTTACTGAACAAACGGTTCAAGTTGCTGTTCCGTCGACAGGGAACAATCAATACGTGCACGTTTATGATGTCGCCAAATTTTATTTACTTTTGGTCTTAAAGCCAACTTCGGAAACGCAGCACTTTATTGCAGAAACTAAGGGGTATAGCCCAGAACAGTTTGCTCAACTCTTATTTGAATCAAACGTTATTGAAAAAGTCGACAAATGTTCTTGGAGTGAATTTGCGAGACTGAAGGGCCGTGATGCAGCAGATATAGAACGATTAAATCTCACTCTTCCAGTTAGCCCTTTATTCGAATCGACAGAACTTATTAGCGACTACATAACAAGTTTGTGTACCAAAATTAATTGTAGAACGACCAGGTAGTTGCCGTGTTACAGTGTTAAGCATCAGTGACAAGTTAAGGTTAGCGAATCGCCTCAGCTATTACTCAATGAAGCGTTCTTTATTTCCATCATAATCATTCAAGGAAGAAGTATTGTGAAACTCGCTCAATTAAATATCGCACTCGCGAAATACCCTTTAGACGCACCAGAGATTAAAGACTTCGTCGATAATTTGGAATTGGTAAATGGCATTGCTGAAAGTAGTGAAGGGTTTGTGTGGCGTCTCAAAGATGAATCTGGCGATGCAACCAACATAAAAGCGTTTGATGACCCGAATATGATCGTCAATATGTCTGTCTGGGAATCGGTCGACGCGTTAAAGAACTTCATGTTTCGTACTCACCACCGCGACTTTATGCGAAGAAAAGGCGAATGGTTTCATCGCTTAGCGGAAGACACGTATGTGCTTTGGTGGGTTAAGGATGATCACATCCCAACCCTTGATGAAGCGATTGAACGTTTAGAGCACCTGAGAGAAGTGGGAGACTCTCCTTACGCATTTACCTTCAAAACAAACTTCACTGAGGAAGAGGCACCAAGATAGTCTGCTGTCGGAGCTTGTGAGTGCTCGGCTTACCTCAACAACTGGGTTATAAAACATTTTATCTCTAGTAGCTCTTTGTTAATAATGTGTATCACTACGCACTTCCGCATCTATCCGGACTGGAGGCATATTTGCTATGGTAGTCAGTACGTTACGGAAATGTATTAGCCAGTTAGCGAAGGTTTATAACTTCTTTTAACCACTCAGTTTGACCTTTTGCTGCTGTGTTCTCCTTTTGTAACATACTAATTATTAACAGGGCGCCTCCGATAAATAAGTACCACATCAATGTGTCAACTTGGCGGTAGTAGAATCCGTGTTGCCATAAATTTGGTTTAGGAGGAAATTCATGATCAGGGAAATGTCTAAATCTGACTTTGAGTCATTTTGGCCTACTTTCTCGGCTGTGATTCAAGCACAAGAAACCTATGCATTCGATCCAGAAATGACGATGGAACAAGCCTTTTCGGTTTGGTGTGAACAGCCATCAAAAACTTATGTCTATACCGAGAATGACGTTGTTTTAGGCTCGTACTATATAAAGCCTAATGCAATGGGTCCAAGCGGTCATATTTGTAACTGTGGTTATATGGTTTCCGAAGAGGCCAGGGGGCAGGGAATCGCGCGGTCTTTGTGCGAACACTCCCAACAAGTTGCGATTGAGTTAGGCTTTGAGGCGATGCAATTCAACAGTGTCGTGTCGACGAACAAAACGGCAATCAAGCTTTGGGAAAGGCTCGGTTTTAGTATTATCGGATCGATTCCCAAGGCCTATAAGCATCCTCAATTAGGGGCAGTGAGCAGTTATATCATGTACAAATCACTTAAAAAGTAATTAGGCGGGATGTATTGCTGATAGCTCTTTAAAAAGGTTAATGCTCAAAACTGAAACCTGGAGATTTTAAATGACAATAGTCGAAAAAATTGTTCGTCGCGAAATGGAGGCTGTCATCGTTTATGAATCCGATGACGTGATTGCTTTTGCTGACCACAATCCTATCAACTTTGGGCATATTTTGATTTGTCCGACACATCCGTACACCAACTATATCGATCTACCAGAAGGTGTTCTTACTGAAATTCATTTTGTCGCTAGGCAGGTATATAGACGTATTGAAGAGGCGTTTAAACCTGATGGTATTTCATTCTTGCAAAATAACGGTGAGTTTAATGAGTTGTCTCATTACCACCTGCATATCTTTCCAAGATTTGAGGGCGATCAGTTCGGTTGGCAGAGTAGTGAACTCGGTATCCAAAGTATGGAGAAACTGCGCGAGTCATTAAAACACTTGTAATTTATAGTAAGAACTAGATGCACAAAAGTGCACGAAAAGGCTTAACAATGAGTGAAATAAAAACATTAGAACAATTAAATGAGCTTTATGCCGAGCCGAGTAAAAGGGCTCAAAATAAAGTACTTCCAGCACTGGATGCCCATGCGATTACTTTGATCAATCATTGCCATTTCGCGGTGTTGGGGACGACAGACTCGCACGGATTTGGCGATTTGTCTCCAAAAGGCGGCGAGCCCGGTTTTATTAAGGTTGTCGATGAGTCTACGGTCCTAATACCTGATAGTTCGGGAAACAATCGAATTGATGGTTTAAAAAACATCATCAACAACCCTGAAGTTGGATTACTGCTGATGGTTAATGGGATTGATGAAGTGGTACGTCTTAAAGGTAAAGCGAGCATCCATACCGATCCAAATTTGCTTGCCGCTTGTCCTGACGGGAAGAAAGCCCCAAAAGTCGTGATTAAAATCGCTGTAGAGTCTATGTACTTTCATTGTGCCAAGGCGGTAATGAGAGGCAAGCTTTGGTCTGATACGTTTAAAGTTGAGCGTTCTATTCTGCCTTCACTGGCACAGATCATGAAAGATCAACAGAGCCTAGAAGGCCAAGCGATCAATCAAGACGATATGGTCAAATATTACCAATCGACACTGTGATACTCATGAAGAATGTAGTCCAAATTATCTTTGTGTCGGGCTCTAAGTTCCTACTCGGCTTTCGTCAAAACACAGAAGCGTTCGACCAATACTGGGGATTTCCTTCCGGAAGAATAGAGCAAGGGGAGTTGCCTAGAACCGCAGCAGAGCGAGAAGCGCGAGAAGAGGTCGCAGTTGACGTTGGTAACTTAGCATTGTTCGCGATTGTCTCTGACCCAGAGCTACCCATTTGTCACTATTTCTACCTATGCCATGAATGGGCTGGCGACATACAGAATGCAGAGCCCCATTTATGCCAAGAGTTGCGTTGGTTTGACCGTGATGAGCTACCCGAAAATTGCACACCAATAACTTACTTAATCACTCAACAATTGAATGACACCGCGCTTACAAAAAACATAAAGCCTGAGATTAACCAACCCAAGCTTTGTGCGTAAGCAGTTTTGTGTCGAGTAACAGACTTTTCATTTAGGCTAGTGGCGTTGGGTATTAGTCAAACGTCACGTTGTGCCAACACTAAACACAATAACAGGGAAGATATGTTTACAGGTATTGTACAAACCGTTGCTAACATTGCTGAAGTCAGCGATAACAACGGAATAAGAACGTTTGTCATAGAGTTTCCAACAGGCTTTTGTCACGATTTGGAAATTGGTGCCAGTATCGCAATTGATGGCGTGTGTTTAACCGTCACTGAGTTGCTGTCAGATGTTCGGGTAAAGTTTGACGTCATGCTGCAAAGCCTATTAATTACGACGCTAAGCAATTATGAAGTTGGTCAATCAGTGAATGCTGAGAGGGCGGCCAGAGACGGTGCTGAAATTGGCGGTCACCCACTTTCTGGTCACGTTGATTTTAATGTCGCGATTATCCAAATATCCGAAATTGAAGATAACTACTGCGTGCGCTTAGCTCTTCCTGATGAGTGGAAAAGATATGTATTCCCAAAAGGTTATATTGCAATCAATGGGGCAAGCTTAACCGTTTCTGACGTTAATAAAGTCGAAGGGTGGTTTGAGGTTTGGCTGATCCCAGAAACCCGTCGAATGACCGTCTTCTCATCGAAATCAGTGGGTAACTTCGTCAATATCGAAATCGAGCGTGGTACTCAAGTTGTTGTCGACACGGTGCGTGATACTTTAAATGAAAACTTAGGTCCATTATTGCCTTTATTTGAGAAGTTACTGTCAGAGCAAGGTATCGATTTAGATGCATTGGGTTATAAGCCTAATACATTGGGTTGCTCAAACGAACCAAAGTAATGCGGATTGGTACGCCAAAAATATGAGCACTTGAAATGTTAGAAACGACACGAACTCAGATTGTAGCAATGGGTAAGCAACACGCGGCATCGCTTTTACAATATCATCTAGAAAATCGATGCCATTTAGCTCCTTGGTCTCCCATGCGCGACGAGCAATTCTATACCTTGGAGTATTGGGAAGATGACACCCTCAGCTCGAAGATTAGCGACAATTAGAAAGACAATGATGAGCAAATGATACAGGGAGAGTAAATTGAAAATGTATGAAGTGTACCTATTTGATATGGACGGTACATTGGTTAATTCAGAACCACTAAAAGGCAAGGCTCTCGCATTAGCATGTCTAGATTATGGTGCAACCGTAGACCACAATATTTACAAAGAGGTGATGGGAGAAAGTTGGCAGGTGGTGACAAACCACTTTTTCAAGCATGCTGATATCGCTCCAAGTTTGTCTGAGTTTACTCTAGCTTTTCGTTCACACTATGAGCGAATGCTAGGTGAGCAACTTGAACTGAATGATGGTGCTAAGGCTTATCTCGAAAGTTTGAAACTTGCTGGCAAAAAATGTGGTGTGGTGAGCTCTGCGGCAACTTGGATGGTTGAAAATATCTTAACCTCGTTAAAGCTTGAAGATACCTTTGACCTAGTTATCACACAGGAACATGTGACTAAGCATAAGCCAGATCCCGAAGCATACCATCTTGCTTTGTCGGGGCTTAACGCTTCACCAGAACAGACTATTGTGTTTGAAGATTCAGCTGCAGGTATCAAAGCAGGTAAAGCAAGTGGTTGTGATGTTGTTGCAATCCAGCACGAGTTCAATGGAAAGAATGACCTGAGTGACACCATAAAAATCATCAATACATATGAAGAAATGTCTCTTTAAGCATCTAGCACTATAGTGTGCCTTGCAATTTTATTTGCTCAGTAATACGTTGTATGAGGATTGTGATTAGGAACGAAAGGAGGTGCTGTGAGCACTTTGCCAGATGAAAACCAAAAACGATTTATAGCAGTGTTGAGTAAGAAGATGGATTTAGGAAGAACGCTCAACGTACTCGGTCACTTAAGCGTTGGTCTTTCTAATCAATTGAATGAGGATCAAACTTGTTACGTTAATTATCAAGATATGGACGGCAGCACTCACCCTAATTTGTCTCATTATCCTTATATTGTATTGAAAGCTGACAACTCTAATAAGCTTAGAAAGGTGCGTGAAGAGGCGATTAATCGTGGCATTCCCTTTACCGATTTTACGAGTACCATGATTGAAGGTGGCTCAGTCGCACAACAGCAGAGAACCAGTGAAACCAAAGAAGCGGATTTGGAATACCTCGGGGTCTGTTTGTTCGGCGACACCGATGTTCTGCGCGAATTTACGAAAAAGTTCAGTCTGTATAAATAGGCCTTTGTGTTACAACGCTCAATACCTCCAGCAGCAAGTAGGCTATGCATTTAAATAACAATGATTTAGTGCTAGTTTTACCAGTCTAAGATACTAAGAAGTATTATTCGATGTTGGTCATTTTCATGGAGTAGATTCGGCATGAGCGATGAATACAGTGACGAAATTTCTAAACACTATGCGGCGTATCGCCCTCCAATTCACCAAGAAATCCTAGGCGTCGCCCTTCCTAATGACACTGTTTTCGAACTAGGTTTGGATATAGGTTGTGGTACCGGCGTTTCGTGTGAAGCACTTATTAAGTTTTGCAGCCGTGTGATTGGTATTGATCCAAGTAGCGCGATGCTCGCACAGGCAAGTCGTGTTGAAGGTTTAAGTTACCTCCAAGGTATTGGCGACAATATTCCTTTGGACAATAACTCGGTCGATGTTGTCTCGTTTGCTGGTTCGTTATCTTATGCAAAATCTGAAGCATTGATCGATGAGATTGTTCGAGTCTGTCGAAACAATGCTTGGGTGATTGCTTATGATTTTGAAGTTCTGCTCGACGAACATCTTGAGTCACTTGGCGTTACGCTTCCTTTTAGAATTTCAACTTACAATCACGCTGAGAACTTCGAAGGAAGTAATAGCATGGTCGAACAACAAGTTAGCCAAGGAACAATTACGTTAGAGGTGAGTTCAGAGCAACTCGCTCATGTCTTGTTCTCATCATCAAGACGTTACTCGGCACTGTCCGAACACTATGGTCCTAATCACGCGTTTGGCGCGGTAGTGAATGCTTTGAGTGAAATGAACGAACGTCATACAATTTTTGTTGATACATACTTCTCCACGTATCAAGTTAATGTTTCGACATCTCCGGTTTAGGAAAAATTAATGGAATACACGTTAGATACCGAGCCTTCAGATAGTGATATCAGCGAAGTTCGCGCTGGTCTAATTAAACACAATACGCCGTTTCTTGAAGGCATACCTAAATCTCAAGTCGGTTATTACGCCATGGAAGGGGATGTTAAGGTCGGTGGTGTTATTGCGGATCTTTGGGGAAACTGGCTATTAATCAAGTTTCTTTGGGTCGATGACTCAATGCGAGGAAAGCAGGTAGGCAGCCAGTTACTGCAACGATTAGAAGAGTACGCACAGTCCCAAGGCTGTACGTCATCATTAGTCGACACGTTAAGTTTCCAAGCTAAACCTTTTTATGAGAAGCATGGCTACCAATGCCAAATGGTGCTTGAGAATTACCCTCTAGATTCATCATTAGCGTTCCTTACTAAGTCGCTAACGTAGTAATCATATAAACCAAGGACGAACACAAAGAAACACAAGGAAAGTGAAGTGATTAAGATTAGAGAGATGTGCATCGCCGACTATGACTCTGTGATTAACCTATGGTGCCAAACCGAAGGTATGAGTATTCGCGATGCAGATTCAAAACAGAGTATTGCGACTTACCTCGAGCGCAACCCTGGCTTGAGCTTCGTTGCAGAGTCCAAACAAGGCGTTGTTGGTGCGGTTTTAGTTGGGACGGATGGCCGTCGCGGCTATTTGCAGCATCTAGCGGTAAGTACTGAATTTAGAGGACAAAATCTAGGTTGCCAACTAGTAACTGAAGCGGTTAACGCATTGGCTGGAGTAGGTGTCCCCAAGACACATTTATTCGTGTATAACGATAATATTAACGCTCAAAAATTCTATGAAAAGTTAGGCTGGTTTCCACGTGATGAAGTGCGGATGTACTCGTTTAATAGCTCGGGTAACAGTAACGCCTAACGGTTTTATTTTGTCAGTAAAAGCAGCACATAACTAAAACTAGGTTAACCTAAGGAGCAAAATT
This sequence comes from Vibrio sp. Makdt, assembly GCF_027587015.1. Classification (NCBI taxonomy): domain Bacteria; kingdom Pseudomonadati; phylum Pseudomonadota; class Gammaproteobacteria; order Vibrionales; family Vibrionaceae; genus Vibrio; species Vibrio sp. Makdt. The sequence continues at coordinate 15,099 of NZ_JAPPTH010000036.1, forward strand.
TGCCTCATTGTATTATCGAGCACTCGTCGACAATTAATGCCGAGCAACTGAACAGTAAAGTGTTTTTAGGAGCACTGAACTCAGAGTTATTCGAAGCAGACGGGCGAGATATCAAAGTTCGAAGTATCGCTTATGAGAACTACCAAACGGGTACAGAAAGAGAAGATTTTATCCATGTGACTGTGCGTATATTGTCTGGCCGAAGTGACACCGACAAAGTAATGCTATCTGAAACAGTAATGACGCAATTGCTGTCTTTGTCCCTCAGCAGAGCATCGATCACCGTTGAGGTGGTTGATATGGACAGAAATAGTTACGGAAAGGTCGTTGTCTAACAGGCTGGAAGTCGCATTTTATACGCTGATCTTTGTGCTTTCACTCCACCTCGCTACAGGAATATTGGGAAATGTTGTTTATCCATAAATCTCAACCTTTGGTTCATGGCTCAGCTCTATGCTCTGAGCTGGCCGATTTTTTAGCTGACAATAAGAGTAAATTTGAGGACAAACTGGTTCCAGACCTGTCGTACATCGATGATATGGCACATGTGGTCAACGGAATCAAAATCAAAAGTGTGCAACATGTGAATCATAACCAGTATCGTCTTGAATATGCGTTCGACTGGGAGCTCTTCCTTGGGTGTTCAGATAGAAATGAAACGGGCGTTGAGAATGGGCGTGTTCTGTTTATCTTGGAAGACGATAATAATCTTAATTTCGATTTTCCAGATATGGGCTATCGGGATACCAGAGACGAGTTTTAACTCATACGTGAGGCCTCGTTTTTATTAATGTTGATTCTTTAGATTTGGCATTAACGATATTCAATGTCTAAGGCGACAAAACATTTCTGCCATTTTAGGCGAAGTTGGAATAGGAGTAGTAATGAAAATAGTTGAAGCACAACATTCTGATTTAGGGAGTTTGTTCGTGTATTTGGATACACAATTGTCAGAAATCGCATTAGAAGAAACACCGCTATTCCAGCCAGTCTCAAAGTCAGATTGTAAAATGTCGGAAGCACATAAGGCTCGCTTTTCTGATGGGTTTAAATTTGAGTTTGGAGAGAATGGCTGGCGAAAAATTTGGTTAGCTAAAGATTCGAATGGTGCTATTTGTGGCCATATCGACTTGCGCCATCATAATGGCAATTACTGCTCTCACCGTGTGTTACTTGGTATGGGTGTCGACAGCAGCGTGAGAAAGCAAGGCTTAGGCTCGAAACTAATGAATGTGGCGATTCAATATTGCCGAGAGAGCGAAGCGATTGATTGGCTGGACCTTAATGTACTGTCAAACAACCTTCCTGCTAAAAATCTTTATTTGAGAACGGGGTTTACGGTTGTCGGCGAAATGGAAGATTACTATCGAATTGATGGTCAGTCGGTGTCTGAGCTAACAATGACGCTGCAGACGAAAGGGTAGTCACTTTCTCTGCTGGACTTTGATAAAGCCCTTAAAACTACAAAACTTGCAGTCAAAGATCGAATGATGAAAAGGAAAACAATGATCACTATCGAAAGGCTTAATGATGCTCATGTTGAGCAAGTTAACGAAATTCAGCTCGCGGATGAGCAGGTTAAATTCGCAGGAACAGCAACGGACTTTTTGTCAGACGGTAGCGAGACCACGCATCTACACATTATCAAAGATGGTAGTGAGGTGGTGGGCTTCTTTAAGCTTGATATTGCTTACCCAGCTGGCTACAAATTTTGCCCTGAAGGTAGTATTGGTTTAAGGGCGTTTGCTCTTGATAAAAACCAACAAGGAAAGGGGCTAGGTACTGGCGCGGTGAAAGCGCTATTTCCTTATCTAGCAGCCAATTATGAAGGGTATGATTGGGTCTACTTAACCGTCAATTGTAAGAATCCCGCAGCCTATAACTGCTATGTTAAAGGTGGTTTTGAAGATACTAATGAACAGTACCTAGGCGGCGCTGCTGGCCCACAGTTCATTATGCGCGGAGCCATTAACGCTTAACTTAGATCTGTTTATCAAAAGGCAACTGGGAATCAAAGGAATGGCCATGAAAGTTCAATATCTTGATATTGTTACCTCTGAAGTAGATACGGTTTGTGCGACTTACGCGCAGATCTACGATGTGAAGTTTAGTGATGCGGATGTGAACTTAGGTGGTGCTCGTACCGCTAAGCTCTCTAATGGTGGAGTGATTGGTGTGAGGGGACCACTCCGTGAAACTGAGGTGCCAGTCGTTCGCCATTACACGCTGGTAAAAGACATTGAAGCCGCAGTAAACGCAGCTCAAAAGTTGGGTGCTGAAGTTGCCGTTCCACCAATGGAGTTACCACGTCACGGAATGTGTGCCATTGTTATTCAAAGTGGTGTTGAACTCGGTTTTTGGCAACTGTAGCTGGTTGTTTGACTAACAAGTTTAAAATTAAAAGTGGCATTTTTTCTAAGGAGGGAACATGTCAATTACATCTGCTATCGCCTTGTTTCTTGCCATGGCGCTGTCTGCGGCTATACCTGGGCCAAGTGTTTTAGCTGTAGTCTCTCGGTCAATTAGTCATGGATGGCGACAAGGTTTGTTAGTTGTATTTGGTGTACTCATCGCAGACTATATCTTTATCTTCCTTGCTCTTTCTGGTCTCACTGCCATGGCCAATGCGATGGGAGACTTTGCGACAGTCATCAAGTACATCGGAATCACGTACCTGTTTTGGTTAGCTTATACGACATGGACTTCAAGCAATGATGTTTCACCAGTTAAAACTTCGGAAGCAACAAGGGCGTCAAGTGTCATTGTCGGTATTTTGATGACCCTTTCAAACCCTAAAGCGATACTGTTTTATATGGGCTTTTTTCCTGCCTTTATCGATCTCCAGTCATTCTCTTCGCTAGATGTCGCGACTATATTAGTTATCTCAACGTTTTCTGTTGGTGGTGTGTTGGGAATCTATGCGTGTATGGCATCAAAGGCGAGTTTCGTTTTTCAAGGGCGAGCAGCTAAGACTTTACTTAACAAGGTTTCGGGCGGCTTTTTGGCGACATGTGGGGTGTTACTCGCAACAAAGTCATGAGGTTATGTTCTAGAGTAGTGCGGTCTTAACTGCGGGAAAGAAAGGAGCTCACCCAATATGAAGACTCGTTTTAAAACGGTAACTTTCTTGTTGGCGTCACTCCCTCTATTTGCTTGTAAAGACAAAGCCGATATATACGCCAACCCACCAGCTAACCTTGTGGAACAGATCGAAGCGTATTATCCGCTTTCGATAAAGTATGTGAAAAAGCATGAGCAAATCGCATTGTCTCGAGGTGTCCCTTTACGCCCTCAATATCTAAAGATTGCACGCGATATCGGTATCCAAAATCCAGAAAAAATACGCGTTCTTTATGTCGATAAAATGCCATTACCTGAAAATGAGTCGCTGCGCTTTCAGATGCAAAGGTTGGGCTTAGATTCACCTTACTTTACGGGAACGGCTTTCGGATATGGCATTTGGATTGCCAATCGGGCAAGAGGAGATAAGTTGTTGCTTGCTCATGAGTTGATCCATGTAAAACAGGCAGAAGATCTTGGGATAGAGACATTTACTAAGCAGTATTTGTTGCAGTTAGCGGTGTTTGGTTACGGTGAGGCGCCAATCGAGCTGGAAGCTTACAACAACGCGCCCAATTATATGTAATTCAACGCAATACGGTTTGTGTTGAGCTGTGCATCAGGAAGATTTATTGCTGTTTCAAAGAATCTATTTCTAGAGTATGAATTGAAGCCATGGCATTATTTTGATCTTGCTTAGCCCATAACAAGGTATGTCATGAAACAAAATATTGTCCATATTGCACTTGTCGTAAAAGACTACGATGAAGCCCTAGACTTCTACGTGAACAAACTCAAGTTTGAGCTTATCGAAGATACCTACTTACCAGAAGAAGATAAGCGTTGGGTTGTTGTTGCTCCACCTAATTCACACGGTGTGAGCTTATTATTAGCGAGAGCCTCCAAGCCCGAGCAATTGGATTTTATCGGCAACCAAGCTGGTGGCCGTGTGTTCCTCTTCTTAAGTACCGATGATTTTTGGCGTGACTATGAACGCATGGTGTCTCTGGGAATCAAATTCGTTCGAGAGCCGAAAGAGCAAGCCTACGGAACAGTGGCGGTATTCGAAGACCTTTATGGAAACCTATGGGATCTTCTGCAATTAAACCCAGACCACCCAATGGCAAATCGATAAACCTGAATCTTACAAGCCAACACCAAATAGCACCGGAGCAACATGGACATAACCAAAATTTCAGCGGATAACGTGCTGCCCATTCGTCACCAAGTACTCTGGCCAAACAAACCAATGTCGTTTTGTGCGGTAGAAGGCGATGAGCATGCCTCGCATTATGGTGCTTATATTGATAACCAATTAGTTTGTGTTGCATCTGTTTACGTTCAAGGGAAGCAAGCCAGGCTACGTAAGTTCGCTACATTGCCAGAATACCAAGGGCAGGGTGTTGGCTCTAAGGTGATCGCGCACATCATCAAAGATCTACAAGCGGATAAAGTGAGTTATTTTTGGTGTGATGCTCGCACAACCGCTTTGGGTTTCTATCAAAGGTTTGAGATGCAGGTTGAAGGCGTTGAATTCCAAAAATCAGGAGTCTCTTACTACAAGATGTCGGTTCGGTGGGGGGAAAGACGTTCACTGTAATCCTGTGCATCAGTCGTATATCTAAAACATCAATTCAAGTTAAGGAAGCGTATCGTGGAAGAAATCAAAGGCATTTTGCAATTCATGGCTGAAGTGGAAAAGTTGAAGGATGTTCATAGACAAACGAAGCCAGTTGGTCTGGATCGCTATGAAAACTCCGCTGAGCATAGCTGGCATGTCTGTTTGAGTGCTCTGATGTTGAAAGACTACGCGAATGAAGAGATCGATATAACCCGAGTGATGAAGATGCTGCTTATACACGATCTCGGTGAAATCGATGCGGGTGACACGATCATCTACGCCAGTGAAACGGAAGAAAACAAACTTAAAGAGAGAAATTGTGTTGAGCGTTTGCTTGAGTCATTGCCGAGCCATCTAAGATCCGAATATTTGGAGTTATGGCTAGAATTTGAAGCGGGTGAATCACCGGAAGCGAGATTCGGTAAAGCGATCGATAGAGTGCCACCTTTACTTCATAACATCCATGGCAGCGGCCATAGCTGGAAGAAGCACAATATATCTAAAGATAAAGTACTGACATTTAACGGTGAACGCATTTCTCAAGGCAGCAAGGCACTGTGGAGTGAACTAGAAGTTCAACTTGAAGCGGCCGCCGATCAAGGGTTATTGAAGTAAATTTACATCCAGCTTGCCAAGGGTGATGGAAAAGGAATGACATCATCCCCACTTTTTGGGGGCTGATATGCCCGTTAGGTTGTGACATTCTCATCAAAATATCGAGGTACTGTTTATTTATACAGTTGCGGTGTGTATTCTCACTGCTCATCAAAAGGAGCAGTAAAAATGGCGTTCAAATACGAAGAGAAAGTCCCTAATCCAGACGAGTTTTGTGAGATGCGAGTGAAAGCAAAATTATCACCGAAGTCACTGAAAGCAGCCACAATCGCTTTACCAAATAGTTTATACGGCATTTCTATTCGAGATGGTGACCAACTCATTGCGATGGGGCGTGTTGTTGGCGATGGCGCGTGTAATTTTGAAGTGGTTGATGTCGCAGTCGATCCAACCTATCAAGGGCAGGGTTTAGGTAGAAAAGTGATGGAATACATCGACAATTACCTATCGTCTGTTGCACTGGAAGGATCGTATGTTTCCATGATTGCTGATGAACCGGTGTTTTATGAGAAACTCGGTTATAAGCTTGTATCTCCTGCTAGCCAAGGCATGACAAAGAAGTTTCCACCCAAGCGTATGTAATAAAAACTTGTGGCTCTACCATGACGTTATGCAAAGAGCCTCAAGTTTAAAAGGAACACATAAATTAATGAAAAATAGAATCTTGGCGTTATCGCTGCTTGGTCTATCAAGCAGTGCATTCGCTGACAGTGAATTACCAAGCAGTAGTTATGAAATGACCGTTGCAGTGGAAGAGCAATCCCTAAAGCGCGACTTTCCATCGGTTAAGTTTGATTACTTTGGCCAGACGCTTACCACGAGCGTTGATGAGTGTTCGTATACTGGAACGCTCTCTGAAGATGACGACAGCACGATTCTTCTATCGGCGACGATGTCATGCACTTATGAAAGTGGATCAAGCTACAGTGAGATGCCAGACTTCGTGCTCAAGTATGAGGGCGGTGAAGCGAGTATGAGCTTTGGTGATGGCGAGAGTGACGTGTGGACATATTCCGTCAAAGTTAAGAAGCTCGATTTATAGTTAACCTTCTTTAGCAAGTTGACACATTAGCCATGGCACTACCTTCGCCCTGTGCTGCGTAAGTACATGCTATGAGACGTCGATCAATATAATAAGTTAGATAATCCAACGTTAGCTTGTTACTATGCAATCAACTTTATAAATGCACATTGGTTTATATAAATGATTGATAATAAATACATTAAGCACCCATATTACTGTGAAAACTGTAACTCAATGACTCCACACCTTGCTATGAGCAGCTCTGTTGAGGAGCAAAAGGAGCAAGCGGAATCAGAAGCAAGACAGTGGAAAATAGGGATGTTAGTGGAGTATATCGTAAACCTGTTTTTTAAAGACGATAAAGACACGCCTGGATTTTTCATAGACCAAGAATATCAATATCAGTGTGAGAAGTGCGGCACCAAGTCATGGAATTGATATTATTGGATTTGGTTTCATTCGATACCTAACTTTTAGCCTCTAAAACTTCAGCTAAAAAGGCTCATTCTGCAGTTTGCTTTTTGTTATGGAGGACAAAGGAAGTGATTTACCCAAAGGCTTTAAACATCGGTGACAAAATTGGTTTTTTCTCACCGTCTTCCCCTGCGACAGTGTTCGCTCCCAATCGGTTTGCTCGCGCTAAAAACTACTTGGAATCAAAAGGTTTCATCTTGGTTGAAGGCTCATTGACGGGGAAGTCTGATGGCTACCGTTCTGGCTCTATTCAAGCAAGAGCCGAAGAGCTAAACCAACTCATTCGAGATCCTGAAGTGCGCTGCATTATGTCTACAATCGGTGGCAATAATAGCAACTCGTTATTACCCTATATCGACTATGAGGCACTCAAAAACGATCCAAAGATCATCATAGGTTACTCCGACGTAACCGCATTGCTATTGGCGATTCATGCTCAAACTGGCTTAGTCACATTTTATGGCCCGGCACTTGTTGCCTCATTTGGTGAGTTTCCGCCGCTGGTTGATCAAACGTTCCAATCATTCAGTGAGTTGTTGTGCGAGAGTACAAGTCAACATCAATACACCATGCCCCAGGTATGGACGGATATCAAACATGATTGGGAAACTCAGAACTCCGCGAAGCCAGTCTACAACAATGAATGGAAGTTTATCGGCAAAGGAAAAGTCAGTGGTCGAGTGATTGGTGGTAACTTGAGTACGATGTCTGGGATATGGGGTAGCCAATATATGCCCGAAATTCTCGATGGCGATATTCTCCTTATCGAGGACTCGTTGAAGGGTATTGAGACCGTAGAGCGCTCTTTTGCGCACCTGTTGGCTTGCGGAGTGTTTGATAAGGTGGGCGCTATCATCTTAGGTAAGCATGAGTTATTCGACAATAAAGGGACCGGACGAACACCACTCGATGTGCTTCTTGAAGTGTTAAACGGTAAAACCGTGCCGATATTGTATGGATTTGATAGCTGCCACACTCATCCAATGTTAGTCACGCCACTTGGCGTTCAAGGGAGTATCGACTTTGATAATCAGACCTTTGAGCTGCAGGGACCTTGGGTTACTAACTTCTAGTCTCATAGTGTTTCGAGAATCCATTTTGGAATAAGGAAGTGCATGGAAGTCATATCTGAAATTGAAGTAAGCAAACAACAGCATCAAGCGATTACGACACTCAGGAACAGTGCATTTCCAGAGCATCAGGTTCAACGTTCATACTTCAAGCAATTACCGCATATGCGTGCGCTCCAACTGGAACAAGGTAAGTTGGTTGGTTATCTTGGCCTTGACTATCGAATGATCAACGTTGGCGGCCATGCTTTTAAAGTTCTAGGTGTTATTGATTTTTGTATCGCCGAGGACGTTCAAGGTAAAGGCCTTGGTTCAGCAATGCTTTGTGAGCTTGATGCTTATGCAAAGGAGAGGGATGTTGATTTCATTATCTTAATCTCCGAGTTACACAGCTTTTATTCATCGCACGGTTACAACCGAGTCGTTGCTGACCATTCTTGGCTAAGGCTCAATGAGCATCTAAGTTATGGCATTGCTGTCGAGGAAGTTGACGACCTGTATGTCAAATCGATCAGCGGTGTCAGTTGGCCATCAGGGAAAGTCGATTGGTTAGGGTACATGTATTAACACTGATAATAGGATGCATTGGAAAGGTGATCCTCTCGGCAAACTGAGTTTATAAACCTGTCTATACTGAGTTAGGTTACGCCACGACGTTAGATGGCGCTATGAATGTAAGTTTGATTAGGTTAAATCTCAGAGGTGACGATGAAAAAATTACTACCACTATGCGCCATTCTACTTTCTGCATCCTTTTCAGTTGCCGCTTCCGACGGTTTGATAAAGTACCAAAGTAATTACTCAGTGAAAGAGACGGCAGACCGTTTTGAAGAAATAGCCAAAAGCAAAGGTTTAACCTTGTTTACGAGAATCGACCATCAGAAAAACGCGAGTAAGGTCGATCTTGAATTGAGACCAACGGAAGTCATCATCTTTGGTAACCCGAAAGTAGGGACACCATTAATGCAATGCGCTCAAGAAGTCGCGATAGATTTACCTCAGAAGGTGTTAGTCACGGAGGATTCTAATAAGAAAGTATGGTTGTCTTACAACGATCCTAATTACTTGGTAGAGCGTCACGCGATAAATGGCTGTGATGAGGTGATTAAGAAGATTTCAGGTGTGCTTAGTAAGTTATCTGAAGCAACGGTTGCGAAAACGAAATCTTGATTAGGTCGCGCTTAGAGCTACGTGCGAAAGGTTCACCTCATCAGAAATGTGAGCGAGTTAAACAGCTTTGTGCGTAAACAAATAACTGGCTGAGCGATTTTTCATGGTCGCCATATTTGTTATATGCATCTTTGATTCTATAAAATATCTTGAGATTAACTGAAGCTATGTCATATTCGTATCTCTTAAGTCTCTGTTTTCAATAGGATTGTAGATACGATGTATGGAAGTGAACAAACGCGAGCATTTTGTTGTAATTGCAAAACGCTAACATTACACAAATACACCTTGTTCAGTAGCCAAGCGCAAAAAGCGCCACAAGATGAGAAGAAACCAGGCTTGCTGATGCAAATTTTGTCTGGGCTTATTTCCAATGGTGCAACGGGTGATTACAAATGCACTCGATGCGGTACCTACCTAGAGACGCCGGACCATCTAGATTGATGAAGGGTTTGGATAAATAAAAACGGGAAGATCTCAGCGATCTTCCCGTTGTATTTCGTTTTGCTATTGGCAATTCAATTCAGAAGTCTTAAGCGCAGCACTTCTTATATTTCTTACCGCTACCACAAGAACATGGATCGTTACGGTTAGGCGTTTTTTCAAACGTCATCGTTTTTGGCTTGTTTAGGAATGTATCAAGCTCGACGGTGTTCTCTTCTTGTTGCGCGTCTACCGTGATATTTACAAAGAACTCTTGCTCTGCAGCCAGTGTTTCGATCTCAGTTTTGCGAGCTTCGTTTTGAACCGTTACTTTGATTGGTGCTTCTTCAGTACCCGCTTTTACATCGCGGTTTACGTTATAGCCTGCAAGAACGTGGTTTTGTCTTGTTTCGATACGGCCTTTGAAAAATAGTTTCGACATGGGGTACTCATTCAGAAATAGTGTAATTGCGCTCATATTCATGTTGATGGCGCATGGAGCGGGGGATTATACGCATATATTCCAATTGATAAAGCAATGATCTAATCAAAGGCTTATAGGCTTGTCCTTACACAGAAATACCTAATGTGATCCGTTAAATTTTTGCTTTTGTGTGGATTAGGTTTGAAGTTAGAGATATTTATATTTCACTCTGCAGCCATAGGAGTGGTAAATTCAAATATCTAATCTAAACAAAGAGATAAACAATGAAGCTAGATGCTATCTTGTGGGACTATGATGGAACCTTAGTCAATTCGGTGCCAAAGAATATTGCCATAACGAAGGACATTATCTCTGTGGTTGCACCGCACCTCTCTGGAGAAAACTTGCCAAAGTACTTAACGAGCGAGGCGCTTTATCACGAAGCAAATCACGGCGCTAAAAACTGGCAAGCTTTATATGTCGACTACTACGGCATGTCTCATGATGAAATGTTGGTTGCTGGTGGGATGTGGGCAGAACATCAAGAGAAGAACCAAACGCCAGTCGAGTTGTTTGAAGGTATGGAACGGGTAATAAACCAGTTTGCACATCTTCCTCATGGCATCTGTTCTCAAAACGCTCAATTGAATATTCGCGGTGTACTCGATAGCTATGGTATTGGTGAGTTGTTTAAAGCGGTTGTTGGTTATGATGACGTATCAAATGGCAACCAAAAGCCACATCCATTTGGTGGTATTAAGTGCGTTGAAAATATTTTTGGTGAAGGTCAAACCGACGAGCTTTGTTTAATGTATATCGGTGATCATGAAGCGGATACTCATTTTGCACGCAATATCGAGGCTGCACTTGGTGGGAGAGCTAAAGTGGTTGCTGTTGCCGCAGGTTACAGCCGTTCTGAACCAGAAAAGTGGCAGACTGAACCCGATTACATCGCTAGTAATGTTGATGATCTTTTGGCGATCATTGGCAAATATGCGTAATCAACAAGTACCAAGTAATTCGATAAATTTAAGGAAGAACAATGATACCGAAAGAAGTGGTATTAGGTTTTTGGGATGCAATGCGTACCAACGATTTTGCCAAAGCGGCCGCATGGTTGGCAGAAGATTTTCAAGGTTATTGGCCTCAGTCGTCTGAATTGACGGTAGGGCGTGATAACTTCACAGCAATCAACTCTGAATATCCAGCAAATGGACTTTGGAAGTTCACACTTAACTCGATTGTGTGTGAGGGCGATACAGTCGTTACCGATGTGTCGGTGACTGACAGTGTTCTTAATGACCGTGTGATTACCTTCCATACCGTGGTTGATGGCTTGATCAAAAAGCAAACTGAGTTTTGGCCAGATGGCTTTGCCCCACAAGAGTGGCGTTCGCAATGGGTTCAGTTAGTCAGCCCTGAATTACTCAATCAATAACCTCAAATGCCACAACATGAGGTCACAGTAGCGTAAGAGAATAACAACAGTCAGATAAATTGAAAGTCAGCAAGTTAGGAGAGTTTATGAACAAGGTCGTAATCGTTACTGGAGGAAGCCGAGGTATTGGTGCTGCAACATCTAAGCTATTAGCAAAACAAGGCTATGCGGTTTGTGTCAATTTCATCCAAAATGAATCAAGAGCTGAAGCGCTAGTTAGCGAAATTAGAGAACAAGGCGGTACTGCTATCAGTGTGCGTGCTGATGTCTCGGTTGAATCAGACGTTAAATCCTTGTTTGAAATTGCATGTAATAAACTCGGGCCAGTGACTCACTTGGTGAACAATGCAGGCATCTTGTTTACTCAATCTGCATTAGAAGATATTGAACTGGATCGCTTTGAAAAGGTGATGAAGTCAAATGTGTCGAGTTGCTTCCTTTGCAGCAAAGCTTTTATCAAGCAAGCGGATGGTGCTGGCTCTATTGTGAATGTATCGTCTGCGGCTTCACGTACCGGAGCGCCATTTGAATACGTAGATTATGCAGCTTCGAAAGGTGCAATGGATTCCCTTACTAAAGGTTTGTCCCTTGAACTGGCGTCAAGAAACATCCGTGTCAATGGCGTAAGGCCGGGTTGTATCTATACTGAAATGCACGCCGATGGTGGTGAGCCAGGAAGAGTGGATAGGTTGGCTTCACAACTTCCGTTGCAAAGAGGTGGCACGCCAGAAGAGGTCGCGAACTCTATCGCTTGGTTATTGTCAGATGAAGCTTCTTATGTGACAGGGTCATTTATTGATATTGCTGGCGGGCGTTAGGATACGTAAGGCTTTTACGCAAAAATAGAAATTAGTTAGAATCATAGCGCAATAAATAGTACCCAACTAAAAGAACGAAACTAAGAGTACAAATATGAATAACTATTTTGAAAGCCCATTCGTGGGTAAATCACTTAAAGAACAAGTAACCAACCCAAATATCATCGTGGGTGAGCACAGTTACTATTCCGGCTACTATCACAACCATAGTTTTGATCATTGTGCGCGCTACCTGCTTCCTGACCGAACTGACATCGACAAGTTGATCATCGGTAGCTACTGCTCGATTGGTTCTGGTGCCGTGTTTATGATGGCAGGCAATCAAGGTCACCAAAACCAGTGGGTGAGCACATTCCCATTTTTCTACCAAGATGATGAAAAATTTGAAGGAGCGATCGACGGCTTCGAACGTTCTGGAGACACTGTGATTGGCAATGATGTCTGGATAGGCACAGAGGCGATGATCATGAGTGGCGTAAAGGTTGGCGATGGGGCCATTATCGCCAGCCGCGCAGTTGTAACCAAAGACGTTGAGCCATACTCAATTGTCGGCTCTAACCCAGCTCGTCATATCCGCTATCGTTTTAGTGAAACTGAAATTGCACAGTTGCTAGAAATGAAGTGGTGGCAATGGAATGAAGAGCAAATCAAAGGTGCAATGTCCTTGATGTGCTCTTCTGATATTGACGGCTTGTACCAGTATTGGAAGACCTTTGCTTAATTCCTTCCACCCGGTCTATTGAATCGTGATTTAGCTAGATACCGGCTCCGACTTGAAAGTAGAGTGCGGTATCTTCTTCGCTAAACGCAATATCAATCCCTGATATTAGGCCATAACGTCTTGCGATAAGGTATCTGAAACCAACGCCATACGCTGAGTGTGAGCTTTGGTCGAACATATCGCTGTCACTGTCGCCAGCATAACCAATCCCAGTAAACACACCTGTTGACCAACGCGGCGTCCATTGTTTGCTTACTTGCACCTCTGCCGCAAAGGTATGCTCTCCTTGATAGCGATTTCTCGCAATACCCCTTAGCTGAATGTCTGGGTAATATTGAGGCGAGAGAAAGCGTTCATCAGTCGACAAGGATTTGTATTGACCGCGCAACGCGAGATTCCATTCTTTGTTGAGTTCCCAATAATTCAGTCCCTCTAGATTAAACGTTTGGTAGTTATAATCACTGCCAAGTCCATCACCAAACCATAGATACTCAGCGACATAGTTGTAGCCTTGAGTGGGATTTAGAAAGCTGTTTTTACTGTCGTACTCAGCGATTAAGCCCAAGCCTGATGATGTAGGTGAGGTATTCCCAATATTGTTTAGGATCTCTTGTGCTTTAGGGTGGTTATTTAGTGACAATTTAGGTGCAAAAAATTGCTGCGATAAACCGACTAACCATGGTGTATCTTGGATTCGAAACTGAAGCTTTTGTATTCCTCCCATGCCTTTTAAGCCAAGCTCGATACCTTCGTTTGGTTCGAGTGGTGAAAGGGCATCTGATGAGCTTTGTCGGTAGAAAGTCATATTGATATCGCCATAACCCAAACCGCCAAGGTAGCGTATCGAATCCTCTTTCCAGCTTCTTTTGTGACCAATAAATGCCATCCAAGTGCCATTTTCTGTGGCAAAGCCACCGACTGCGGTGATCGCAGGTGTTAAGAGTTGTGCGCCTCCATCTAGGGATTTCTCAGCCAGTTCCTTGCGCGTGTTTTTCTGTTCTTCGGATTCATGAAGAAAGATACCGGTGAAACCGCCGCCGTAGCCAACGGCTGGCTCTGTGATCAAAATCGGGACGGGTAAAAAGCCATAGGCATTTTCAGCTAGGTATTCACCCATGTCTAAGTGACCATCGATTTGGTCGATAAAACTCACCGCACCTGCTGTTGTAGAGATCAGCACGAGAGCACTTGCGGCTAGGGGTGTTAAGTTCATAACGTTCCGTATTATTCACTGTCTAATAATTTCAGTGTAATCAATCGAATAGATAGCGCAATAAAACGAACGTTATTAAGTAAGAACTGTGTTTAAACGTGAAGCGAATAACAGTTATCGTTGGATTGTTGCTATGTAGTCAAGAACATCAATCGCATCTTGCTTTGTGATAACGCCTTGCCATGCGGGCATACCTTCCTCGATATTGCCTTCTAAAATCTCATCAGCCAACGTGTTTTTAGTCGTAAAAAATTGGCCAAGCTTTTTGGGAATGTTGGCTGGCTTGTTCGGCAAGGAAGCGGATGCAGGGCCGTCGCCTAATCCTTTGTTACCATGACATGTTTGGCAAAGCTGTTGATATTTGGTTTTGCCATTGGCGAAATGAGACGCATCATTCGCTGAGGCAGCGTTCGCGGTAAAAGACATCACTACAGCGATTAAACCAAAGTAAGCTAACAGGGGGGGATTGTTCGTAAATTTCATCGTCTTGTTCTCATTGTTATTTAACAACGTAAGAATAAGTGGGTGTGGGTAGAAGAAACGTGAATAACCAAAGTGGGACTATGATTAAACCCATGAGCATCTGGTGTATATGCTGTTTCAATGTGATGTAAGTAAATGATTGATTATAAACAGTTTGCATAGTATGGCATGTCGCATTAGCGTGATGGATGAATGGGAGGCGTTATGATTAGTTGCAGTGATTACGATTATATTGAAATTGTGTGTATGCACAGGTACCCAGTTAAGCTGACCTTGAAATCCGGAGAACAGGTTGAGGGGATCGCTGTAGATACCCAGCGTAACCAAGACAAAGAAGAATGCATTAAGTTAAGTGTTGAAGGTCGAGCACAACTTGTTGTGTTGACCGGAATTACTGAATTAGAAGTGTGTGTCGACAACCCTCATTTTAAGCAAATATCTTTCAAAACGTCATAGGGTGACATATGAGTAATTCAATCGAGCAAAGCTACTGCACATCTTGTCGTGAACGTACGCAACACGTTGTTGTTTTGGTGAGAAAGGAAAGTGCATTCGCAGGCAAGCCAAATCAAAAGCGGCATGAATTTATCGCAGGCGTAATTAAAGGATGGTTTCTTGGGCCTTTTATCGCCTCTATGGATGAGTTTTCTCGCCATGTTGTTTGTGAAAAATGCGGACACAAAGAAATCCAAGATTAGAATCGATTTGGCTTAATCGTAGATGTATTAAATGGCTTAGGAAATAGAAGAGTGAAAGAACAAATATTAGGAGCGGTAAAGGCATATGGTTTTTCGGTAAGAACCAACAATACCGATGAAGTCGACCCAACTAAGGCAAAAATAGGGCAATTATGGCAAGGCTTTTTCGAACAAGCTTTTCCAAAGTTGACTCCAGACTCCAAGGTTTACGGCGTATACACCAACTACGAGTCAGATTTTACGGGTGACTTTGATGTGATTGCTTGTACCAATGCGCTTACTGATAACGCTATGGATAATCTAGTTGAAACCAATATCGAGGCGGGTAAGTACCTAACGTTCTCGGCACAAGGCGAATTACCACAAGCGGTGATCGATCTGTGGGGAGAAGTATGGGCGTATTTTAACGCGACAGATTGTCCACATACACGTACGTACACAACCGACTTTGAACTCTACAAAGGCGAAACTGAAGTCGAGATTTCAATTGCGATTCAATAATCTTTGAGCGCAGACGCATCGTGTAAAAGTTAATAAAATAAAAGAGCCGCTCGGCATGAGCGGCTCTTTTGTTTTAGCAATGTAAAGTGCACTTGTTACATCATT
This sequence comes from Vibrio sp. Makdt, assembly GCF_027587015.1. Classification (NCBI taxonomy): domain Bacteria; kingdom Pseudomonadati; phylum Pseudomonadota; class Gammaproteobacteria; order Vibrionales; family Vibrionaceae; genus Vibrio; species Vibrio sp. Makdt. The sequence goes on from NZ_JAPPTH010000036.1 coordinate 30,957, forward strand.
CTCATGAAGTAAGGGATGATGAGCGCGTTAGCCAAATCGATAAAGAAGGCGCACACCAAAGGCACGATGATAAAGGCCTGTACAGAGTGTCCATATTTTTGGCTAACGGCCGACATGTTGGCCATGGCCGTAGGTGTTGAACCCAGCGATATCCCGCCAAACCCCGCACATACTACAGCAGCATCATAGGTTTTACCCATGGCTGGAAACACCACGAAGATGTTGATGATCACGGCGAGTAGAAGCTGCATCGCCAATATAGCGAAGATTGGGCCTGCTAAATCAATCAGGGTCCAAAGCTGCATGCTCATTAACGACATCGCTAAGAACGTGCCTAGTGAAATATCGGCAATCAAGGTGATGGCTGGAGAGCGAGTTGGCCACTTGGAGCCCGATATTCTTGGGTAAGCATCAGGAATGACATTAGTAATAACTATACCTGCGAACAGACAAGAGACGAACAGTGGAAGCCGTAACCCTGTTTGGCTTATTAGTTCATTAAGTAATGCGCCAAATATCACGCAAATGTGGATAGCTAAAACGGCATCTAAGAATTGGAAAGAGGTCAATTGTTGTGTCTGACTCTCTTTGATTTCACTTTTTATTGTTGAACCTGAATCCGAAGATTTTAGGTTGTGTCGTTTAATTAGGAATTTCGCGATAGGACCACCCATTAAACTGGCCAAGATAAGTCCAAAGGTCGCACTAGCGATACCGATTTCCATTGCGCTTTCTAATCCAAACTGTTCTCCCACTTTAGGTGCCCAAGCGATAGCGGTCCCGTGCCCGCCAATCAAAGAGATACTTCCGCTTAATAGGCCAAAGACAGGTTCAAGTCCAAACATCGACGCTACCGAAATTCCGACAATGTTTTGCATGATCATAAAGAAGATAGTGATGACCAATAGAATCACTAAAGGTTTACCGCCTTTGAACAAATCACGTAAGCTTGAGTTGATACCTATGGTGGTAAAGAAGTACACCAGTAATACATCGCGGGCGAATAGATCAAACTGCACTTCAATGGATGTCGTTGCGTAAAGTACGCCAAATAGAATAGACGCTAAAATGCCACCAGAAACGGGTTCGGGGATACTGAACTCTTTTAAAAAGCCGATGACTTGATTAAGCCTTCTTCCGACAAATAAAACCACGATACCCATGGTCACCGCGAAAAACGACCCAAGGTGTAGGATGTTGTTTTCAAATTCCATAGTGCGCCTTGTATAAATAAAATTCTGACGTGATGTAACTGATAATTGCTTGATTTATAAGCAATCAGATTAACATTATTTGTTGTTTTCAAACGATAAGAAGGCTTGAAATGTAGGGTCCGTCGTAAGCTGTTGGTTACCTTCTTCGATCAACAGGTCGACCTTGTCTTTGTCTATCGTAAAATCGGTCGGGACCTGATTGAGTAGATAGCGTTTTTCGTTGTCGCTCACTTTGCTTAAGCTGACTTCAATAAAATACGGAACGACTTGATGTCCTTCATAAGATGCGAACTCAGACCAAGAGGCCAGCTCGTCCACGATCAAGTCTTTGGTGGTGTCGTTGTATCGGTGCAATTGAATGTCTGTAATAACATCGACCGTCTGTTTTACGGTTGGTAACTCAATTGAACTACCAATGCCGGATTCTGGTTTGGTCGCTGCATCAACCGAGATGATGACAATAGGGCGGACAGGTTGGTCTTTGTGTAGTGCTTTCAACTTTCCTTCATCGTTATAACGTAAGTATTCCGACATTTCATAAAGCGACAGCAACCCCAAGTTGTCTGTAATCCCACCATCAACTAAGTGAAGATATCCCACAGCGTCTTTATCACTGTATGATTCCAATGATTGGATGAGATTCTTGTTCCGATACGTGGTGGCTTCAAAAGAAGGCTTGATGTGCCGACTCTTGTCACAGTCACTTCTGTTTTCAAGCACGACAGGCGTAAAAACGAAAGGCACAGCAGAAGAGGCGGCCACGGAGCTGGACACGGAATAACGATTTAAATCAGAACAGATCAAATCGAAGTACTCTTGCGTGAAAGAAAAGCGTGAACCTGTTGAGATGTCCGTAGCGTTGATCACTATGTAAGGCGCCCCTTCTCTTTGCATATCAGCAAACGTGCTGTCCCCAAAAATGTTCGCGTCATAATAATCGGTCGCTCTGTCTGTTCTCGTCGCGTAGGAGAACCAATAGCTTGGTGATAATAGAATAGAGACAAGATCTTCAGACACTTTGTGATAAAGAAACGCGTCTTCGTAGTCATCAAATATCTTTTCACCATAGAGGCCGTAATACGCAGCCGTAAAACTCCCACCCGATACTGAGCTGATCATGTCGACTTCTTCTAGCAGATTGATTAGCTGCCCATCGATCTCCATGTCGGTATCACGCAGTGCCTGCAAGATGCCATAGGAAAGGGCGGCAGCACGTGTTCCACCACCAGAAAAAGCGAGGATCACTGTGACTTTGTTGTCTTGCTTGTAAAAGTTCTCAGCGGTATAGGGTTGATTTGCTGAGTTGAGTGCTGAAGCATTTGATGGGGCGGTGTTAGTGGCTTTGTTCTTAGCGCTGCAACCTGAGAGGTTAAGCGAACACGCGATCAACAGCGACACTTTCGCTAATCCCGTTAGCCAATGTATCGAATTGTCTAGGGTGTTTCTTTTCGTTTTCGCCATAGCGCCTTTCAAACTAACCTTGTATCGAATTGAAAGGCTATTTTGAGTGAGATCTAATATGCCATCAATGGCACCGCATGCGACACAGTGTCATGAAATTCGGCACAATCTTTTAAGATAATGGTGGCATTTATGCAGTTTGGTCTTATCCAAAAAGACAATCTTGCTTCGTGTCATTCCATAATGGGTACTGTTTCATTACTTGGGTATAGAGTTTACTTTCGAGGTGTGACCGTAACCAAGGCCCAACGCTCTGGTATTCAGACTGCACAAACCATTTCTTTTCTACTCTTACAAACTGGCTGACGAATGGCATTACGGCAAAATCGGCTAGGCTAGGGGAATCTCCAAACAAATAGTCGTGGTGGGCGAGTTTAGCCTCAAGCTCGCTGATAAAGGCTTCGCACAAGTTTCTACGCTGCTCGATGTCGTCATTGCGATAGCGAACAGAGGCGCGATACTTCTCTAAGTGACCAATAAACTCGTTGTCATTTTGCTGAATGAGCTGGTGGATCTGCTCATTGAGTGAAGGGTTACTCGAACGCAGAAGATCTTGAGGGTCGTTCTGCTGAAGCGCCCACATCATCACGTCTAAGCTCTGCTCAATAACTTTGCCATCGGATAACACTAATACCGGAACCGTACCTTTTGGCGAACTGGCCAGTAGTTCACTAGGCTTGTCTTTGGTGACGATTTCTCTCAGTAGTACTTGTTGTTTGGATAAAGCGATGCCCATTCTCCCGCGCATTGCGTAAGGACAGCGGCGTAGAGAGTACAGGACAGGTAAAGCTAAAGGATTAGGCATTGTTGAGATCATTGAGTTTGAAAAGTGTTGTACAGTGGTAAACAGATGTTGATGTGGGTAGAATACGCGGCTTAAAAATTATAAGTAAGTGAGCGACTTCAAAAATGAGCAGAAAAATTGAGTTATTAGCCCCTGGTGGCGATGTAGAAGCGATTAAAGCAGCCATCGTAGCCGGAGCAAATGCAGTTTATTGCGGTTTAGATACCTTCAACGCTCGTAACAGAGCTTCTAACCTGTCGTTAGATGAGTTGAACGGGGTAATCCGCCTTGCTCATGAATACGGTTGTGAGATCTTTCTAACGCTTAACGTTGTGCTGCTGGAGCACGAAACGAAGAGCATCACTAAGCTATTAAACCAGCTGGTGAACACCAAGGTAGACGGCATCATTGTCCAAGACTTGGGTTTGTTTAACCTAGTGAAGAAGCACTTCCCATCATTAGATGTTCACGCTTCAACTCAGCTAACCACACACAACGAAGGTCAGATTAAGTTCCTGTCTAAGATTGGCGCATCGCGCGTTAACTTATCTCGTGAGTTGAACCTGCCTGAAATTAAAATGCTGACTGAAGTCGCACACGACCATGATGTACTGACCGAAGTGTTCGTACATGGCGCACTGTGTATCGCGTTTTCGGGTCAATGTTACTCAAGCTCAGTAAGTGTGGGTAACTCAGGTAACCGCGGTCGTTGTAGCCAAGCATGTCGTGATGAATATGAAATCACCAATGCGGGTAACCGCTTCCCACTGAACCTAAAAGACAACTCCGCCTATTACGATTTGCCAGAACTGGTAGACGCAAAGGTAGACTCGCTTAAAGTCGAAGGTCGTATTAAAGGCGCACACTACGTTTACACCGTGGTAGATACGTGGCGTAAGCAGATCGATAGCTTTGTACAAGAAGGTTTATTGCTTGAAGACGATTCTAACCTACACAAAGTATTCAACCGTGAATTCACGAACTCTTTCCTTAAGGGCAACTTAACGAAAGACATGTTCATCGATAACCCTCGTGATAACAGCATTAACTATGCGGTTGAGCAGGCGAAAGAGAAGAACAACGAAATCTCAGTGGTTCAGATTCAAGAAGCGACAGTACAGCTGCATGAAGCGAAAGATGTACTTGGTGACGAAATGCGTGACAAGATTAAGTTCCTTGATATCCGCAAAACGCCGGTTGCTATGTCTTTCAGCGCAAAAGCAGGTCAGCCATTTACGGTGACTGTAAAGACAGAAAAAGAGAACTTCACCCTGCAATCTAAATCGCTGCTTACTGCAACAGAAGAGAAAGCGATTACTCAAGAGTTACTTGAGAAGCGATTCAAAAACGTGAAGAGTGCGGTTCACACACTAGAAAGCCAAGATTTCAGCGAAGTGGACTCTGGGTTAGTGATTCCGTTGAAAGAAGTGTCTGACCTTAAAGACGTGATCGACTTCATTCTAAATGGCTCTGTTGAAGTGATTAAGCACGTTGAAGTGCCAGCACTGCCACAGCATCCTAAAGTGAACGAAAAGCCGACTATGTCAATGCTTATCGCTGATGTTGCAGACCTGCACTTATGTGATGTGACGGACGCGGACGTTTACTTCAAGCTCCCAGAAAGCTTTAAGAAGCGTTGTAACAAGTACATCGATATCTTAGCGGCAAACCCACGTTTGATTCCTTGGTTCCCTGCAGTATTGATCGGTAAGGACTACGACGAAGCCGTTCGTATCCTTGAAGTCGTTAAGCCTGCTCGCATCGTGACTAATAACACGGGTATCGCATACAAGGCTTACGAAATGGGTATCGAGTGGGTTGCTGGTCCATTCATGAACACGACAAACTCTCACGCACTAGTGACGCTTAAAGAAGAGCTAAACTGTGCGGGCGCGTTCATTTCGAACGAGATCAACAAAGGTCAGATTCGTCATATTCGCCGTCCAGAGAACTTCAAACTGTTCTACAGCATTTACCACCCAATCTTGATGATGACCAGCCGACAGTGTTTCTTCCAAAGAACGGTAGGTTGTAACAAACCAAGCATTGAAGCGGGTTGTATGTTGAAGTGTGAGAAAGCAACTACGATTACTAACGTGAAAGGTATCTCGTTCGCGGTTGATAAGCAGAAGGGTGGCTACCCAAGCATTTACAACCACGAGCAGTTCTTAAACCATGACGCTGTAACGGATTTCTCTGGCCTGTTTGACGAATTCTTCATTGACCTAACCAACATCGGCGCGGGTTCAAAAGAAGTTCAAGACAAGGTAGAGCTGATTAAGCACTTCGAAGGTTTAATCAACGGCGTTGAAGGCTCACAGCAACATCTTGAGCAACTTGTCGAGATTCGTACTAACGCTCAGTACGTCCAAGGTTTATAGCTTTTAAAACAAAGAGTGTCCAAGGTTTACAAGGCATAACCGCTTATAAGCACTGTGAACCAAGAAACAAAAAGCCGCTCTATCGAGTGGCTTTTTTAATGCGTGAA
>NZ_JAPPTH010000037.1:0-36510 GCF_027587015.1 Vibrio sp. Makdt
CAACACCTTTGAACTGTGTATTTGTACAGCATTATAGCAATTCAAATACAGTACTAGCAAAAGAATCTAACGATACCATTGTTCAACTATCTATATGAAAATTAGTTCTACTCAGAAAAGCATACTAAAACTACGCCTATCCACATCAGTGATTAAGTCTGATTTGATAATTATGAAACTGGAATTTGTGAGAACCATAAACTATATACCCGTGATCATTGAAGGTGCTTGATTTTCTTTAAAATCAGGATCATGCTACGAACCATGAAAATTACACTGACTCCTCAGCAGAAACTACAACTCGAACAAATGCACGACATTGAACGTGATAGTCGGGTCTGCGACCGTATTAAGGCTGTTTTGCTGGCTTCTGAAGGCTGGAGTCAGACTATGATTTCACAAGCTCTTCGTATTCACGAATCGACTGTTGCTCGTCATCTCAGTGATTATGTTTTCTCTGAAAAACTTAAGCCTGAAAATGGCGGAAGCCAAAGCAAGCTTTCTGCAACTCAAACCATGCACCTAATCGAGCATTTGACTGAGAAAACCTATTCTCACACGCATCAAATTGTCGCCTACGTTAAAGAGACATTTGGACTTGATTACACGGTTTCTGGTATGAACAAATGGCTTCACCACAATGGTTTTAGCTACAAGCAGCCGAAAGGCGTTCCACACAAATTTGATGAAGCAAAACAACAAGCTTTCATCGAGGCTTATGAAGCGCTAAAGGCAAGCTGTGGCGAGGATGAATCGATAGTCTTTATTGATGCAGTTCACCCAACACTATCAACAAAAATATCTCGTGGCTGGATACGAACTGGTCAGGATAAAGTGATTGAAACAACGGGTAATCGTAGCCGATTGAACATTATTGGCGCACTGAACCTATCGGATATCGGTGCAACCATTGTTCACGACTATGAGAACATTAACAGTGAAACGATTGTTCGCTTTTTCTGTAAGTTAAGAGAGAGTTATCCGTTAACCCATAAGCTTCATATCATCTTAGATGGTGCGGGGTATCACCGCAGTGACTTAGTCAAAGATGCGGCGTTTGTCCTGAATATTGAACTGCATTATCTTCCACCTTACAGCCCAAACCTCAACCCAATAGAGCGGCTATGGAAAGTAATGAATGAGAAGTCGAGGAACAACGTTTACTTCAAAAGAAAACGGGACTTCAAGGAGGCAATAGACCAATTTTTTGCAGTGACTCTTCCAGAGATCGCAGGCTCTTTGACATCTCGAATTAATGATAATTTTCAGATTCTCAAGCCTGCATCTTCAAGTTGATTCGGTATATACATCAAGTTACCTTACACATCCCAGCACTATTTACTAATGTTATTTTTGTTTGTTCTTAGGTTAATTCATTTCGAGGCAAGTTGGTTATTGAATTCACGAAATATATTTATGGGTATTGGTGGTTCAGGCCGAAGCTTTTCTCTGGTTATGTAAAGCCTCAGGAATAATACCGGATAGATCTTTTGAGTGTAATGTCAAGGGATGGCCTCACTAAGTAGAAATTTGAACTAAAAGAGCTATTATTTATGCTATTAGATAATATTATTTATTGGATTTGGGTGTATTGGTTCGTATAGAGACATAAGGAAATGACGCTACCTAGACGATCAGGTAGCATCATGACTTTAGAGTCGATAGATTAAGCCCACGTTAATTCGGTAGAGCTTTTCAATAGAAATTACTTTAATTTAGCGACACCCAGTTCTAGTGCATTTTTATAAGATATCTCCCCCGTTACAATACTAGATAATGCAGCGGCAGATAAAATGAGAACTTTCTTATTTTTAGTAGGTTTTGTCACATGGATCTCTAACATGCCCATTTTTTTCTTTGCCCATAAATGACTATCAATAATGTAAAAGTACGTATCTTCCATCAACATAGTGTTCAGATCTTTCGCTAATAGCTTTAACCACCAACTGGTTTGTTGCAAACCGGGGATTCCTTCACGTAAGGTCGGCTTCGTGATAGTTCCTTCACTCACTTGTCTGTGCGTCGCAAGTGCAACATCTAACGCGTCAGGGTAGCTTTCCATGAAAGGGTTATTGAAAACGCCGTCAAATGTGCAAGCCCGTGTTGGACTTGCACCTAACGATACACAAATAATGAAGACTATTGTTATCGTTTTCATTACTTAAGGAGTCACTATGTTGAACCAGAACTTAAAGCTATCCAGCATGCCCATGAAATCTTTGAACACTTCGGAATCACCTTCAATCACCAAGTCACCGTTAGCTACTGCGCTCTCTAACGTCACTTGCCCTAACTGAACATCATCCAAAGTTTTCTTAGACAGAGTTAAGCTAACATCCGGCTTTGCCTCAATTTCACGTGAATAATTAAGAACCGAATTTTCCATCGACAAAGTGTAAGCTTCTTCCAGGTCGGTAAAGGTAATGTTGATTGAAAAATCCTTGCCTTCTGCTTTTTCAGGCAAGATGCGTACCGACAAATAGTCAAACAACATTTCTGGAGGCATGTTTTTAATAATGTCAGGAGACGCTGTGGTTAGTTCGCCAGATTCAGGTGTTCCGTTGCGAAGTTCATAAGCTCCCTGTAAGTAAATCGAACGCCAAGGCCCTGATTCGGCTTGGTAACCTAACTGTTCATACGTATCAGCTAATAACGCTTTGCTCTTTTTCGACTGAGGGTTAGCAAACACAACATGCTTTAACACCTCAGCAACCCAGCGGTATTTCCCTTGAGCAAAGTCAGCTTGGGCTTTTTCCAACACAGCTTGCTCTCCCCCCATATATTCGACATAGTTTGCAGCCGCATTCGTTGGCGGTAGATTGTTCAGATCAGAAGGGTTACCTGAATACCACCCCATATAGCGTTGGTAAACAGCTCGACTGTTGTGACGTAACGTGCCGTAGTAACCACGAGTTGCCCAATTCTCCTCTAGAGATTTCGGCAAGGTAATTAATTCTGAAATCTCTTCGCCCGTATAACCTTGGTTCATCAAGCGGACGGATTGATCATGTGTAAATTTGTAGATGTCTCGTTGTTTTTTAAAATAATCGACGATGTCCTTTTGTCCCCAGACTGGCCAATGGTGGCTTTGGAATTTAACTTCAACTTTATCCCCCCACATCTCAATTGTTTCGTTTAAGTAACTCGACCACTTCAGCGCATCACGCACTTGAGCGCCACGTAAAGTGAGGATATTGTGCATTGTATTCGTGGTATTTTCAGCCATCCACAGTGCTTTTTTCTCAGGGATCCAAGTATTCATCTCAGTCGGTGCTTCGGTGCCAGGTGTATACTGGAATACTAACTTAACGCCGTCGACCATTCTCTCCTCACCTGTTTCTTTGATAAAGTCGGTTGGTTCAATTAACGTAGCTAGACCCGTAGAAGTGGTTTGGCCTAGACCTCCATTTACACCACCAAGCTCATTTCGAGGCAACAAAGCACCATACATGTAGATAGCGCGGCGCCCCATCGCATTACCGGCGATGACATTTTCTGCTACCGCGTGCTCCGTAAATCCATATGAAGCAATAATCTCAACTTTTCCCGCTTTAACATCCTTCTCGTCAACAATCCCACGTACACCACCAAAATGATCTAAATGGCTATGGCTATAGATGACGGCGGTCACAGGTCGCTCGCCTAGCTCTTGATTAACGAACTCTAGAGCTGCCTTTGCAACTTCCTGAGAAATAAGTGGGTCAAATACGATCCAACCTTTTTTTCCTTCAATAAAGGTGATGTTTGAAAGGTCATAACCTCGGACTTGGTAGATCCCATCCGTTACCTTGAACAAACCATTGATCATATTAAGTTGCGCATTTCGCCACAAACTTGGGTTCACGCTATCTGGTGCAGCCTTATCTAAAGAGATGTATTTTTTATAGGACTCCAAATCCCATACAACATCACCATTCTCATTTTTAACTGTGACAGTGTCCTGCACAGCGATCAAACCTCGCTGGGCATTACCAAAGTCCTCTTTGTCATTAAAGGGTAAGGCCTGTATCACTTTTTTATTAGCCGCTATGGTTGCCTTTGAGGCGGGCTTGGAGTCATTAGCGATCACACCGGTCGACAGCGTCAATATCATTAATGCAACTAAATTCTTGTTCATATATCAATACCTTATGAGCTAAGTATAAGTAGGAGCTCTGTCCTAACTCATAAATGTTATCAATATGTTTTTCATTTAATATGCGATATCCGCAAGCATCTAATAGTTGTATGTTTGAGACACTAAATTAATGTGCTTGCTTCAAGGTTTGTGATGGGAGTTGGTTGTAAAAATGGCGATACTCTTTGGCAAACCTGCCGAATTCAAGAAAACCCCATTTGAGAGCAATATTAACCACTTTGGCACTTTGATGATCAGCGCGGATGAGGTCTCGATGAGCCCCATTAAGCCTGACAATTCGTAAGTACTGGATAGGAGTTACACCGAGCATTTCGCGAAAGCCATATTGAAGGCTGCGCTCACTGAGATTAGCGACCTGACATAGCTCGGAGATTGTTGGTAGCTGGTGAGCATTGACATCAAGGAACTCGATAACTCGACGTACACCTAGTTTCCTTTTTGAAAATGGCTTTAGTTTTTCATTCTTCTCTAGAGTAGGTGTTAGCACATTAAGTACGAGTGTCATTACCGTATCACTCAACAACTTGCTGATAGATTGATACTGAAACAGTATTGGGTTTTGCTGTAACAGTATAATAATTCGTTGTACCCCAAGACGATAGGCGATTAAAGCGCTATCAGCCGTACAGGCGACTCGGCTAGATAACCACGACTTGGGAAAGGCTTGCCCGGTGAGTCGTTGGTACTGAGTATAGAAATGTTCTCTTTCAAACGCGGTACATACATACTGAAGTTGATTAGATACCTGTATGTCCCACTCCCCACCGGTTGCTTGAATGAAGGGTTTATCAGGCAAGTCGCAACCATAGAAACTGCCGAGAGTTCCGTTAGAAGTAATTGCAGCAAAAGGTAAAAAACGTTTACCCGGAGTAGCCTGAATTTTCGTCCCTAAGTTAATGCTCTCTGTAAACAACTGAACATGATCAAGATTCACCTCGTCATACCGAGCATGAAATTCGCCTGGAGTTAACTGGGTATACAAGCGATTTTTACCAGGTTGAAAATGCGACAATAAACCGTTGTCAGATGTGGATAGTGAACGTATACGTTGTATGCCATTGTTAATGGGGGCATTAAGCATGGTTGAGACTTCGTTATTCAAAGCTATAAAATAATAATTTCTGTATAAATGTTAATCAATTATCAGCTATTTTTATAAAACTAATAGAGACATCATTAATATTAGTGATATCTCTCACAAAAATATTACTCCCTGTCGCGAAATCCCATCAGCAAACCAAGCCTTAGGTGAATCATATCTAAATGGGGGGGAGTAAAGCTCCGTGTCCAATATCTCTTATCGAGGTGGCTTTGAATTTTTATAGAGACTATGTGAATGCGTTTGTAGCTCAGTTCAGAGCCTGACAAATGTTTATGGTTTCAAGATACTTTTTCTAATCTGATCGAAATGGTTTAGAGCAGCACGCCTAAAACGTTTCTGTCCATCTTCGAGTCAGCGAGATCTGCGCTGACTCAGTTATGCCCCATTCTAAGCTAGCACCTGACCTATTTCTTATGCCACAAAGTTAGGATTAATGGCCTCTACAATCAATATATTCATATAGTTGAATTACCACTGTACAATCCCCATAAAAGATAAGGGCAAATACGAAAGCTAAAAGGCCACAGAGAACTCTCTGGCATATTGCTTTCACAAAAAGTTTGAACAATCAAACTAATGCTGTAATGGAGTTAAGATGTGGTCTGATAAAGAATCCTCACTAGACTTTTTAAATTTTAGTGAGACGGCTGAGTCGATTAAGGACCTAGTCACCGAAAAAGAATTGATGCCAATCTCTGTTGGTGTTTTTGGTGATTGGGGGGCAGGTAAGTCAACAATCTTAGAATTGACCAAAAAGTCAATATCTGAAGGGAGGATGACTACATTCAAGTCCATTTCGATGCTTGGATGTATCAGGGTTATGACGATGCAAAAGCCGCGCTACTGGAGACAATTGCATCGACCTTGGTTAAGCAAGCGAAAGACAATGCCAGCTTGAGTGAAAAGGCGAAGGCTTTTGCAGGACGTGTTGACATTATTAGGTCTTTGGGACTGTTAATGGATGGAGGTGCAGCCCTAGCTGGCGTCCCTACCATGGGTGGGTTTCAAAAATTAATGGGGCTATTTACTGGTGGCGAGAATGGCGAACTAGATTTTAGAGATGCCAAGGATGCTTTAGATGGTGCGAAGCAGATAGCGAAAGAGAGTAAAGCAGCCGAAAGGCGTTCCACACAAATTTGATGAAGCAAAACAACAAGCTTTCATCGAGGCTTATGAAGCGCTAAAGGCAAGCTGTGGCGAGGATGAATCGATAGTCTTTATTGATGCAGTTCACCCAACACTATCAACAAAAATATCTCGTGGCTGGATACGAACTGGTCAGGATAAAGTGATTGAAACAACGGGTAATCGTAGCCGATTGAACATTATTGGCGCACTGAACCTATCGGATATCGGTGCAACCATTGTTCACGACTATGAGAACATTAACAGTGAAACGATTGTTCGCTTTTTCTGTAAGTTAAGAGAGAGTTATCCGTTAACCCATAAGCTTCATATCATCTTAGATGGTGCGGGGTATCACCGCAGTGACTTAGTCAAAGATGCGGCGTTTGTCCTGAATATTGAACTGCATTATCTTCCACCTTACAGCCCAAACCTCAACCCAATAGAGCGGCTATGGAAAGTAATGAATGAGAAGTCGAGGAACAACGTTTACTTCAAAAGAAAACGGGACTTCAAGGAGGCAATAGACCAATTTTTTGCAGTGACTCTTCCAGAGATCGCAGGCTCTTTGACATCTCGAATTAATGATAATTTTCAGATTCTCAAGCCTGCATCTTCAAGTTGATTCGGTATAGAGGCGATGAAAAAACATCCCTGAAAATAATGCTGCAAACATACCTACGAAAACTGAATTAAGTTTTCCAAATCGTTTACGTGACCCATTAACGTTTTTAGTTTCCATACTTTTACCCCTCGTTTATACAGCTGCTTTTCTCTCTCTGCGATGGCGTCATATTTGTTCATAGCGGAAGCAAGACGCTTTCTGTTGCGCTCGACGGGAAAATTTGCAGGGCCAGTAATGGCCGATGACATACAAACGGATTCAGCATGTATGTAGTTGATAAAGAGTTGAGCGACTTCTTTTTGAAAGTGTTTATGGATCTCTTCTAAATATTGGCTTTGTCCGATGAGTCTTTGAATCTAAGAGAAAGAGTAGATAATGCCGCTTTGACCACCGCTGTTCGCTATCAAATGATGCAGATGATACCCAATGGTCGACCAGTTAAGAGCGGTTACCTCTCGTCATATTATGGACATCGTGTTCATCCCGTTACCAAGGCAAAAAGTATGCATCGTGGCATTGATTATGCGGTGAATGTTGGGACACCAGTATTTGCGCCTGCTGAGGGAATTATTGAAGTTGTCAGAAAAAGTAATAAGGGCTCTGGCAACTTTCTTCGAGTGGCCCATTCTTACGGTTTTACTTCATCTTATTCACATCTCAGTGCGTTTAAAGCTAAGCGTGGTGAATATGTAAAAAAGGGTCAATTAATTGGCCTAACGGGCCAGGGCGACCGCACGAGTGTTTGATATTTAAGCAGATGAACTAACTTGCTTTTCAGCGGCTAGATAATAATTGTTACATCGTTTAATTATAAAGCGACCTCCGCTTAAGGATTAAACTCAAATTGAGCAAAAAACGTTCATGCGTTTACCCTGCCTAACGGGCAACTCGGGGCTATCGACTGGTTATCACCTTCACTATGAAATTCGTTTGGTTGGGCGCTCTCTCGATCCTTTGCCTTTTACCAAGTGGGAAATGAATAATTTTGATGCGATTTTTAAATCGAACGAGGATGTACAATGGGATTATTTAGTAAACATAATAGAGAGCCAAATGGCCACAGCGCTCAAACTGTCATCGCAGAAGGCACCTTTATCGAAGGACAGTTCAAACTTACTTGCCACATCCAGATAGATGGTCAGGTAAAGGGGAATATAGAAACGGACAGGTGCGTCACCATCAGTGCTACAGGTTCAGTGGAAGGTGCGATTCGTTGTGAGTGCCTGATTGTTAATGGTCGTTTTTTAGGCAAAGTATATTCCAAAACCTTACAAATTCTTGAGCACGGGTATCTTGAAGGAGAAGTCTCGGCAACTGAATTTACGATAGAAAAAGGTGGCGTGTTTTTAGGTAGCTCAAAGAATATCAAAGCAGAAGAAGTAGTCCCTTTAGAGAGTGTGAAAAAACGTGATAAAACGCCACCTCAGCAAAGTAAAAAAGACGCACAGCAATACGCCTGATGGGAACTAAATTTGAAATGAAAAAAGCTGTGTTTTGCCCACACGGCTTTTGTTTTTTTGATAAGTTTATTTATATTAACCTGCGCTAAGCTTTAAGTAATGTTATTTTATTGTCATATACAGGCCCTTTAGTTCAGATTACTCGCCTGTTCCTTTTTGACAGGTAACTCACAAATCCAAGTATTAAGCTACCCTAGCTTAGTACTTGTGCTTTTGAATGATTGACTGAGACCATTTTTACACTTGGACAAGGATAGACGTGACTAGCCAGTACACATGTGATGATTTGATATTTGACGTAGAGAAGATGACGGTAAGTACCACCTATCATAGCCGTTCTCTTAACTATAATGAATGTTTATTACTGAAAACATTATTAGACAATGCCAATCAGGTATTAGCAAAAGAGGCGCTTAAGTCGGCAGGTTGGCCTGATACCATAGTGACAGATTCGTCATTGCAAAAATCCATTCAGAAGATTCGCTTGGCGATTGCTATTTCCAATTCAGTAGAGTTAAAAACTGTGGTTGGAGTTGGGTATATGCTGTCATGTGAATGTGCTGGTAAGCTAGATAAAGTGGAAGGTGTTCTACCTGCTAGCAGTGGGCGTAAAACAATGTCACTGAGAACATGGGCGAGATTCGCGCTTGGTATCGCCAGTGTTGTTTTGCTTATTGCATCGTTTCTTGAGTTTACTAAAGTGACCAATACGCAGCTAATATCCTATCTCAATCCTGACTATGAGCTTCTTGACGTTGATGGTAAGCAAGTTCTTAGCAAGCATGATGTTGAAATTCCACCACAAGTGTTAGACATGATAAAAGCGTCTCAGTGCGACTGTTTATATTTTTTTGGTCTTAAAAATGGTCGCTACAACATTTCGGTTCATGATAACGCCACTCACCGTAGTGACAATTACTTCGTTGAAGAAGTAATGTTTCCTCAGTTAGCAAAGGAGTTGGCGAAATGAAGAGTCTCAAATGTTGGATAAGTATCTTTATTGCCTCATTGTTGGGTTATGGTAGCTCGTTGTATTTTAGTAGTCAGCAATTGCTAATTGAAGGGCGTTATATTGCTCGTATTCAAGGGTACTCAAAGGCCAATGGTCAGTGGCGAGAGAGAATTGAGGTAAGTCTCAATCGAGAACAAATAGAATCCACTATATCAGTTGAAGGTGATGGATTGGAAGGTGTGGCGTTATTTGCGCTAAGTGGTGAAGTCACTCAGTCTGAAAATGGCGCTTTTGAGTTGTCATATTCCACTGAGCCGATTCAAACCTCCAAAGTGATAGATGGCTACCATGCAGTCACTTATACATCACTATTTTTATCTGGTAAATCAAATAACGTTTTGGTTTATCAAAATGAAGATATAGTGATGCTGGAAGGGACTAGAGGGGCGGTAATGCTGACGCGCAGTGAAAATTCTATGTTGAGATAAAAAACTCCCGGCAAAAGCCGAGAGTGATAAGGACAGTGTTTAGCTTCAATTAGAAGTGGTATTGAACGTTAGCCATAAAGGTTACGTCGTCTTCGATTTGCTCTTCATAGGACCATAAACCTTCACCAGCTTTTACTTCACCGTCGTGAGCTGTGTAGGCGATTTCAGCGCCTAGGCTCCATTTTTGAGTTAGTCTGTAGTCTAGACCGGTTTGAACACCATAAGTAAGGCCATCTAGGTCATCTGCATCGCTTTCAAAAAATTCGTAACCCATATGCGCACCCACAGTCCAGCTAAGCTTGTTAGCGATAGGTAGCATATAATCATAGCTAACAGTCAGGTCTGTACGGTCAATGGTATGATCTTCTCCGTCAAACTCAAGAGCATCATAAGCAAGGTTCATTTTTACTCTATGGTGGTCATTAATAATCGCACCACCACTCAATCCAGTAATTAAAGACGGATCGGTATCATAAGAATTTTCAAACGGGGTTCCATCTTCCTCTGTTCCGGTTGCCTTCGATTTACCGCTGATATGAGTACCGGCATCAAAACCGACAAAGTAGTCATAAGTATTTTCTGCACTTGCACCAAATGTCGTTGCTGCTGCCAATGCGCCCAAAGCGAAAAATTTTACTGTTTTGTTTTGCATACTATGTATTTCCTAGGTATCTAAAGCTAACAAGTAGCTGACTCTGTTGTTATCGATTTTTTGTTTCACGCTGCGGTGAAAGTGGCGACTAAGTTAGAGCCTTGGGCCTAAAAACAGAAAGGAATTACACGGAATCACGCAGAAAAAAAATAAAGCCTAATCATTTACCTTTTTTTTGGTTTCTTTGTCATTTTAAGTGACTGTTATTATTTGTTTTTTTAACTTTTAGTGATTTGTTTTTTTTGTGTTTAGTGGTGGTTTTTTAGAAAAAAATGGTTGAGTTCTGCGTTGGTTTACTTTTCTCTTAGCCATTAAGTCATAAAAAATCGATGGAGGATAGGATGGCCTAGTAATCAGACTTATTTGCAAGATGACAAAACATGTATTGCAAATGATCTACTGGTTGTATTGGGTATAGGTGACGGTCTTGTAAGATTAGCGAGAAAACGTTAAGCGAGGTCAGTCAAGAAAAATAGGGCAAGGTGTAAGACAAAAAAAGACGCCATAAGGCGTCTTTTTTGAATTTGGCTCCCCCTGCGGGGCTCGAACCTGCGACATACGGATTAACAGTCCGCCGTTCTACCAACTGAACTAAGGGGGAATTGCTTTAAAAGCGCCGTGAATGTTAGCGATGAGCTACTTTGGTGTCAACTAGACTTTCTTACGAGTTGGTACAACGGGTGCCATACAGCCACATGTGAATGTTGGTGATATGATTGTATCGACAGGCTCGGTTCGCCTAGATGGTGCAAGCCTGCACTTTGCTCCAATGGAATTTCCTGCTGTGGCTGATTTTTCAGTCGCGACGGCGATGAAAGCAGCGGTGGAAGAGTCGGGAGCTCAAGTTCACATGGGCGTGACGGCATCAAGTGACACTTTCTATCCCGGCCAAGAACGTTACGATACTTTCTCGGGTCGAGTGGTGAGACGTTTTCAAGGCTCGATGAAAGAATGGCAAGATATGGGGGTGCTGAACTTTGAAATGGAATCAGCCACTCTGCTAACAATGTGCGCAAGTTCTGGCCTAAAAGCAGGTGTCGGAGGACATTAAAGTTTAAAACATTTTCTCGTGTAGAGCTTGTTGCTAGGTAATGTCACAAGGAGCAATGTAACAATAAAGATTGAAACTAAATTAACCTAACAACCTCCGGGATGCTAGCATCATGACAATAAAGTTTAAAACTTTCACCACAGCATTGGTATTTTAAACCATCAAAAGGAATACAAACCTTATCGTTACTATTGTGTCCAGTTTGGTTGGAACTGATAGTCTTGCTTCTTTGATGCTCGATAATTTACTTTTCTTCAACTAATGTTCCCTAATTAACCTGAACTTGGGATAAAAATAGAAGTGAACTAAACGCTGGTTCTGCGATCAGATCTTTCGACCAAGAGATAACAATCGCAGGGAACCAGCTATGCATAAACTAGTAGACTCATTTTGCCATGTCGATGACTTTTGTAAGGCTTTTCTACCTCAATGGTAAAAACTTCAACTTGAAAACGGTAAGCATAAAGGAAGCATGTCTGAAAGTGAAATAATACCAATTCCATTAATTAACTTATCAACCTAGTCCAGTATCTAAAGCAGAGAGATTGGACTCTGCGTTTATCTTCACAAAAACTGTTCCAAGCTTCGCACACCGAGTTCACTATATCGTTATAGTTTTCAAAACACCGATTCGCTAACTTGTACTGACGAAGCCATTGCCAAACTTGCTCTATCGGGTTTAATTTTGGTGAATTGGGCGGGATATGGATTATCGTGATGTTCTTAAAGTGATTGGCTAAGTGTGTTTGATGCCAGCTCGCTTGATCCATAATAATCACAGAGTGTTTATCAATCGGTGTTGCTATTGAGATCAATTCAAGGTGCTTCGCCATCGCTTCCATATTACTTAGCGGTGAAACAATCGCTTCAGCTTCGCCCGTATTGACACAAACGGCTCCGAACAAATAAGCGTACTCAAATTGTTGCTGTTGAACCGCTCTAGGTCGAGTTCCTTTTTCAGCCCAAATCTTGGTTGTGGTATTGCGCTGACCAAATCTAGCTTCGTCTTGAAACCAAACAAGCACTTCTTGCAAGTGGATATGCCCAGGGATCTTAAGGATCGTTTCTATTTGGGATTTTTTTAAAAGACTCTTGGGCTTCTTCAGATTGCTTTGGGTGCTTTGAACGTGTTGTTATCCAGCTCAAGTTAAGTTCATGCAACAAACGATATACACCGGATGATTGGTAAGAAACGTCAAATTCATCAAGGATGAATTGTGCGATATCACTCCCTTGTAAGCGCCCACCTTCAGGTTTTATCGCATTTGAAGTGACGTATTCTTTAAGGTGTGCTTTTTGCTCAGTAGTCAGTCTGGAAGGTCTCCCCGTATGAGGTTTTTCTGTTAGCCCTTCAACACCAAAATCGAGATAGGCTTTTATCCATTTGTTCACACTGAGACGACTGACTTTAAGAAATGAAGCAATTTCAGTTCGATTTTTACCATCAATAAAGTGAGATACGGCGAGTAATCTTAGCCTCAACCTAGCGTTGGAGGTTGTACTGATAAGTTTTGATAAATCTGAGTTGCGTATTTCGGTGATTGCGATCGCTCGTTTCGGTTTATTCCGATCACCTGATCCTGCCGTTTTTCTCTCTTCCTATTTTTACTCTAAGTGATCGGATTGCGCCAGTTTTCTCATTGACTCACCTCCCAGTTCTATTCGATGGCTATTGTGTACTAGCCGATCCATGAGAGCGTCTGCGACAGTAGCGTTGCCGATCATGTTGTACCACTCCTTTACAGGTAATTGACTGATGACGATTGTGCTGCTGTTTTGGTAGCGGTCTTCAAGCACTTCTAACAAGTGACCTGCATGCTCTTGAGTCAGTTTTTCCATCCCCCAGTCGTCTAGGATCAGTAAGCCTTTCTTAGCCAGTGATTGAAGCTGTTTTTGATAGCTACCATCCAGACGACCTGCGGTTAGGTCATCAAGCAAGCGAGTTAATCGGTAGTACCTCACCGTTTGTTGTTGGTCGCAAGCGTTGGTCGCCAATGCGCAACCAAGATAGGTTTTGCCTGCGCCTGTTGGGCCTGTGATCAAGATGTTCTGGTGCTTGTGCAGATAGCCACCAGTTAGAAGTTCGCTCATCTGCTTGCGGTTAAGGTTTCGCCCCTCCTTGTAGATGAGCTGACTCGGCTGAGCATCAACTCTCAGCTTGGCTTGCCGTTTTAGCCGTTGGATTTTGGATTGGTTGCGGTTCAAGATCTCACTTTCCAGAAGCAGGCTTAACCGTTCTTCGAAGTTTAGCTCTGCGTAGGTAGTCAGTTGTTCTTGTTGCTGTTCTAGCGCTTTCGCGGCATGGCTCAAGCGCAGGGTTTTTAGTTGGTCATTGAGTGCGTTCATATCTTTTCTCCTAGTGATAACAGTTCGGGCCACGAACATTGCTGTGAACAAGGTTCGGTGTGCTCGTGTTGGCTTTGCTTAGGTTGAGTAACCCGAGACAAGAGCGATAAGACTGCTCAGGATGGGGCTTGGAGTTCAGCATCTTGTTGACGACTTCTCGTGTGGCTGGGCCGATATTGGCACCCCAGTTGAGCAGGCGCCCTGGCGACCACTTCTGATGTTGATGATTACTCGGCATGTGCTCTGGTTGGGTGCTGTTTCCGCGCTCTCTTTGACTACGTGGATGCTGAGCGATCAAGTTGCCTTGATGATAGATCTGCACCAGACGGTTGGAGGCTTCCAGTTCGACATGGTAACCAACAAGTTGATGTGGCACCGAGTAGTAGTGGCGGCGATATTCGATGTGATAGTCAGGCCCGACTTTGGCTCGTTTGGTTTCGGTATATAGGTAACGCTGTTTGGGGAGGGGCTTTAACGCAGGCTTATCGAGTTTCTCGAACAGCGCTTTACGACTTGCACCATACTGCTTCATTTCACGTTGGTTTAAGTCGTTCATAAGATCACGGATAGCGAGATTGAGTTCCTTGAAGGTGTGGAAGGTTTGGTGTCTTAACCGCATCATGATCCAGCGCTCCACTAAGAGCACAGCATTCTCGGCCTTGGCTTTGTCTTTGGGTTTGTAGGGGCGGGCTGGCATTACGGCTGTTTGATAGTGATTCGCCAGTTTTTGATAGCTGTCGTTAAGCCTTGGCTCATAACGGTTAGCTTTGGTTACCGCGCTACGTAGATTATCGGGAACCAAGAGCTGTGGTACCCCACCAAAGTGCTCGAACGTATTCGCATGCGCTTCTAACCAGTAAGACTTACCTTGGCTTGGGAAGGCTTCAACATAGGTGTAATTGGACGCGCCCAAGGTCGCCACGAACACTTCTGCTTCGCGCACTTCACCTGTATCAGGGTTGACTACTTGAAGTCGAGGTCCACAGTAATCGATAAACAACTTGTCACCTGCAACATGGAGCTGACGCATGCTGCGCTTTTGGGTTTTGAACCAACGAGTAAAGTGCTCGCAGAACTGAGTGTAAGCGTAAGCTTGCTCTTGATATTGCTCATGGTATTCCTGCCAGAGCAACATCTTCGTCATGCCTTTACGTCTGAGTTCGACTGCGTATTGCGTGAAGTCTGGCATGACTTTATCGCGACTGGTTTTCTTGCCGTGATACAGAGCTTGAGTGAGATCAGTATCGCTACAACTTTCAGGTAGAGGCCAACCAAGTTGACTTTGTCTAAAGCGAGTCAGGAGTTCCGATATGGTGGAAGGACCGAGTTTAAGGCAAGAAGCGATGCTGCGATTTGAAAGACCGCAGTCGTACTTAAGGCGTAATACCTCTTTGATTTTCTTCATTGGAGTTCTCTTTTTTGCCATTGTCGCTTCCTTACCTTCTTGTTTAAGAAGTAAAGAATAGCGAGCTATTGATTTAAAAGAGAAAAAGGTGGGATTTCGGGCATTCCGATCGCGGTTTTCGCTATTCCGAACGCTGATTTCGGAGTTAGGCTAAAAGTGATCGGATAATCGCGGAATCGGCGATCGGTTTAAACCGAAATGGGCGATCGGATAATCCCGAAATGACTGATCGGAATGCTCCGAAATATGCATTTTGTCGCTTACGCCAGAGAAACCCATACTCGAAAAGAACGCGTCGCTACAGCAAAGCCAGGCATATCGAGCGAATTCACCCCAAACCAAATAGAGTTTATCGAATTCATTTTAGACAAGTACATTGAAGATGGCGTTCAAGAGCTGGCAGCCAAGAAAATGCGCAGTTTAGTTGAGCTTAAGTACGGCACGATAAGCGATGCTGCTGAACAATTCGGTTCGCCAATGGCTATACGAGATACGTTCATTGGGTTTCAGAAGTATTTGTATGAGTAGAGGCAATTTTGTACCTATCATTTATGTGAAGCTCGGTGATTTAAAAACAAGAACTCTTTTTCCTGTCTAAAGGCGTATTTTCGGTTGTGAACATGGGTTTATTTACAAGCCTAACTTAGCCTTAAGATCGATTGGCATCTTCTCAATTGAAAGGTTTAGCACCTCTTTGGTCGTGAGAGCCTTGAGAGCATTGTATTTCTTCTCTAGACTTTGATGGCTCACCACAACCGCCTCCTTCTTTTTCCTTCTAAGTCCCGTATTTTTCCGTTTGACTTGTTTCTTCTGTTCGGTTTGATGCCGCTTAAGAAGCTCATCGTTAATATCATCAAAGAAAGTACGAATATGAGGGCTGAAAGAGGATGTGTTAAAAATACTCTGTGCTGATACGCCCACTGCTTTAGCCACATGTGACTTTTTCAACTGGTAGAATTTCGGCGTTTTTGTTGTTTCGACTTCACCAAAGTTCTCAATTGCTTTCTCTGCCTGTGCCTTCAACTCAAGAATCGCATGGTAAGCTTTGTAAGTGGTGTGGTCTTTGTCATCAACCACCCAGGAGGCCGAGACGCTCTGCTCAACTGTTGAATCATCATCCAGCGAATCAAGGAAGTCATCGGTGAACAATTCATCCAGATCATTCGTAGCCATACTGTTTTGCCTCCACTGCCATTTTGCGCTTAATTGAATCGACCGCATCCTCTATCGCTGACAATATTTTGTCTACGCTTTCCTCATTCCTACTGTTTCGAAGCTCTTTGATTCGCCTTAAACTTGATGTTAAGGCAGGAAGGTGAGATTCCAGTAAAAAGCCAATCCCATTTGGTTGCATTGCCTCTTTAACCATTGGTTGAACTGTTTGCCAAATTCCCCGGATATTCCCCTCCGAAATATAAGCATTCATACAATTTAGACAAAATTCGAGTTTTGCATCCTGTGGATTTAAGCTTCCCATTTGGGCGCACTTGGCACGGCTCTCGCCACCATCACGAGGAATACACGTAGCAAATCGACTCGGTTGAATATCGATGATCCTCCCAGCAATCGCCTCGCTTAATGCACGCCGTTCACTCTCAGTGAGCTCGCTCTCATCTTTAACCTGTGTTAAGTGGACAGCCTTTTTGACAAACTGGGCTACCCCCCCGATATACCGCTCACCAATGTGGTTTGATTCGATAATCAACGTTTCAACAATGGTGTTTAAATAGCGTTGTTTTGCCGAGGCCATCAGCCCCCGTGCGTCTTTGTCTCTCAAGTACGCCATAAAGAATGAATTGTCTAAATGAGCAAATTGATGGCGAATTACTGCCCCTACATCCCCCTGATAGCGCGTTAATACCGCTTCAGCCCAAATATGACGAAAAGCATGAGCAGATGGATAGCGAACCCCCTCTAATATTTCAGAGGTTATATCCATAACTGTTTTTTTATCATTTAAATCTATCGAATTACTCGTCAATAGATTTTTAGTTTCATCAGAAAGATAAGTATCTATTATTTGCTGATGTTTAATGTTATCGACTTCATTATCTTTCATATATTTAATTAAAGAAGATTTAAAACGCTCTTGCGCTCTAGCTCCATTGAATGAGGAATTTGATAGACGAAGCCAATCTTTTTTCACCTCTTTGGCACAAGTTAATAAATTCTCATAACGCGCGCTACCGACCTCATACATCAAAGATAATTTCCTAAGCTTTTCTTGTTCTGTGTTCGTTAACAGACAAATCTCTTTTTGAATTAATCCGTCTAACAAAACTACGTCATTAAAAGGTGAATAAGAATCTACAAACCCTTTCCAATTAGCGATAACTCTATTATTAATACAAACATCAGAATTGTTTAACTTTTCTTTTTTGAAATTATTATTTTCCAACCGATACAAGCAAGGTTCATTGCTTGAACTCCCAAACACATCATTCAATTGTGCCGCAATTTGATAGCACTGCGATGTGATTTCTCGATTAATTTTAGTTGACCCACTCGTTTTAGGAACAAGCCATTTTAATTTAAAACGAAATGGCACATGAGCATTATCTAAAATATCTAGATTAGGTTCTGGACGTATAGCACTCAGTGGGAATCCAAATTCTGATCTTCGATAACCAGTCCACGCAACCACTAAACTTGTCATTGCATATAGTGTAATGTTGAGTGTCGTTTTAAAGTTTTCATACGTTTTATTCTCCGAATAGGAGATTTGCTCTAGTGCCCACTTTTGAATATCTACTAGAAACTGAGTTTGTTCTAATTTCTTCTTGTCGATGATTAATTGCATTTTTTTATACAGATCTTCCACCAAAGTTTCATTCAGGGACTCACTTCCTAAGAAAGTCTGATCCAGTGACAATAAATAACCTTGCCATACCTCATCTGGTGTCTTATGTCCATCCAACCCTAAATGCTTTTGTAACATCAGGACTCGAATTAATTCCATTGCATCGCTTCGAGTAGATAAACCTAGCTCATAAACCAAAGCTTCAATATTACTATCTTTTAACGACATCACTGCTTCAAAATGCTTCAGGTATTCATTAAAAAGGATATTTTCAGCATTAACTTTAAGTGCTATATGATTAATACCTTTAGTATGAGAATTAGGCGCATAATCCTCGCCACCAAACACAGCAGAAAGCATTACATTAAATAGACGATTATTCGTTTTTGATTCAAAACTTCCAATAGAGTACTTATTAATGCAATGTTCAAAGGTTTTTTTACACACTAAGACATAAAGAAAATTCTGCTGATAAACACCATTCAAGTAATCGACATAATATTGTCCAAGCTCTAAACCAAGAAAGTTAAAGCTACCTCCTTTTTTATACTCAGCTAGCGTAGTGCTATACTGCGTTTGGCATACATCATTTAAACTTTTTTCAACTATTTTAAATGTGAGTTTAGGTTCAATCACCCCCACCACACCTAATGCTTTTAGTGAATTTCTTATTTTATGAAAAGACACTCGTCTGATAGAGGCACGATATGAAGGTATTGATACACGATTCACTAAACCATGTGGGCTTATCGTTCGTCCCATGAATGATGTCCAGAAAGGTTCCATTAGTGATATATTTAGGATAGAAACATTATTCTCTTTAAAAAAGGCAAATAAATGAAGCATCATTTGGTAGGTCGGTTGGACATACGCAATATTAGATGGCGTCAACATTTCCAGACAGGCCAGCTTCGCATATGCTTTACTGCTTAACAAATACTCACAATTATCTTTGATATAAGTTGCAATTGAACTTAAGCTATATTCAGGTGAATCAAACCATGAAAAATCAATCGTTGTTATATTGCCATATTGTTTTGCACTAAAACTCCAAACATCAGAGTAAAAATCACCTCTTTCATTTATAAAGAACGGATTCGCCTTTAATTTTAGATTTTTCTCATGCCAAAAGTTATCAATTTGATAATTTAGTACACTTAATGTCATATAACCTCCAACTACATAGAATTAAAGACGCTAATCACTACGCCATTCTTAATCATTAAATCAAATTGGTCTCTACCCTTTCGTAGTGATGGTTTACTCATCTTTTTGAGCGTACCCTCGATCCATTCAACGGTTGGTATAACAGTCTTAAACAAAAAGTCTGGATTATTCGCAAGTATCTTTTTGTGATTTTTTTTAAATTCGTGGAGGTAGTTATACATCTTTAGAACTGTGATTGAGCTATCAACTACATAAATAGGAGATAAAGGTTCGCTTTCATTTTTATCATTCAATGAGAGAACTCCTACTTCATTCACTTTTCCTTTTCCCTGTCCAGTTATCATACGAAGTCTTGAGTTCATTTCTTCATGCCTATAAGAGATACTTTCTGTCACCGCCATAAATTCGCTGTTAAATCGTTTTAATTGTTCTGCATCATCACGCTCAAAGCCCAAATTAAAGACATTTTGAATTAAATCAAACATTACCTCACGAGTAATTCTTCCTGAGTTATTAATCCACGCTTCATTATCTTCAGTCAGGTAGTTAACCTTCTCTGTCTGGTTTGAATGAGAGTTTCGGTTAATGAGGTAGTCTAAAGTATAAGGATCGCTAAAAGCATGAACTGCGCTATTTTTTATTAATTGAAAACCAAACAAATTTGACTGACAAGGAGATTGTGATTGCCTTACCAATTTTTGTCTGTCTTCTAATGCCACTTTATTAGCGTTTGCAACACAATTAATAGTATGAATCCCATTCGATATCAGAGAGCAAAGTGTTAAGGGCATTAAACAAGGTATATTTTGCTTTGAGTGTACGGTTTTTAACACCATAGAAATACTACTTGATTGAAGCAGTAAATTTAAAGTCCCTAAAAGTGAGTTAAAACCATTACTTATAAAAAGAACCACCTTAGTATAAAAAGGTAGGCTTTCTTCTTGTTGCTCCATTACAACCAATAATGCCTTTCCTTCTCGCGTTCGAGTTGAAAGGGAGCGTGTAGCGTGAAAAAGCTTTGACCTCCCTTTGAAGTATTCACATTCGATATGTGTCACTCGACCACCAACTTTCATTAACCTGAAGTCCGAATGAGTAATTTTAGGTATATCTGTCGGCTGTACCATTAATCCTGCCATTATCCACGCAAACATAACTTCTTCTATTTTGGTGACAGCTTTTGATACTTCATTACACAATAAGTTTTTAACTACATCAATTGAGAAAAGAGTTCCATTTCTCATAGCGGTGAAATTATCTCTACAATATTCAGCATTAACTTTATCCGTATTGAACTTTTTATTTAAAAATAAACTATCGCATTCAGTCTGACTCTTTAATACATTTAATAGATTGAAGTAGCTACTTTGACTAGATGCATTCGACAATAGCAAAACTCCTAGAGCGGATTGAAGAGTATATGATGGTTTATCTAGTCGATGATAAGCACACACAATTAAATAAACCATCTCCCCAATTAGACATTGCTTTTTACTCCGTGAAAGAGTTTTAAAATTCAAATCTAACAAAGGTGCTAACTGAGGCTCGGTACTCTTGATCAATGTTTGAAGTTCATCTTTATAATCTTTAAGTTCAATAATCAAAGTTGCAGCTGTCAAACTTAATGAATTGATGGCTAACTTCGGTGAAGCTAAAGCCGAATATAACTCACCCCCAATGCCAATATCTTCTCTTCTCAACCAGTCTAACGCACCGAAATAACTCGCTATGGATTTTTGTGATTTGTTTAAGTTAGGTGCAGGTTTCGTCTTTCTTAGTTCAATAAGAAATGTATAATCTTCGCTACTCAACTCTTTACTAAGAGCTTCCGATTCAATTGCATACCCAATAATAGAATTGAGGGCTCTTAGTGGGCTATAACCACCATGATTATCAAGCTCATCCATACGATCAGATTCATAACGCCTTAAAATTTCGTAACGATTATTAATTTTGTAAGAATTTAACCATGAAATGAAGGGTTTTGCTGCTGATGAGAAAACATCTTTAGCTGTTACAGCTGCACTTTTATCAAAGAACACATAATTATAAACAGCAATCATTGCTTTATATATAATCACCTTATCAGGCGTGTTAATATCATCCAATAATAGTATGTGCGAAGCATATTGTTCCGTTTTAGGCACTATTATTGAAGTAGCTGTAAAAGGCAATTCAAATGCAGTAACTGATTGTTCTTTTTTAAAGTCATGCTTTAATCGCTCTTCTATCTCAGAACTTGAAAGCGCTTTATCCATTAACCACCTCTATTAATAGAGCTTCTCGCTCTCCACAAGCATGAATGTAGATTTTTGTTGTTTGGTTAGCGTGCTTACCATCTACCTTATGGCCAAGACGCCGAGCGGTTTCAATATAAACTCTTGATTCTGTTGTGATTGACTCGTAATTTTTTTTAGCAGCAACACATAAATAGTGGAAAATATCTGTTCCAAACGAATGCCTTAAATGATGGTAAACATTGTCCTCATCTAACATTTGATAACCTGAATAAGCCTCTGGGTTTTCACTCATTACCTTTAACAGCTTCTTCAGTGTCTTAGAAAAAGTAGCACTTCCGTACCTTCTGCTAACCTCTTCTCCTTTCGTGTAATTGCTAGAGTTAGAAACAAGCAAATGATTCGACGCTGACTCTGGGCGCTCCGTATTGCAGTAACGCTCCATCAATTCTAGGTGAGTACGAGGAATATAGAGTGTTCGCGCAGAGCCGTATTTCACATCCATAGAAGAGAGGTGGTACTCAAACTCTTCCTTTTCAGGTGATTCTTTCAATTTCTTAAATAAGCTCTGTAAACCCAGACGGATTTTGCCGTCAGCTTTAAAATCAGCCAAATAAAACCCTCGGTTCTCAGAAGTCCTGCACCCTAACTCCCCACCATTTCGAAGAACAATTTCCTCTAGCAAACTGTCTGTATGTCGATAAAGGAGCTCCCTTGTCGCAGGAAGAAAGTATTTGACAATGAGATTAGACTTATTATTTCCTCTAGCTAATGCTCTATATTCAGAGAAAATAAATATCTTTTTAAAGTTTGTATCGAAAAAGTAAGTCAACCAATGGTAATAGCTACAAAGGGAAGTAATGGCTTTGTTCACAACGACTTCGCTTTTTTGCATTTCTACAATGAGGTATTCATTTATATATTCATTAATGAACTCGGCAGGAAGGGCGGTATGCCACGCAAGGGTAACGGAAGGGTGGTTATAATCTTCTATCCATTCTAAGAACAGGCCAAGTTGATGTCCACGTACATATTGAGCATCACCTCCAATCTCATCCTCTTTAAGTAAGAACTCGAAATTGCCTTTGCCTTCAATACGTTTTTTTTCATGAACAACCGAAAGACCAGTCACATAAGTGTATCGACAATAGAGACAAGGTAGAAGAATAGGAACATCATTATCGTAAAGGTAAATCCAATGACCATTATGTGATTTATCATGAATACGCTGCATACATTTTCAACCCCAAAATTGCCACCCTTTGGTTGAAGTGTAGTAGGCATTAATTCAATTACAACTTTCCCCAATAATTAACACCTGCTAGTTTAAAAACAGTCCATATCGACATGGATTATTTTTCTCACTTTCTCTTGGTCCGCACTACACATTAACCAGTAACTCAACCTTACAACTGTATCTATGAACAGTATAATGGATAATTGTTGGTTTTAAAATGATCTGGAGTCCAGCTCAACAGGTTTAGCTTCAATCGCCACCTACTCTTCTGATAGTATTGTTAGGAGTATTTAGTCTATAAGTAGGGATAGCTTTTGAGTGAAAAAATACTAGTAGTAGAGGACAGTCGCGCATTCAGAAACTACCTTTACCAGCAATTTAAAAACGATGGTTATGAAGTTGCGCTCGCAGAATCTGTGGCTGAAGCCAAAGCTATCTTAGAGCAAGAGACGGATTTCTTGTGCGCCGTGCTCGACTACTGCCTACCTGACGGCCAAGATGGCGAGATCATTGATTTAGTGCTCGGCTATCAGCAAAAAATCATCGTGCTTACCGGCATGTTCAACAACACCCTACGAGAACAAGTTCTGGCTAAAGGTGTGTTGGATTACATCCTCAAAGACAGCATGTCATCGGTCAGTTACTTGCTACCGCTTGTAAAACGAATCTCGAATAATCGACACCATAAAGCTCTGGTTGTTGATGATTCAGCTGTAGTTCGTCGATATGTCGTTCAACTTCTTGAACACCAATATATTCAAACGGTTCAGGCAGAAGATGGAGAGCAAGCGCTCGCACTGCTGCAAAACGATCCTGATATCACCGTTGTGGTCACTGACCACGATATGCCAAATAAAGACGGTATTTCGATGACTCGTGACATTCGAGTGCACCACGACCGTAACCAACTCGCTATCCTTGGCTTATCAGGCAGTGATGATCGCACCATGACCGCTCGTTTCCTTAAAGCTGGCGCCAATGACTTCCTCTATAAGCCCTTTAATCAAGAAGAATTCTTCTGCCGAATTCATCAACTCCTCGATATGAAAGAAGCGACGAGCGAACTGTTTCGTCACGCTAACGAGGATGCCCTTACTGGCCTATGGAACCGTCGTTATCTATTTAACCAGACGTGCAAGGGTTGTGAAGAACGCAATATTGCAATGATGGATATCGACTTCTTTAAAAAAGTGAACGACACCTATGGTCACGATGGTGGTGATGCGGTGTTGATTGAAGTTGGAAAAATTATCAAACAACACTTTAAAGACGACTTGCCCGTTAGGTTTGGCGGAGAAGAGTTTTGCATTCAATCATGCGGCCCATTTGAACAATTTGTTGAAGCGCTGGAATCCATGAGAGACGCAATTGAAAGTCACCAAGTGGAGCATGATTCACAAATCATTAAAGTGACCATGAGCATTGGGGTAACCGATCAAGTGGGCTCTTTAGATGAACAGATTAAAGCCGCCGACGAACTGCTTTATACCGCTAAAGAACAAGGTCGAAACCAGCTAGTGTGCGCTCGCAATAATCTTCAGTTAGATAACGAGTAGCTGAACCTTTCTAAGCATGAATCCAATTAGCGAAAAACAAAAAAAAACCCAAGGCACATACCTTGGGCTTCTGTTCTTGGAAAGCTTAATTCGCTCCCAATCAATATCGCTGATTAAGCAATACGATCTTTATTCCAAGCCGCTTCTTTTTGCTGACGCTCGGCCAGTTTCTCTTCGCGGTAAGCTTCACGAGCTTCACGCTTTTTACGCGCATCACAAGGTTCTGGGCAGTTACATACTTTATCAATACCAACGGCACCTAAGCCACCACAGCTACCTTTAACTACTTTCTTTTGAATGATGTAGCCAATAGACATTGCTGTAATCACAGCTAGAAAAACACCAAATGTAATCAGAAATGTATTCATAATTATCTCGCTTACCTTATTTACCTAAGTATGGCTTAAATGCTTCAGAAGCAACTTCTTTAAAGCCATCAGCTGTTTTTACCACCATGAACACAGGGATGTTATGTTGGTTTGCGACTTCCATTCCTTTCTCTTCACCTAAGACCATAAGGCCTGTAGATAAGCCGTCTGCAGTCATTGAAGACGGGTTTAAAACAGTCACAGAAACCACTTTATGGTGAAGAGGCTTTCCTGTTTCAGGGTTGATGATGTGTGAGTAACGAACACCATCACGTTCAAAATAGTTACGGTAATCACCAGAGGTTGCGATAGCCATATCACCCGGCTCGATGATCTCTTGGATATTACGCTCGTCAACGCTTGGTTTCTCAATCGCGATACGCCAGCCCACGTTCTCACGGTTTAAACCTTTCAGACGAATTTCGCCACCGACTTCAACCATGTAGTTGTGAATACCGATAGAATCAAGGTAGTCAGCGACGACGTCAACGCCCCAACCTTTTGCAATCGTGGATAGATCGACATACAGGTTAGGTAGGTCTTTCTTCAACATGTTACCTTCAACGCTAAGGTGATGGATACCAATCTTAGCCTTGCGAGCCGCCAGCTCTTCATCTGATGGCACAACTTCAGGACGCGCTTCAGGACCAAAGCCCCACAAGTTAACTAACGGACCAACCGTTACATCCAGTGCTCCTTCAGTAAGACCGTTTAAACGTATCGCTTCTTTCACAACCGTCGCTGTTTGCTCAGATACTTCGAACGCATCTGCACCTTTATGCTGATTGAAACGGCTTAATTCGGAATCTTCACGGTAAGTCGACATCTGGTCGTTTACTTCTTCAAGCAGGCGATCGATCTCTGTATGAACTTCATTAGACTCAGGAAATTCATCACCATTGATGTATTTAATATTGTAACTCGTGCCCATCGTTGGGCCACTCAAATGCACTTGCTCTCTTGACTGCTCACAGCCCGCAAGAAAAATCAAAGAAGTTAATGCAACAAGCCAAATTCTCACTTGCTTACTCCTGTCTAATGTTGAGGATTTATATAAGGAAAAATAAGAGTAAAAAATAGGTATTTTGAATGCCTTACTCTTTCTTATATAAGCCGGTATGTTGTCAAAAGCTGTCTTAGAAAAACAAATGGCTGACTCGTAGGAGTCAGCCATAATATCAATCACTTAAGTGGATTAACCACCGAAGTCATCTAGTAGGATGTTTTCATCTTCTACACCAAGATCTTTCAGCATGCCGATAACAGCAGCGTTCATCATCGGTGGACCACACATGTAGTACTCACAATCTTCAGGAGCTTCGTGATCCTTCAGGTAGTTTTCGTACAGTACGTTGTGGATGAAACCAGTGTAACCGTCCCAGTTGTCCTCTGGTTGAGGATCAGACAGTGCACAGTGCCACACGAAGTTTTCGTTTGCAGCCGCTAGGCCATCGAAATCTTCAATGTAGAACATCTCACGCTTAGAACGTGCGCCATACCAGTAAGACATCTTACGAGTAGACTTAAGACGCTTAAGTTGGTCGAAGATATGAGAACGCATAGGCGCCATACCTGCACCACCACCGATGAATACCATTTCATTGTCTGTGTCTTTAGCAAAGAACTCACCAAATGGACCAGAAATAGTACACTTGTCGCCTTCTTTAAGAGACCAGATGTATGAAGACATCACACCAGGAGCAACATCAGGGTTGTTTGGCGGCGGAGTCGCGATACGAACGTTCAACTTGATGATACCTTTCTCTTCTGGGTATGAAGCCATTGAGTAAGCACGGATTGAATGTTCTTTAACGATAGACTCGTAACGGAATAGGTTGAACTTATCCCAGTCACCACGGTATTCCTCAGGAATATCGTAATCTGCGTATTTCACGTGATGTGGTTCAGCTTCAATCTGAATGTAACCACCCGCGCGGAACGGTACTTCTTCACCTTCAGGGATTGCTAGCGCAAGTTCTTTGATGAAAGTAGCTTCATTGTTATTCGAGATAACAGTACATTCCCACTTTTTAACACCAAAGATATCTTCGTCTAGTTCAATCTCCATGTCAGTTTTCATAGCAACTTGACATGCAAGACGTTCGCCTTCGCGAGCTTCGCCTTTAGTGATGTGATCAAGTTCAGTTGGTAGGATGTCGCCACCGCCAGACTTAACTTTTACACGACACTGACCACAAGAGCCACCGCCACCACAAGCAGAAGATACGAAGATACCAGCGCCAGCTAGGGCACCAAGTAGCTTGCTACCAGGTTGAGTAACGATCGCCTTTTCAGGGTCGCCGTTTACTGAAATAGTGATGTCACCTGATGGTACTAGCTTAGATTTAGCGAATAGAATCACTAGCACTAGAGCCAATACAATAATGGTAAACATCGCTACGCCAAGAATAATGCTTTGCATTTGTTATTCCTTATTACTGGGTGCTTACCCTACAGTTGAACACCAGAGAAAGACATAAAGCCTAACGCCATCAGACCAACAGTAATGAACGTGATACCAAGGCCACGTAGACCTGGAGGTACGTCAGAGTACTTCATCTTCTCACGGATACCCGCAAGAGCAACGATAGCTAACATCCAACCCACACCAGAACCGAAGCCGTAAACAACAGATTCAGCAAAGTTGTAGTCACGAGTTACCATGAAAGATACACCACCAAAGATTGCACAGTTAACTGTGATCAGTGGAAGGAAGATACCTAGTGCGTTGTACAAAGGTGGGAAGAAACGGTCTAGAACCATCTCTAGGATTTGTACAAGTGCCGCGATAACACCGATGAATGCGATGAAGTTAAGGAAACTTAAATCGACACCTTCAACAAGCGCGTTTTCTTTCAGAATGTTTGTGTAAACAAGGTTGTTCACAGGAACAGCGATTGTAAGTACTACAACTACCGCAACACCAAGACCAAAAGAAGTTTTAACTTTCTTAGATACCGCTAGGAATGTACACATACCTAGGAAGAAAGAAAGCGCCATGTTTTCGATGAAAATCGATTTAACTAGCAGACTAATATAATGTTCCATGACTACCTTACCCCTTCGCTTCTACTTGTTCTGGTTTGAACACACGAATTGCCCAAATCAAGAAACCAATTAGGAAGAATGCAGAAGGTGCTAGAAGCATCAAGCCGTTTGGCTGATACCAACCACCGTTGCTCACTAGAGGTAGTACTTCCATACCAAATAGTTTGCCAGAGCCTAGAAGCTCACGGAAGAAACCAACAGTGATAAGAACGAAACCGTAACCAAGACCGTTACCAAGACCATCGATTAGAGATGGGATTGGTGCAGACTTCATTGCGAATGCTTCAGCACGACCCATTACAATACAGTTAGTAATGATTAGGCCTACGAATACAGATAGCTGCTTAGAGATATCGTATAGGTATGCTTTTAGCACTTGGTCTACCACGATTACTAATGATGCGATAATTGCCATCTGAACGATGATACGCACACTGTTAGGAATGTGGTTGCGGATTAGAGAAACGAAGAAGTTAGACAGAGCAGTAACAAACATTACCGCGATAGTCATAACAAATGCTGTTTCTAGCTTAGTGGTTACCGCAAGAGCAGAACACACACCAAGAACCTGTAGCGCGATTGGGTTGTTATCCAATACTGGCGCTAAAATGCTCTTTTTAATTTCTTTTGCACTAGACATTAGTTCAGACCTCCGTCACGAACTTTTGCTAGGAACGGACCAAAGCCCATATCACCTAACCAGAAGTCAAATGTATGTTGAACGCCAACACTGGTCAGTGTTGCACCAGAAAGGCCATCAACACCGTGCTCAGTACCTTCAGGAGCACCACCTTTAACTACCTTGATAGCTGGCTTGTGGTTTTCGTCGAATAATTTCTTACCAACGAATTGAGCACGCCAAGTTGGGTTCTCAACTTCACCACCAAGTCCAGGAGTTTCACCTTGCTCGTAGTAAGTGATACCTGAAACTGTGTTGCCATCAGTTTCTACCGCAACGAATGCGTACATCATTGACCATAGGCCGTTACCGTGAACAGGGATGATAACTTTAGTAGTTTCAGCACCGTCTTTCACAAGGTATACAGTACCTGTGTTAGCACGACGAAGGATCTTAGCGATGTCATCTTCAGCAGAAAGCTTGATTGACTGAGCTGGATCTTTTGCCGCTTTACGTTGGTCGTATGCAGCAGCATCACCGTCAACGAAATCACCAGTAGCGAAATCAACTAGACGAGGTTCGATGTTCTCTGCGTACAGCGCTGGGATGTCACCTTCAAGGTCAACACCTGCAACTTCTAGGATCTTAGTTTGTTGATCCAGAACCGCGTTAGCTTGTTGCTTAGGTTTAAGAACAACTGCAGCTGTTGAAACGATGATTGAGCACACTAGGCTCAATGCGATAACAACAAACAGCGTCTTTTTAATGCTATCGTTATTACTTGCCATAGCGAGCTAGTCTCCGCTTAATGTTCTTCTCGATTACAACGTGGTCAAACAGAGGAGCAAATAGGTTTGCGAATAGAATCGCAAGCATCATGCCTTCTGGGTATGCAGGGTTAACTACACGGATCATTACACACATTGCGCCGATTAGGATGCCGTACCACCACTTACCTTTGTTGGTAAATGACGCTGATACTGGGTCTGTCGCCATGAAGAACATACCGAATGCGAAGCCACCTAGAACTAGGTGCCAGTGCCAAGGCATGCTGAACATTGCGTTAGTATCAGAACCGATCACGTTGAATAGCGTAGACACAGCGATCATACCGATCATTACACCAGCAATGATGCGCCATGAAGCGATACGCATGTAAACGATCATCGCAGCACCAATCATAAGTGCTAGAGTCGATACTTCACCGATAGAACCTGGGATGTTACCAATGAATGCGTCCATCCAAGTGATTGCTTCACCAGATGTCACGTTCATTAGTGCGCTACCGCCGCCTTGAGCCCATTGGCTAAGAGCAGTTGCACCAGAGAAACCATCTGCAGCAGTCCAAACTACGTCACCTGAAATCTGTGCAGGGTATGCAAAGAATAGGAACGCACGGCCAGCAAGCGCAGGGTTTAGGAAGTTACGACCCGTACCACCGAAGATCTCTTTAGCAACAACAACACCAAAGGTAATACCTAGAGCTGCCTGCCATAGAGGAAGTGTTGGCGGAACGATGAGCGCGAATAAGATAGAAGTTACAAAGAAACCTTCGTTAACTTCGTGCTTACGCACCATACAGAACAGAACTTCCCAGAAACCACCAACGATAAATACCGTCGCGTAGATAGGTAGGAAGTAAGTCGCACCAAGTAGCATCTTACTGCCAACACCAGCATCGGCTCCTAAGGAGGCGCCAAGCATTTGAGTCAGCCAGTAGTGCCAGTTACCATCAATAACAGATGCTAGTTCAGCGCCTGCGTACATGTGGTTAAGTGCAGCGATAGCTTGGCCACCCGCGTTGTACATACCCCAGAACATTGCTGGGAATACCGCGAACCAAACCATGATCATGATACGTTTTAAGTCAACGCTATCACGAACGTGCGAGCTTTTCTTTGTGATAAGACCTGGCGTGTAGAACACTGTAGCCGCTGCTTCGTAAAGCGCGAACCACTTCTCGTGTTTACCACCTGGCTCAAAATGATGCTCGATGTCTTCAAGAAACTTTTTAAGGCCCATGAAAATTACCCTTCCTTCTCAATCGTATCTAGGCATTCACGAAGTAGTTGACCGTACTCGTACTTACCTGGACATACAAAGGTACACAATGCCAAATCTTCTTCATCTAGCTCTAGCGCACCTAGTGCTTGTGCACTATCAACGTCGCCTGCACATAGATCACGAAGCAGCAATGTAGGTTCCATATCTAGAGGCATTACGCGCTCGTAGTTACCGATTGGAACCATTGAGCGATCACTACCGTTTGTAGTCGTTGTCATGTTGAACAACTGACCTTTAAACAGGTGACCAAGGAATGAACGAGTAACAGAGAACTTGTTCTTACCAGGCATAGCCCAGCCGAATAGCTCTTTATCACGACCTTCACGTAGAACGGAAACTTGCTGATGGTAACGACCAAGGTAAGCATGTGGACCGGTTGCTTGTGTACCAGTTAGTACAGAACCAGAAATCACACGAACTTCACCTGGCATTAGCTCGCTGTCTGTCAACTCTTCAAGGCTAGCACCAATTTGAGTACGAACTAGACGCGGGTTGTTTACCACTGGGCCAGCCAGAGAAACAACACGATCGGTATAAAGCTCACCAGTAAGGAAAAGCTTACCGAATGCGATAACATCTTGGTAGTTAATGCTCCACGCTACGTTTTCTGCATTTACCGGGTATAGGTAATGCATATGCGTGCCTGCAAGACCTGCAGGGTGTGGGCCATCAAAAACATGTTCTTCAACGTTAGACTGAGCTGAACGAGGTAAGCTAGTACCTTTTTTGCAAACGTACACTTTACCGTTAGTCAGAGTTGAAAGAAGATCTAAACCAGCAACGAAAGCATCAGACTGCTCGTTAATGATTAATTCTGGCTCAGCTGCTAGCGGATTAGTATCCATAGCAGTTACGAAAATAGCCTGAGTTTCAGAATCGATTGCTGGAACCTTGCTGAACGGACGAGTTCGCAAAGCGGTCCATGCGCCAGACTCAACTAACTGAGCTTTAACCGTTTCACGGTCAAGACCTGCTAGTTGGTTAGCTTCATAGCTATTGAACGTGATTTGCTCATTGCCTGCTACTTCAATCACTACAGATTGAAGAACACGCTTAGCACCACGGTTCACTTCAATAACTTTACCGCTTGCTGGAGAAGTAAATACAACACCTGGGTTCTTTTTATCAGCAAAAAGAACTTGGCCTTTCTTCACTTCATCACCAACGCGAGCATGCATCGTAGGACGCATACCAACGTACTCTTCGCCAAGCAAGGCGACTTTAGTGATGGACTTACCATCATTAATCACCTGGGATGGAGTTCCTGCGATAGGAAGATCCAAACCCTTCTTTATTGTAATCATACGCACTTGCACTACTTTATCGGGAAAAAGATTCTTTTAATTGCGTAAATTCAGGACGTTTTAAGATCGCCCTTAGACACGACATTACAGTGTCCGGTCTTGGTAAATTTGAGATACCAAAATCGCAACATTATCTTAATAAAATTCTCACACAAATCATGTGAGATTTATCAGGTGCCATATTCTAGCATTTTTTGACATCTTGATGCCATGACCAATAACTTGAATAGCGCGTTTATTTGGTGAGATTTGAAGCATATGGACTCTTAAATATGTATAAATTTGACGAGCCGCACAGATAAATTGGCTTTTGAAAGGTGTTTTAAACAAGAGATTAACACTCTGTCACAAACTATTATTTTATGAGTTATGTTGAAACACTGTTAATAAAAACATTACTCATTGTAGGTATTTTTAGACGTTTAACTTACCATCAGTTTGAGTGATATAACGGCAAAAAACAGATAATTTAGGCGATAAAAAAGGCGGCATGGCCACCTCTTTTTATATGTATTAAATTTATTACTTGCCCCCACCCATACACATTGGGCTGTCTGGCACGTTATCGAGCTGCTTCAACCATTCATCTTTTGTATAAGTATGAATAGATAAAGCGTGAATATTGTTCGCTAGCTCTTCTGAAAGTGCTTTATTTACCGCTCGGTGACGAGCAATAAGACGCAATCCTTCAAACGCATCACTCACAACAATCACTTTAAAGTGACTCTCAGAACCGGCCGGAACATTGTGCATGTAGCTCTCATTAACCACATTCAAGTGACTTGGTGAAAACTCATTGTGCAATTTTGTTTCGATAACTTCTTGGATCATTGTGATTCCTTAATAACGGGTTGGCATTATCTGTGGGGTGAGTATAAACCCTAACAAGGCTACTGTCTGAGTATTTAATCGCGAACAGCATAGGTTTGGTCGAGTTTTCTCTATCTTGTTCAGCCCGCATTTGAGACAATATCTTTGTTATTTCTCATATAAGTATCCCAAGTAATGAAAACTGAACTTACCCTTCACGATAGAACTTTGACCTTACATCGTTTCCCTAAACGTTCAAATGAAACGCTTCAAGCTTGGGATGCGGGCGACGAATACATTATTAACCATGTTGAAGAGATGAACCTTGAACCAGGCAAACACATTCTGATCTTAAACGACAGCTTTGGTGCCCTATCCGCTTGGTTCTCAAAAGATCACGATGTGACTATGATGAGCGACTCATTTATCTCTCATCGTGGCGGCCTGAAAAACTTACAGCGCAATCAGTGTAATCGAGTCAACTTTTTAAACACCATGGATGATATCCCTCACGGTATTGATCTGGTACTGATGCAGCTACCAAAGACCAACCGCCATTTAGTGTGGCAACTGAGTCAGTTGCGCCAAGCTTTACCAGAAGGTTGCCAAGTGATCGGTGTCAACAAGGTAAAAGAGATTCACACATCAACGCTGAACCTGTTTGAAAAATACTTGGGTGAAACCAAAACGTCACTGGCGAAGAAAAAGCACCGCTTGGTGTTCTCATCACCAAACTGCCAGCCAATTCACAAAGTTGAGCCTTTTGTAGAATGGGATGTCGACGGTGAAGATATCCGCCTAAAGAATTTACCAAATGTTTACTCAGGGGAAGCACTCGATCAAGGCGCGCGCTATATGCTAGAGCATATACCTCAAGATCCTGAGCTACGTCATATTATCGACCTTGGCTGTGGTAATGGTGTTTTAAGTGTTAAAGCAGGCCAGTTGAACCCTCAAGCTCGCATCACTTGTGTTGATGAGAGCTTCATGGCCGTGGAATCAGCACGCCAAAACATAAAAGATAACCTTGGTGAAGAAGACAACTTCCAATTCATTGCTAATAACTGTTTAGACGGTTTTAAGAAAAACAGCACATACCTAGTCATGTGTAACCCTCCATTCCATCAACAACAGGCAATTACTGACCACATTGCATGGCAAATGTTCTGTGATGCAAAGCATGTTCTTAGCAATGGAGGCAAATTAATTGTTATTGGCAACCGACACCTCGGATACGATGTCAAACTCGCAAGATTATTTGGTGAAGCTAACGTTGAAACGCTTGAACTAAACCAAAAATTTGAGATATTACAAGCAACAAGAGAACCTGCGAATTTTAACAAATAAGCAGTAGACTGCTTCACAAGAATTTAAGATACCGAGCTTCTGGTGTGAATTTAGAAAGGATAAAGGAATGAAAAAACTGATTTTGGCTGCTTCTATTATGGCTTTGACAGCATGTTCAGCCCCTCAGCAAGAACAGATAAATGTAATGCCAGAAGCTTCACTAAGCTCAAGCAACCTAGTACAAGGCAAAACATACACATTAACCAGTAAAGATGTTCGTGCTGCTCAGTATGTTGCACTTGTTGATAGCGGCCGCGCTAACATTCAACCAATTCACGCTAAGCAGAACATGCGTATTTCTCTAGAGAACGCTATCGCACAGCAATTTGAGTCTCAAGGCTTTCGTGCCAGCGTAAACAGCGAAAACTCTGTTGTTTTAGAGATTCAAGAAGCACTAGTTACCGTAGAACACACCATTATGGAAAACCAAATGGACGGTAAAGTAACACTTGAAGTTACGGCTGAAACACCAGAAGGCAAACTGGTTAAGACGTTCAATGGTACAGCAACTCGCACTGGTGCATTAAGTGCATCAAACGACGATATCGCAATGGTACTTAACGACGTTATCGACTTAGTGCTTAAAGAGATCGCTAATGACCAAGAACTACAAACTTACATGAAGGAACGTTTCTAATGGGTCGTATTCTATCTTCTATAGCACTAATGCTAGTAAGCGTGAGCGTGTGGGCTGGTCCTAAAGTAAACGTCGAAACGACGCTAGGTGACTTCACGATCGAGCTAAACCAAGAGCAAGCACCAATTAGTTCTGAGAACTTTCTAAAATACGTAGCAGATGGCAGTTACGAAGGTACTATCTTCCACCGTGTTATTCCTGGTTTTATGGCGCAAGGTGGCGGCTTCAACCAAGACATGCAGCAACAAGCAACGTATGCTCCGATCAAGAATGAAGGCAGTAATGGTCTGAAGAACGACACAGCAACCATCGCGATGGCTCGTACTAACGCGCCAGACTCTGCAACTCGTCAGTTCTACATTAACTACGCAGACAACGACTTCCTGAACGCAAAAGGCGGCAACCCGGGTTACGCGGTATTTGGTAAAGTCACCGACGGTTTTGACGTTATTCAAAAGATGGCAACCATACCAACTAAGCGAATGGGCCGTATGTCAGATATCCCTGTCGATCCAATCGTCATCACGAAAGTGACCCTTCTTAAGTAATCTAAAGTAACGCCCTTATTTCTTAAGGGCGTTTTTCTATACAAGGACGCCCTATGTCATCAGGCACTCCCTCTCTTTCTTGGATGCAGACTTTCCGTAGTTATCTCGATAAGCGCCTACTGTGGGTGTTCATGCTCGGTTGTTCAAGCGGCTTCCCGTGGGTTCTTATTGGCTCCAACATGTCTGGTTGGCTTAAAGACGCAGGTTTAACCCGTGCTGCGATTGGCTACTTTGGTAGTGTATTTGCCGTATACGCCATTAACTTTTTATGGGCTCCTTTGGTAGACCGAGTAAAACTGCCGCTGCTTCATGCAATACTTGGCCAGCGCCGCAGTTGGATCTTTTTCTGCCAAAGCATTGTTTTGATCGGCACCTTATTTATCGCAGGCGTCAATCCGGCTGAGAATTTAGCGTTTACCTCAATGTTAGCGCTCGCTATTGCCATTGCCTCAGCCACGCAAGACATCGCGATTGATGCATTTCGTATTGATACCTTCCCAAAATCTGAAGCATCAAAACTGCCACAAGCTTCTGCAATGGCAGTAGTTGGTTGGTGGACGGGCTATTCTCTACCAGGCTACCTGGCCTTTATTAACGCAGACTCAATCGGTTGGAATGGTGTTTACTACGGTATGGCAGGTGTCGTTGTCGTGTTAATGCTGTTTACTCTTTTTGTCGGAGAGCCAAATACACAACGTGAAGCCCTACAAGAACAAGCACAGCAGCGACACAATAAAGTAGTTGGCTCAAAGCTTGTCGCTTGGTTCAGTGTAACGGTAATTGAACCGTTTTATGATTTCTTCAAAAGAAACGGAGTTCAAGTTGCCATTACTCTATTGCTGTTTGTATTCCTGTTTAAGATAGGCGAAGCCTTCTTAGGTCGAATGTCGATCACCTTCTATAAAGAGATAGGTTTCAGTAACGAACAGATCGGCCACTACTCCAAATTAATTGGTTGGGGTGCGACGATATTCTTCACTTTGGTAGGCAGTGTCTTCAATGTGAAGTTCGGCATTGTACGCGGACTAATGATCGGCGGCGTGGCAATGGCGGCAAGCAATCTAATGTTTGCGTGGATCGCTCAGACTGGCCCAAGTGAAACCTTATTCTTGGCAACCATCATTGTCGATAACTTCACAACGGCCTTTTCTACCGTTGCGTTTGTCTCTTTCCTAACGTTATTAACAGGCCAAGCGTTTTCAGCAACACAATACGCCTTGCTAGCTTCACTTGGAAACTTCGGCCGTACCACTTTAGCTTCCTTCAGTGGTGAGTTGGTTGATTACCTCAATGATTGGTCAACCTTCTTTATACTGACTGCACTTATGGTGATACCAAGTCTGATCATGCTCTATTCGCTGCGCCACTTTTTCACAGATTTACTAGAAAAAGCGAAAAACAACCACGAATAAGAGAAAAAGAAA
>NZ_JAPPTH010000038.1:0-30757 GCF_027587015.1 Vibrio sp. Makdt
CTGCTAGAAATAGCAGGGCTTTTTTACATCTATCAAAAATGTATATTCAGTAATCAATTGGCGAATAGATAGAATGACAACTCAACTACATCAAACCTTTTAGAAAGCCTAGTCTTACGACTAGTCTTTCGTCGTTTCTAGAGTGCGATAATTTGGTCTTCTACCAACGAGTCCCGCTCGTGTACTAGTCCGATGGAATACCAGCCCAGCAATTCCACCACTATGCTAAGCCCAAGTATAACTGCTTGGGCTTTATTGCATT
The DNA here is from genome assembly GCF_027587015.1 of Vibrio sp. Makdt. NCBI lineage: Bacteria > Pseudomonadati > Pseudomonadota > Gammaproteobacteria > Vibrionales > Vibrionaceae > Vibrio > Vibrio sp. Makdt. The sequence continues at coordinate 263 of NZ_JAPPTH010000038.1, forward strand.
TGAGTCACTGTGGTCACTCTTCAGTCGATAGAGTAAGCAAAAGATTTGTCCACAACCCAGAACCCTCCCCACATTCCATAACTTATCTGAAGGTCTAGTCTTACGAGTAGAGTCGCGTGCTTTGTGGGGTTCGACAATTTGCTCTTTGACTAACGCTCTCCTCTCTCTTACAAGCTAGTCATTACGATTTTTATTAAGAAGCTTCGCTAGAAATAGCGGGCTTTCTTCTATCTGAAACATAGTGTCACGTGCAGCGGTCGAAACCTTCCCGAAAAGGTTATGTCCGTTCCCCTAATTATTACGCTACTGATCACGAGGTCTTAGACTCTCATCGCTCTGGCAATGTCTTATAAGGTTACTTATTTTCAATTACTTCTTCAGTCTAGCGTGATATGAAAGTCCTAACCTCAACAGTGACTTTACCTTGGTAGTTTCTGGTAACAAACAGGTTCAGAGGTTGGACGCTACATGATCTCCCCTACAATGGAAGATATGACTGGTAGTCTATCGTGGATATTTCATTCCTCTAATTGTGTCTAAAGGGGGGGGGGTCTTATTTTGATGCTCTTATTAGAATTGGCACTAATGCTTCGCTAAGCGCTATTGAGGAGCTTCATTTTAGTGCTATTTCTTAACCCTCTTTATTTTTGGCTAAGTGACTGGTCTAAATGTCTTTACTCTGCAGAGTGATATTGTTGGAGGTAGGGCTTGTTGAGAGGTAATTTATAGATACAAAAAAGCCGATGCTGGGCATCGGCTTCTTATTTATACAGCGAGATTTAAGCTGGTTGAACTAGAGCGAGTGCCTTACGAGACACTTCGTGGGCTGCTTTGGTTAGGTTCTGCTTCTCTAGTGCATCTGATAGGTATCCATAATCTGATACATTTGAGCGTAGTGCCAGAGCCTTCTCGAAGTGGTTTTGTGCTTCTGCCCACTTCTGTTCTCTTAGATAGAACTGAGCTAACGCACTGTGTGCTTCTGCATTATTGCTATCTTTGCTGATAGCGCGCTCTAGCATAACAACCACTGGGTGGTGATCAGCAAGATTCAGCTCTGGAAGTAGCATGTAGAGCTCGTTCGAACCTGTTTTAGCAATGTTCTCTTTGATAACTGTAAAAGCTTCTGCATCGGCTTTACGGGCGATCAGTTGTTTTACGAAACAAGAGACAAGGTGTGAGCTTTGCTTTTGTTTTCTTGGAAGCTTGTTCCAATGACTGATTAAGCCTTCGCTGCCTTGCTGTTGTGCCACATCGTGAAGTAAACCACATTGTGCTTTCTGCTCTAATTCACTCTGTTCTTCTGCCGTTAGAAGCTTGTTCTTAGCGAGCTTAGGCGTTAGTTCCAGCAATGGTTGCCACAACTTAAGCTGCATGTAGGTCGCTTTTAGTAAGCCCAGAACCGCAGTGTTGTTTGGATGCGAACCTTTTAAGCTAGAAAGCGTATCGAAAGCAGCTTCATAGTTTGACTCACTGATTTGCTGTTTCGCTTTTGTTAGCTCTACTGCAAGCAGCGAATCATCTTGTTGGCTAGCCAGTTCGATGTATTTATCGCGTTCAGCAGTGTTGCCTTGCTCATGCGCGGCTTGAGAAGCCACTAGGTAACAAAGCAGAGGCATATCGTGGTGGTTAGCCCAACGTGTGACTTTCTTCTCTGCACCTTTCCAATCACCTTCAAGAAGTTTGATGATGCCTTCATTGGTGTAGCGGCGAGAGCGCTTTAGTTTACGAACACTGAACCAGTTCCAAGTTGTTGAACTTGCGTAAATCAGCTTCTTAAATAGGTACTCTAAGCCAAACAGTGCAGCCAAAAGGACAATCACAAAGATAGCCATTGTTGTCACACTCATCTCAATCGTCTTATTGGCAATTGATATCAGCACATAACCTTGTTGACCTGAAAACTGGGTACCGACAAACAGGCCCGCACCGAGTACAAGGAAAAGAAAAATCAAACGAATCATTATTTCTCCTCCGAGGTCATTACCGTCACCTCACGGCGTAGACGTTCACGAATCACATCAGATAACTGATTCTGAGACTCAAGCTTCACAGGGTATTTAACAGTGATGTTCTGTTCGCTTAATTGCTTAATTGCCTTCTCGAATTCGATGACCGAGTTGTTATCTTGGTTTAGGTACGACTTAGACCACTCATTAGCTGTCTTTAGAGCTGCGCTATAAACTTCACCTTGCTCTTTGTAGACTGCACGAATTGCAGTTTCCAGTTTACCCTTGATGTTTTCACGCAGGTAGAAGTGCTGTTCTGGTGATAGTAGAGGGATAACTTCGCCATCTCGACTACGGAAAGTGATAAAGTTTTCTGAGAAGTCTTTCATCGACGTCATCAGGTTGCTTTGCCAGTCATTGATGTCTTGAGATACGGCTTTTTTCTCGACGATTTCAGCCTCAGGAAGAATCGCATTCGCTAAAGGTAGCTTATCGACTTGTTGCTGAAGGCTTGTGATACGTAGGACTAAGCCATCGCGGTCGATCAGAGGGATAGTACGAAGCTTAGTGATGTCGTTAGTCATAGATTGGCGCAGAGATACTAGGCTTGGATCGTTAAGTGCGGCGATACGCTGATCGGCACTTTCCATAAGTTTGGTTGCGCTAACAGCATCATGCTCAAGGAATAGTTTGCGGCCAGCAAGTTTTACTAGGTAATCGGCTTCCGCAAGCAGCCAGTCATTCGGACGACGACCTTTCACATCAGCTACCGCTAGCTGTAGGCTTTGAATGCTCTTTTGTTGTTGAGATTGTACAACCTGAGTTTTCTCTACCGCATGTGATGCTTCTTGGATGGTCTCTTGCTTGATGGCTTGCAGGTCTTTATTTACAGCAGATTGGGTATTTTGTAGCTGGGCTTGAAGTGCTGCGATTTGATCTGAATATTCAGCACTCTTTTGCTGCATTTGGAAGGCAATACCACCGCTGAAGATAATAGAAATTGCGATAGCGATAGCGCCGAATTTCACGCCGCGCTTGCCTTGCTTTTCTGCTTTCTCAATTTGTTCTTTGTGGTCGGCTTGAGTCTGCTCGGTGTGAGTCGTACTCGGTGCTGGGGCCTCAAGCTTTGACTCAGCTTCTTTTGATTCAGCACTTTCGTCTTTGGTCGCTACTGGCTGAGTATCTTGGTTCTGTTCAGGTTCAATATGCTCATTATTTTTTTTGCTTGTCATGCTTATTTCCTGTTTCTAGCTAGGGCTGGAGAGCAGCCAGTAATATTTGGTTCGCAGCACTTTGAGTATTCGTAACGTTAGAGAAGCCGAGCTGTTGTGCTCGTTGTGCTATGCGCTTGCTTGGAACAAACAAATGTCTCGTTGAAAGCCAAGCAGAATACTCACCAGGGGTAATGGAGCACAGATACTCCAGTTGTTCCTGACTTGTGACGACTACTTTGGACGTTTTTTTGTTTATCCATGTTTGATAGGTATTGTGATCGTTTATTGGAATATATTCTCTACGGTAGGTCTCACAATAAGAGACTTGTGCACCTAGGTTGAGCAAAGAATCTCGAATGAGCTCTCGCCCACCGTTCCCACGTAGTATCAAAATGGATTTGTTATTTACGTCTCTAAGTTCAGCAAGTTTAAGAAGATGTTCACTATCACTAACTTGAGGATAGTTTACTTTTTGTTTACAGACTTTGCTTAAAACGTGCGCAGTTTTTTGACCAACGCCAAGATAAAGCGGCGAAGTAGGCCAAACGGACGAAGTTTTAGAAAGGATATTTTGAGCCGCGGTCACGGCATGATGGCTGACAGCGATGATGATATCGCTGTTGTTGAGCCGGAGGCTTAAGTTGGCTGTGTCTGGATTATCAATGATACGAATAAGCGGATGATGGATCGCTTGAACCCCTTCATCCGCTAGTTGTTGGCAAAGCGATTGTCCCTCTACACCGGGACGAGTTACCAACACAGTCATGATTATTCTTGGTCTGCGTATAGCTTGGTTAAGATTTCTCTCGCACCGTCATCCAGCAGTTGATTAGCCAGAGTAACGCCAAGTGCTTCAGCATCTTTACGAGGGCCGGAGATCTCACCGCGAACCATCTTAGAACCATCAGGTTCACCTACAAGTGCACGTAGCCAGATGTTATCACCGTCTAGTAGAGAGTAACTACCGATAGGCACCTGACAACCGCCTTCTAGTGTTAGGTTCATTGCACGTTCGCACAGAACACGGTCTGCAGTATCTTTATCGTTTAGAGGCTCAAGAAGCTTAATTAGGCGTTCATCGTCAAGACGACACTCGATACCTACAGCGCCTTGGCCTACTGCTGGTAGAGATTGCTCTGGTTCGATAAAGCTACGGATACGCTCTTCTAGTTTTAGACGCTTAAGGCCAGCTGCCGCTAGAACGATTGCATCGTATTGGCCGTCATCGAGTTTACCTAGGCGAGTACCCACGTTGCCGCGCAGTTCTTTGATGATCAAATCAGGGCGGTATTCCAGTAACTGACACTGACGACGCAGGCTACATGTACCTACGACAGCACCTTGTGGTAGTTCATCAATGTTGTTGTATGTGTTTGATACGAATGCGTCACGAGGATCTTCACGTTCACAAATCGTCACTAGACCTAGGCCTTCAGGAAAGTCGACAGGTACATCTTTCATTGAGTGAACTGCAAGGTCAGCACGACCTTCTAGCATTGCCACTTCAAGTTCTTTTACGAACAGACCTTTACCACCCACTTTGGCAAGCGGAGTGTCTAGGATGATGTCACCTTTGGTCACCATAGTTACCAACTCAACCTCTAAACCAGGGTGAGCAGCTTGAAGAGCATCCCTTACAAAGTATGCCTGCCAAAGGGCAAGAGGGCTTTTTCTGGTTGCGATACGGATTGGTGCTGAATTTGTCATGGTGTTTCCGATATAGGTTCTGTAATAGCCTAATCCTACCATTGTGAGGCGAAAATTCTTACTGTTTGATCATTCCATGCTTTGATAGCTGAGAGATTTTCATAAGTTCACCAAAATAGTGTGATTGGTATCTCATTTGAAACATGGGCTATTATTAGAAATAGTCAATAAAGAGGACACTACGGCGCCGTGAGTTTAACTTTTTGTCATTAAGGAATTGGCCGGTCTGGCGGCTTCCTTTGCTTTACCATTAGGGGTAAAAGTGTTAAATTGATCACGTTTTGTTGCTGCTTTCGTTCAGTAACTAAACAGAAGTGCATTTAATCTCAAACCAAGGACTTACCTTGCAGGCTTACACTCAAACATTGATTCAACGATTAGACAATCTAAATCAACAGCGCATTGATCGTGCGTTGGCGTTGATGAATGTGCAAGGTCAACGAGTTTTCAATCTTATTCCCGCACTGCTTCACTTCAATCATCCAATGATGCCTGGTTATTATGATCAACAAGTTCCTTTTGGAATTCGTAGCTTCACGCTTAATGAATTCCAAAAGCAATTTGTCTCTGATACTGAACTTACTTTAGGTGGCAAGCTAACCGAGTCTGCGGAGCCCGCAATTCTTGGCCTTTACACCATGGGTAGTACCTCTTCTATTGGTCAAAGCACGTCAAGCGACCTCGATATCTGGGTGTGTGTATCTCCGGATATGGACGGCCCAGCTCGCGATAGCCTTACCAATAAATGTCTGTTGATTACCGACTGGGCTGAAACCTTAGGCGTTGAAGCTAACTTCTTCTTAATGGATGAAGAGCGTTTCCGTTCGAACCATTCAGAAGAGATGACCGGTGATAACTGTGGTTCTTCACAGCACTTATTACTGCTTGATGAGTTCTATCGCTCAGCGGTTCGCTTGGCTGGTCAACGTTTGTTGTGGCAAATCATTCCGCCAGAAATGGAAGAGTGCTATGACGAATATGTTCAAGGCTTGTGCCAGGATGGCTATCTTGATTGTTCGCAGTGGATTGATTTCGGTAAGCTGAATCGCATTCCTGCAGAAGAGTACTTTGGTTCTAACTTGTGGCAGCTCTATAAGAGTATCGACTCACCGTATAAATCGGTGTTAAAGGCGATCTTGCTAGAAGCCTATTCATGGGAATACCCAAACACCCAACTCTTGAGTATCGATACCAAGCGTCGCTTTTTTGCGGATGAACCGGATCTGTATGGCATGGATAGCTACTATCTGATGCTAGAAAAGGTAACTCGCTACCTAGAGCGTATTAACGACCACACTCGTTTGGATTTGGTGAGACGCTGTTTCTACCTTAAGACCCACGAGAAGTTGTCGCGTGAAGCAGGTATCGGTTCTGTAGCATGGCGCCGTGAAGCCCTAACCGAGATGACTAAGTCTTGGAATTGGGGACAGGAAACCATTGCTGAGCTCGATAACCGACGTAACTGGAAGGTTGAGCAGGTGAAAGTGGTGCACCACGCACTGCTTGATGCCTTGATGTTGAGCTATCGTAACCTGATTCAATTTGCACGTCGTAACGACATCACATCGGCAATCAGCCCACAAGATATCAGTATCTTGGCACGTAAGCTTTATGCTGCGTTTGAGGTGTTACCGGGCAAAGTGACGCTACTGAATCCGCAAATCTCTCCGGATCTGCATGAACCTGACTTGAGCTTTATAGAGGTTCGCCAAGGGCAATCGAATAAAGCGGGTTGGTACTTGTACAAACAGCCGCTTATTGCGCACCGCATTCTTGGTCAGCCTTCGCTCGAGCACCATGAGTACTTGAGTAAGCTGGTTGCATGGTCATTCTTTAATGGTTTGATTACGGAATCGACACGTTTGCATTCTGTGGTTCGTGACGCCCACATTGATATCGATAAGTTCTATCAAATGGTGAGCGACCTACGTAATACCTTCTCTTTACGTAAACGCCGTCCGAGTATGCAAGCACTGGCGAGTCCGTGTGAGATCAGCCAGCTGGCGATGTTCATTAACTTTGAAAACGATCCGACTTCTGAATTAAGCGGTCGTGCTTTGAAGGTCGATCTGAAGAATGCAGATATCTTCAGCTTTGGTGAAGAAGGTAAGAGCTTAGTCGGCAGTGTCGACTTGGTTTATCGTAACTCTTGGCATGAAGTACGTACGCTGCATTTCCAAGGTGATACGGCAATGCTGGATGCCCTTAAGACGGTACTTGGTAAAATGCACCAAGATGCGTTGCCGCCAGAGTCGGTTGATGTGTTCTGTTACAGCAAAAACCTGCGTGGCGTGATGCGTAATATGGTGTATCAACTGCTTGCTGAGTGTATCGACTTACGATTGAAACCGATTGAACCAGAGAAACGCCGCCGCTTTAAGGCTATTCGTTTAGCCAACAAGATGTTTGGTCTGTTCTTCGAGCGCCGTGGTGTTTCGGTACAGATGTTGGAAAACTCGGTTGATTTCTACCGTAGTATCTCAACCAATAAGTTGAAGGGTTCACCTTTGCTGATGCTCGATAAAGAGCAGGAGTATCAACTGCCAGAAGTGGTGGATGGTTTTGCGAGTGAGGGCTTAATTCAGTTCTTCTTCGAAGATACCGATAAAGGTTTCAATATTTATGTATTGGACGAGTCGAATCAGGTTGAGGTGTATCACCAGTACAGCGGTGAAAAAGATGAGATGATCGCGAGCGTAAACTCTTTCTACACGTCGGTAAAAGATGAGTCGAAGATGTCGTCAAAGTTGATTAACTTTAACTTACCTCAGTACTACCAAATCGTTCATCCAGAAGAGGGCAACTCTTACGTTGTACCTTATCGTAACGATGCGACTTTAGCTTCTCGGAGCTCAAAGATAGTCAACATCTAGTCTTACTAAGACTGATTGATATTAAAAAAGGAGTGATTGATTCACTCCTTTTTAGTTTTGCTTACAAATGATTAGACCCAATCGATCGCTTCATCTGCGTGCTTCGCGCATTCTTCTTTAACCATCTCAAACAATTCCATGCCTGTTTTAGAACATGTCCACTTGTCGTCGATTAGCTTGAAGTGAAAACCACCAGATTTAGACGCTAACCAGATTTCTTTCATTGGTTCTTGGCGGTTGATAATGATTTGGCTGCGGTTCTCAAACTCCAGCGTCATTACGTTACCAGTCACTTCGTAATCAATATCTGCCTCTGATTCATCGATAGCTTCTTCGATGTTTTGCATCTGTATATCGACCAGTTGATGAAATTCAGTCTCGTTCATCCTTTCTATCCTATTGCTTTTCCTGAGTGTGGTGCGATTATAGGGGGCATTGAGTTAATAATCACGATATGCAAAATGAAAAAATTAATTACCGCTCTGTTTATGGTGTCCGTTATTGGACTTTCTGGTTGTGGTCAAACGGGTCCTTTGTACGATCCTGATGAAGTTCAGCAGACTGAACAATCACAATAAGTGAAACACGCAGAAATCGTTATTTATAAGGGATAAGAACTTTGGATTACTTCAACTATCAGGAAGATGGCCAGCTTTGGGCTGAGGACGTCGCACTTTCACAACTAGCAGAGCAATATGGTACACCGCTGTATGTATATTCTCGTGCTACATTAGAACGCCACTGGAATGCGTTTGATTCATCGGTTGGTGAGCATCCACACTTGGTATGCTATGCCGTTAAGGCGAACTCGAACCTTGGCGTATTGAATACCCTAGCTCGATTAGGTTCTGGCTTTGATATCGTTTCTGGCGGTGAGCTAGAGCGTGTTGTGGCTGCAGGTGGCGATCCGGCGAAAGTTGTGTTCTCTGGTGTCGGCAAAACAGCCGCTGAAATGAAACGTGCGCTTGAGTTAAACATTAAGTGTTTCAACGTAGAGTCTGAGCCAGAGCTAGAGAGACTGAATAAAGTCGCTGGTGAGCTTGGTGTTAAGGCGCCGATTTCACTGCGTATCAACCCAGACGTTGATGCAAACACTCACCCTTATATCTCGACAGGTCTGCGTGATAACAAATTTGGTATTGCCTTCGACCGTGCGCCTGCCGTTTACGCTTTTGCACAAACACTTGAGAACTTGTCTATCCATGGTATTGATTGCCACATCGGTTCTCAATTAACTGACATCGAGCCTTTCATTGATGCGACTGATCGTTTGCTTGCTCTGATCGACCAACTACGTGCTGATGGTATTAACATTAAGCACCTTGATGTTGGTGGTGGTTTGGGTGTGGTATATCGTGATGAATTGCCACCACAACCTTCAGATTACGCAAAAGCACTATTGGCGCGTCTAGAAAATCATTCTGATCTAGAGCTGATTTTCGAGCCTGGAAGAGCGATTGCTGCTAACGCTGGTGTACTATTAACGAAAGTTGAGTTCCTCAAGCCAACTGAACACAAGAACTTTGCCATTATCGATGCAGCAATGAACGATTTGATGCGTCCAGCGCTTTACCAAGCTTGGCAAGACATTGTTCCTGTCAGCCCGCATCAGGGTGAAGCCGTGACTTATGACTTGGTTGGTCCTATCTGTGAGACGGGTGACTTCCTAGGTAAAGATCGTGAGCTAGTGCTTGAAGAGGGCGATTTACTTGCTGTTCGCTCAGCTGGTGCTTATGGTTTTGTCATGTCTTCAAACTACAACACTCGTTCGCGTGCGGCTGAAGTGATGGTTGATGGCAACAAAACTCATTTGGTTCGTCAGCGTGAAGAGCTTACGAGCTTGTGGGAACTTGAAAACATTCTTCCGGAGTAATTTAAAGCGTTATGCACTTCCACTTTTCTAAAATGCATGGTTTGGGCAATGATTTCATGGTCGTGGACTGCATTACTCAAAATATTTTCTTTTCTCCAGATTTGATCCGTCGTTTGGCGGATCGTCACACTGGTGTGGGCTTTGACCAGCTACTTGTGGTTGAGGCTCCCTATGACCCAGAAACTGATTTCCATTATCGCATATTTAATGCAGATGGCAGTGAAGTGGAGCAGTGTGGTAATGGTGCTCGTTGTTTTGCACGCTTTGTTCGTATGAAAGGCTTAACGAATAAGTACAGCATCAACGTCAGCACCAAGAAAGGTAAAATGGTTCTCAAGATTGAAGATAATGACCTGATCACCGTGAACATGGGCATTCCTGAGTTCGAACCAAGCAAGATCCCATTTAAAGCGAAGCAACCTGAAAAGACCTACATCCTAAGAACCGATGCACACACTTTATTCTGTGGCGCGGTTAGCATGGGCAACCCGCATGTGGTCACTGTCGTTGATGATGTCGATACGGCCGATGTGGATACCTTGGGCCCACTGCTTGAATCACATGAGCGTTTCCCTGAGCGTGTCAATGCTGGTTTTATGCAGGTGGTTAACCGTGAAGAAGTTCGTCTACGTGTTTACGAACGTGGAGCGGGCGAAACTCAGGCTTGTGGTAGTGGTGCGTGTGGTGCTGTTGCAGTGGGTATCACTCAAGGCTTACTGGCTGAAAATGTGAAAGTTCGTCTACCGGGCGGTGACTTACACATTAGTTGGCAAGGCCCGGGTAAACCTCTGTATATGACAGGCCCTGCTACGCATGTGTTTGATGGCCAGCTTTCTTGCTGATTTCTACATATAACAGATAGATACATAAAAAATAAAGGATAGGTTTTGTCTAACGTTGAAGCCGACGCTCTCACCGCAGAAGTGGTCGCGGAATATTTACGTGATAACCCAGATTTTTTCCAAGACCGAAAAGATTTGGTGGATCGCCTTGCTATTAATAACGTTGAGCAGGGTGCCGTTTCTCTGGTGGAGATTCAGCTTAAACGTCAACGCCAGAGAATCGAAGAGCTAGAAGAAGAGATCACTGGCTTGATGTCTTTGGCGGCGAGTAACGATAAAACCTTCTATGAGTTTATGGACCTGCAAGCGCAAGTACTGAAATGCAGTGACTTCATGCAGGTGATTAAAGCGGTTGAGCAAAAGGCACTCGACCTAGGGTTGAAGGCTCATTTGCGAATCCTTTCGCAAACGGGTTTTTATCAGCTCAGCGAAGAGGGCTACTCGAAGTTTTCACTCAACCACTTTAATGGCAAAGATGCCTACCTTGGGCGCTTAAGAAAAGCTGACAGACAAGATTTGTTTGGTGATTTCCCGGTTCCAGAGCTAGGCTCTTATGTAGTACTACCGCTCGCTAAGCAGTCTCCATTGGGGTTACTCGCCTTTTCTAGTGAAGATGGCGGGCATTTCCAACCTCATATGGATACGCTCTTTTTACGCCACTTAGCACTTGTTGTGTCTCATCTGGCGGACACCTTACCTTGGCAGATAAATAATGAGCCTAGAGCCCAAAACACCTCTTCCTAATAGCCTTCAAAAGCCTCTTTCTCGCTTCTATGAATATCTCAGAAGCGAGAAGGGACTCAGCCTACACACCCAGCGAAACTACAAACAACAACTTGAAACCATGGCCGAACACTTAGTCACACTGGGGCTAAAGGATTGGCGTCAAGTCGATGCGGCTTGGGTAAGGCAACTTGCCAGTAAAGGCATGCGTGACGGGATGAAGGCAAGCAGTATTGCGACTCGCTTATCGTCACTGCGTAGCTTCTTTGATTTTCTTGTCTTACGTGGCGAAATCACTGCAAACCCTGCAAAAGGGGTCTCTGCACCTCGTAAGCAGCGCCCGTTACCAAAAAACCTCGATGTAGATGAAGTCGGTCAGTTGCTTGACGTGAATGAAGACGATCCGCTGTCGATTCGTGATCGAGCGATGATGGAGGTGATGTACGGTGCTGGTTTGCGTCTTGCTGAACTGGTTGGTATTAACCTCAAAGACGTGCTGAGCCGCCAAGGAGAAATCCGAGTCATCGGTAAAGGTGACAAAGAGCGCAAGGCGCCATTTTCGGGCTTAGCCAAAGAGTGGGTCGATAAGTGGCTGCGAGTCCGCGGTGAATTGGCTTCTCCGGGAGAGGACGCGCTGTTTGTTTCTAAGCTGGGAACACGCATCTCACACCGCAGTGTGCAAAAACGTATGGAAGAGTGGGGTAAGAAGCAATCTGTAGCGAGCCATATTAGCCCGCACAAACTGCGTCACTCCTTTGCGACCCACGTACTTGAATCGAGCCAAAATCTACGTGCTGTTCAAGAATTGTTGGGTCATGAAAACATTTCGACTACTCAAGTGTACACTCATTTGGATTTTCAACACTTAGCACAAGCTTATGATCAGGCTCATCCCAGAGCTCGTAAGAAGAACAAAGATTAGATTAAAGGTTTTACTATGCGAATTTATCGAGGGTTACAGCCCATCAAAGCCATGACCTTTGACTTGGATGACACCCTATACGACAACTGGCCTGTGATCATGAAGGTTGAGAAGGAGATGGCGCAGTGGCTTTTTCAAGAGCACCCTGTGTCTACTTCTTTATCTTTGGAAGAGTGGCAAGCTGTAAAACAACAAGTCGCATTGGAAAACCCACAGCTAAAGCACGATGTCACCTTGTGGCGTGAAACCCAGATTAAGACTGGTTTACTGCAGTTGGGTTACTCGCAGCAGCAAGCGGAACAAGCGGCTCATGATGGTATCGAGCACGCGTTGTGGTTGCGTAATCAAGTCGATGTCCCTCAAGAAACACACCGCGTCATGGCGGAACTTACCCAGCGTGTTCCTTTAGTGGCGATAACCAATGGTAATGTCGACCCCTATAAAATTGGCCTTGGGCAATACTTCCAGTTAATCCTCAAAGCTGGCCCTGACGGCAGAGCAAAACCCTACCCAGACATGTTTGATAAAGCGCAGCAATACCTAGGTTTTGATGCGAATAACATTCTTCATGTGGGGGATCACCTGAGAACTGATGTCTACGGAGCGAAGAAAAATGGCTTCCAAGCATGCTGGTTTAATGACACTGGTTCCAATTTATACCTTTCTTCGAAGGCGAGTGTGCTTCCTGATGTTGAAATAGATCAACTCAGTGACCTTATGCGACTAATTTAATTTCTACTGCGAGCTTATTGTGTCGCATTTATGATAGTGAATTGTTACATTAGTCGCCATTAACAGCCTGTTTAGGCTAGGATAATTGGCGATTACTTTTTACGATTCATTTCAGTCATAGCGGTGGTTGCGGGTTCTCTACTCCATTAGAATTTGAACAAGGGTTGGCATGCAAACATATACATTTCTCGCAAATACAGAGGAGCAATTTAGATCCGAATTTGCTCAGCGCGAATGGTGTGACAGCAAACAATACCTAATTCAACTTTTCTCTACTCAATCACCTGATATGGCTCGTCAAATTGCCAGTGTGGCACTGGGGCATCTAAGCCATGCGACACTGATCGGCCAGAGTGCCCGTCATGTTATCTGTGATAACTGTCTTGAGAGCACCTGTACCTTAGTGATTGTTAGTGAGTTCAACGAAACTCGTTTAACCTCAGCGGTGCAGCCTTTTACTGGTAACCCAAACCAAGATAGCCAAGCCCTCGCTTCTCAACTCGATCTCTCGAAAGATACCAAAACCGTCATCAGCCTGTGTGATCAGGTTGAAGGTCGTGACTACCCTATTTACGGCGCCTTTGAAAATAGCTCTTACGCATTGCCCGTGGCTGGTGGATTGTGTCACGAAAATGAGCACGGGCGTTGGGTTATGCATAACGAACAAACTTACCAACACGCGTGTGTAGCGGTCGCTTTGACCAATCCGAGGTTGAAGGCTTGGTCAGACGCATACTCTGAGTGGAACCCTATTGGGATGAAGCTACGAGTGACTCATGCGGTAGGGAACCGCCTGTATGCGTTGAATGACAAGCCTGCTATTGAGGTGTTCAAACACTACCTGGCTGATGGCAAAGATCTCCCTTTTAGCCAACTAATGAGCTTTCCGCTCTATCGTGAGCTTGGCAGAAAGAAAGGCATTTCTACGCCGTTGCGCATCAATGATGATGGCAGTATCGAATTTGATAGTCCTTGGCAGATAGGTGAAGAAGCTCAGTTTTGTTATAACCACCCGTCACTCACTGCAGAAAAGGTGCGCCATGGTGCCGAGATGCTTGCCATGCATCAACCTGAGTCTGTAATCATCTATAACTGTGTTTCTCGCTTGGAGTTTATCGATAGCAAACTAGAGCTGAAGCCGTTTGAAGGGATCGTGAATACGTGTGGTGCTTACTGTATGGGTGAGCTTTATCGTACTGAAGAGCGTCAAGACATTCTTCACCACAGCCTAACTTATATCGCGATGAGAGAGTCTGACGAGATAAATGAGTTTCGTTGTGAAGACTTTAAGTGTGACTCTACGGTTTCACCGCTGCTTAACTTGGTACGAAATGCAGTGGCTGATCTTGATAGCATGAACACACAGATGGAGAAGAAACTTCATCAACAGGCACGCCGCTTAACTGAGAGTTATCGTATCGACTCTCGTACTGGGCTGCCTAACCGGATTGTTTTGAAAGAGCGACTCAACACGATTCTTTTTAGTGAGCACTTGCTAACTCTGAAGTTGACTAATTTTCATCAAGTGAATGAGAAGTATGGTTATCAAGTCGGTGACCAGTTGTTGCTTGATCTCTCCAATCACTTTGTTGAACGCTTGCAGCTTCGTGTGGTGAAAGAACCGAACGTGAAGGTTGAGTTGTTCAGTATTGGTGTGGGTGAATGGGCGATCATTTTTAATGCGAGTGTTGACAGTGCGCGCATAAAAGAAGGTTTCGTTGAATTTGCGGATGATATCGAACACATTAACTTTGAGCCGTATGGCTTAACCGACATTGATTATTTGTCGGTGTCTCTGTGTGGTGGTTTTGCCAGTCGTTGTGACTTCTTGACTGACAGCGGTGATGAAATCTTGCTGAAAGCGATTGAAGCTCGACGTTATGGCGTGCGTAACAATACTCATATTACCAACGCCAAAGATATTCAGGTGAGCGAAGAAGATCGTAAAGAGCAGCTCGGTTGGTTGAGCTGCGTAAGCCGAGCGATTTTAGATCAGAACATCATCACTTACTCACAGCCGATTGTGGAGGCGGGGACGCACGAAATGATTGGTCAAGAGTGCTTGGTGAGAATCATGGAGTCTGATGGGACGATTGTGCCACCAGGTAAGTTCTTACCTATGATTGCCGACACCCATCTTTATACACGTCTTAGTCGCCACATGATTAAGAACACCATCGGCTATATGGCAGATAAGCAGAGTCCGTTCTCCATCAACCTTTCTCCGCAAGATCTCCTAAGTGATAAGACATTGGAGGTACTTGAGACTGCGATTAGTGGAATGAACGATCCCACTCGACTTGGGCTCGAGGTGCTCGAATCTGAGCAGATCAAAGATTATGGCCGTATGATTGAGGTGTGTGACCACTTCCGCTCGCTAGGAGCAAGAATCATCGTGGACGATTTTGGCTCTGGTTACTCCAACATTGATGAGATCATCAAGCTGGAGCCGCAGATAATTAAGCTCGACGGCAGTTTGATTCGTAACATAGACAAAGACCAGAAGCAGAGAAACATTGCTTCTCAGCTGGTGCGATTGTGCCAAGTGTTTAATGCCAAAACGGTCGCTGAGTTTGTTCACAATCAACAGGTTTGTGAGATAGCCGAACAGATGGGTGTCGATTATCTACAAGGTTATTACTTCGGTGAGCCTAAGCGACTGTTTTAGTTATTAAAGCGAGTAAGCAGCTATACCAGTAGCTTGCGAAACAGCTTAACCACCATTAGTGACTGTTTTGTGGTGGGGTGAATGATGTCTAACTTAGGTCACATTATTCATAAGATGATCGTAAGTATTCCGTGCATGCCTTATCGATAGAAAGCACAATAACTGATCATTAACACAACGATTAATGTGAATATGCAGTCGACCTCTCTTCTGATACAAGACATAGAACAAACCCATCGTGAATTGGAAAAGCTAGGTTTTCATCGTCATGAACCTCTACTGATTCAGGTGTTTTCGTCTTTCCAGAAAGACGAGGTTTTGGCTGCCTGCCAAGTCATACAATCAAACTTCCCCAAGGCTAAATTGATAGGTTGCAGTGCCAACCACTACATCCGTCAAGGTGTCATTCTCCACCAAGGCCTTTATCTGATTATCACTCGCTTTGATGCGACTTCGTACTCTTGTGGTGTAGTTCAATACAGTGAACAACCAGTGCTTGATAGCCAAGCTATGTATCAGCAACTGGGTTGTCATGAGAAAACACAAAGTATTATCTGCTTTGCCGATCGCTTGCAGATCAATAATCGAGCTTTATTTGCTGCTTTTGAGCAATCGAGATATTCATTTCCTATCTGCGGTGGTGCCTCAACATCAACAGACAGCGGTCGATGGGTCATGCTGGATGGCGTGTGCTATGAGAGTGCCTACGTGATGGTAGCGCTGCATAGTGATGACCTGGCAATCACTAAAGGTTATTACACTGAGTGGAATCCGATTGGTCGTACTTTCCGAGTGACGGCGGCTCACGATAACTGCTTAGCAGAATTAGATGGCATGCCGATTCGTGAACTCTACAATCGTTACCTGGCTGATGGGCTCGAGGTTCCGTTTGAGCAACTGCATAACTTTCCGATGATGGTTGGTGATCCAAAAGCTCAAAATATTTACATGCCACTCAAGATTAAGGAAAGTGGTGAGATTGAGTTTAGCGGTTCATTTGAGGTTGGCGATGAGGTTAGGTTTTGTTACGACCATCCATCATTAACCTTGGAGCAAGTTCGTTTAGGTGTGCAGCAGGTCGCTGCTCATCGCCCCGAGCAATTCTTTATTTACAACTGTATCTCACGGCTAGACTTTATTGATGGTAACCAAGAGGTTGAGGTTTTCCAAAAGCTTGCCGACACCTATGGTGTGTACTGTATGGGCGAGTTGTTTCAAGACAATGGGCAGCAAAGAATTCTGCACCATAGCTTAACGTATCTTGCGCTTAGGGAGGGTGAGGGTAAGGCTGCTCCTCTGTTTGAGAGCCAACCAGCGACCAACATCTCGCCACTGTTTTCTCTTATTCGTAATGCTCTTTTAGATGTCGATGACATGAATAACAGCATGGCGACCAAGATTGAGCAGCAAGCCACGGCATTAACCGCAAGTTATCGAATCGATCGTCGTACAGGTTTGCCCAATCGAAGTGTTCTGCGTGAGAAGTTATCGAAGATGACGATTGATAGCCACTTATTGGCTCTTAAGGTAACGACCTTTGGTCAAATCAATGAGAAGTATGGTTATCGAGTCGGTGACAAACTTCTTCATGACTTGAGTGATTACTTTCAGAAAGCGTTGTGGCAGTTCTTTGATAAAGGATGTCAGCTTTACAGTATCGGTATTGGCGAATGGGCGGTGGTCTTTGATAGCTGGGCGAGCCAAGAACATATCCATCAACGTTTCTCGGAGTTTTCTGACCAAACCGAGCACGTTAACTTTGAACCCTCCGGCTTGCCAGATATTGATTATCTTTCTGTGTCTATCTGTGCGGGCATTGCGAGTCGTCGGGATTTTCCAACCACCTCGATTGATGACTTATTACTGAAGGCAATTGATGCGAGGCGCAGTGCCGTCAGTCAGAACAAACATTTAGTGAGTGCTAAGACGCTTATTCAGCTAGAGAAGCACCGCCAAGAGCAGTTGGGGTGGTTGTCTTGTGTGAGCCGTGCGGTACTTAACCAAAATATTGTGGCCTGTGCACAGCCTATTGTGTCGGCACATGATCACCAGGTCGAAAGCTATGAGTGTTTGGTTCGAATTGAAGAAGAAGGCCAGTTGATTGCGCCAGGGAAATTCTTGCCGATTATCGAGGGGACGCATCTCTATACTCGATTAAGTCGTCAGATGATTACGCGTACCTTTGATTTTATGAGTCAGCGAACCGATTCGTTCTCGATTAACTTGGCACCGCAGGATTTCAATAACGAGAAAACCATTCTTCACCTTGAGCAGGCAATCAAGAAAATCAGTCACCCGCAGCGTATTGGTTTAGAGGTGCTGGAAACCGAACAAATTCAGGATTACGGTCGTTTAATCGAGGTGTGTAATCACTTCCGCGATCTGGGTGTGAATATCATTGTTGATGATTTTGGCTCAGGCTATTCGAACATCGATGAGATACTCAAGCTCGAGCCTCAGGTAATCAAGCTCGATGGCAGCCTGATTCGAAATATCGATCAGGATAGAAAGCAACGTAAGATAGCCCAGCAGTTGGTTAGCTTATGTCAGATATTGAATGCGAAGACGGTCGCTGAATTTGTTCATAATGAGCAAATCTGCCGAATTGCAGAAGACATGGGTGTCGACTACCTACAAGGTTATTACTTCGGAGAGCCTAAACGGCTGTTCTGATGAGTGGCAAAACGTCTGGTTGTTTCACGTGAAACACTATTCTGTTCAATGAACTAAAGCGAGATGTGAAAAGGGTGAGCTGGTGGCTCACCCTTTTTATTTTAGTACTTAAGCACTCCGCATTAATCTATCTGAGAGCGTGTCCACTTTTGTCCGCTTGGAATACTTTTAGATAGTGCTGATAGTAATCCTCTATCTGCTTTGCTGGCTGAGCTTCATCTAATGCCTTAAGTAGCTCGATGCCAACCTCACAGGTACACAGGTGCCCACTGTCTTGATTGCGGCGCAATGTATATGAAGATTCACTGGTTACATCGAGGTGTACTTGAGGAATCGTCTGTAACCAAGGACTTTTGTTGAGCATCTTTTTCGCTTCTTGCCATGTACCATCCAAGATGATGAATAACGGCGTTCGTTCACTCACTGCATCCGATACCGCTTGCTGGCACTCAATGCTTTCATCACTTGGAAATAACAGCAAAGGCTGATGAGTTTCATCTTCAAGCAAAGCCAGTAGTTCGGCTGGAGGTGTCTTGCGCTGCCAAACAAAAGACTGACACTGCTTGAGTGATTGTTGCAGTAGCTTTCCGGTATTGGTGTCTCGTGTTAGCTCATTCTCGTGAGTGAGTAACACTAACTGGATTTGGCTTTCAGTATTCGGTATTCGATGACAAATACATTGATGAGTAAAACCACACCCAATGCAAGCTTGCTGATCGCTCATGGTTATAGCTTAACTCCGCTTTGTACTGGTGAGATGTCGTTAGCAAACAAAACCACATCGCTGATATCAGCATCATCGGCTACTGGTGCAACACTTGGGTTGAGTGGGTAGCTGACACCTGTGTATGAGAGTGCGTGTTTGGCTGCTGTTGCGCCACCACCGCTGACATTGAAGATCAGATCGTGCCAACCGTGATTTTTAGACTTACCTACACGTATGTCGCCTTTTACCAGTGTTACTCGGCTATTGAAGCGCCACTTGTCTTGATGGTTCTCGAAAATCAGCAGTGTACAGCCGCCTGATCCACACCAATCGAGTTGGGCGAACAACTCTTCTTTACCGTCACCGTTGAGGTCGTAGGTCAGCCAGCGATATTTAGTATCATCAGGCGAGCTATTGTTGATCTTAAAATACTCGCGGATCGCTTGGTCTACTTTTGGATCAAATTGATCACTGGAGTTCACTTGGCTTGCCGTTAGATCAACGGTGTTGGCTTGCGCTTGTACAGGCTTTGCTTCGAATAGCACTAGGCCACCATTGGCGATCGGGTAAACTATGTTACCGACCTTTTCTTTCTCTGCGACTAACTTACCGTTATCGAGTGTGAAGATACGCTCAGAGATCAGGTATTGCTGTTGGTGGCGAGTCATCACAACCTGAACCTGGTTTTGGTTGAGTTGCTGCCAGAAGCCTTGTTCAACAATAGAAGGATCCCCGTTGCTGTAAGAGTAGGTTGTCACTGCGCTGTGATCATCGTTGAGCTCTAGGTTAATAGAGAACCCTGAGTTCTGTGTTGAGCTAGCGAAGTAGGTACCACTCCAGTCCAGTGTAGGATCTTGGTTTGAAACTGTTGCACAACCGTTGTACTTGCTGTCATTAAGGTTGAGTTTCGCTTCCCAGCCGTAGATAGAGTCACTCATGCCGTCGCTGCAGTTCTCTTTTTTCAGATTGAGCTCGCCTTGTGTTGCTTTACCTTCTAGTTGGTAATCACGACTGCTTGGCGTGGTGCGGCTTGATTCGATGTCGAGAGCCTGAGGTGCTTCGCCCATCTTGGTGTAGGTCAGCTGGTCTTTATCAAAGGTGGCTGACCAGAATGGCTCATTACCAAAGACTCGCGTAGAGCGTAGCGGTTGGTTGCAGCGTTCAGGGTTTTCTGCCGTTAAGATATTGACTTGATCAACCACGAAACGTGCCGTGAAATCAGCGTTGTAGCCGGTTTGGCTAGGTACGGTAAGGTGGCCAATCAGTTCGCCATATAGAGCTTGATAAGGTCTGGCTGCTAGCCCTTGTGCTTCTAGCGCTAGCTCAGGGGACATATCTAACCAGTATTGTTGTTGGCTACCACAAGGGGTAAACGTACGGCTTTCATGGCCTACAACAACTTGACCGCGCATGATGAAGGTTTGTGGCTGAACGCTCAGAGGTTCATCTAAGGTTGCTGGTGGAACTTCAGGTTGTTGCGGTGTTTCTGGAGCGGTTACACAGCCTTGTAGCGCGAATGCGGCTAGCCATGTCACTGGGTTTTTCATTACCTTCATGTTATATCTTCCTCGGAGCAACCGTTAATTGGATTTATTATGGCATATTGGTTATTTAAAACAGAACCCGACACTTTTTCTATTCAGACGCTAAGAGTACAAAAAACCTCTTGTTGGGAGGGAGTTCGTAACTATCAAGCTCGAAACATGATGCGTGATGAGGTCAAGCTTGGCGACCTGGTGATGATATACCACTCATCATGTAAAAAAGTGGGTGTAGCGGGGATCGCAAAAGTAACCAGAGAAGCTTACCCAGACCATTTTCAATTCGACCCTGAGAGTGATTACTACGACCCTAAATCTTCACCCGATAACCCGCGCTGGATAATGGTTGATGTTGAGTTTGTTCGAGTGACTGAACGCTTGATCCCATTAGCGACTCTTAAAGCCATGCCTGAACTATCTGAAATGCCATTGGTGAAGCGCGGCAATCGTTTATCGATCATGCCTGTGACGGAACAAGAGTGGCAGGCGATCTTAAGCAAAGAAGTGCTCGGTTCTCGTTAGAGGAAGCTTTTAGCGTAAGGTTCAAAAAAGGCAGCCATTAGCTGCCTTTTTGTATGATGGGGTTGTTTAGAGTAGGTGTTTCTCTAAGTAGTGCGCAACGGCATCGTCAGCGTTGCTACCAATCACTTCATTGTCTGGTAGTGCTTGCATCACTTTCTCGTGTGAAGTGCCCATGATTAGGCCTTTACCTGCCATTGCCAGCATCTCAGCGTCATTCATACCATCCCCAAAGGCAACACAGTTATCCAGCGTTAGGTTCAGGGATTTCGCAACGGCGTCTAAAGCGTGGCCTTTAGATACTTCAGCGGCCATCACTTCCAGACACCAAGGCGTTGAGAAGGCAACGTTTAGCTTGTCTCCAAATGCTTCTTTTAGCTTTTGTTCAAACGTAACTAGATATTCGTGGTCTTGCTCTGGGTGAGTGAAGAAAACCTTGGCAATGCCGTCGTTCGGCGCATTGTCTGCTTCAAAGCGCTTGTAGCTGAAGCCAGATTCACTGTGGAACTTAGCCAGCATTTCATCTTCACGATCGAGTAACCAATCTTCATTCTGGTACATGTGAATGAAGATGTTTGGATCTTGGCGCACAATATCAATAACCGGTTGAACGAGTTCTTGAGGTACGTTTTGGCTATACATTAGCTGATCATTCTGGTCGTGTACGCGAGCACCGTTTGATGTGATCATGTAGGCCGGAATCCCTGCGATTTGACGAATTCCAGCTACATCGACGTGATGGCGACCCGTTGCGAAGATAAAGGTATAACCTTGCTCGTGTAACTTCTTAAGCGTTAGCTTGGTAAAATCGCTCAACTGATGGTTGGGAGCCAAAAGCGTACCATCTAAATCAGAGGCAACGATTTTCACGGAATCTTTAAGTGCAGGAATAGTCATTTAACCCTCATTGCAAAGTGCTTAACCAATATCAACACTAGCCAGCGCTAGCATCGTTTTAACTACAATATATCTACCCAGAAATTGTATGCCAAAATCATGCAAGAAAAGAGGGCAAAGCTCACTTACTTCTTTTCCTCTTTAATTGTTATCTTATGGCTCGCTGTTTCTTGTGTTGTTGATGTGATGAGTGCTAAGCAAAAAACTGATTAATGGCATCCAGTGTTTGATTGCGGTATTTGTCTTGCTCAAACAACACTTCATGCCTTGAGCCTTCAATGATTTTAAATTGGCAAGCCGAGTTGGTTTTCTTCAGTTTATTGATGAACTTCACCTGAGCATCGTTACTCACAATCTTTTCTTCACCAGCTTGAATCAGCAATAGAGGGATCTTGATTTGACGAGTCTGTTGGATTGACTGCTTGGCTGCCATTAACCCTTGCCATACCCAGCGAGTGCTAGCACCACCGACTTGCAGTGACGGGTTCTCTTCGTAAAGTCGGCGAAACCACTGATAACGCACCTGGCTTTGGCTCAGGAGATTATTCTCGAAGGGTTTCGAGTAGTAGGCTTGCTGACCTGGCGCGTAAACCGGTTTGGCGTGATAGGCGGTAAGCACTTGCCCAACAATCATTGCGATAGGCTTTAAGTACCACTCGGTGTTGATACCAAACATTGGGGCGCACAAGGTGACCTTATCAAATGGGTGGTCTGGATGGGTTTGTAGATAGCGTGTTGCGATAGTGCTACCCATTGAGTGGGCTAACAGATATCGCTTGGCATACTTGCTGAGGTCAAAACTGGCAATCATGTCAGACATATCAGATGCATAATCATCAAACTCATGAATGTGACCAATGTCAGAGTCTGCTACCATACGTTCCGACTGGCCTTGACCTTGATGGTCAAATGAATAAACGTCATAGCCTTGTTGATAAAAATCATAAAAGATTTCTTGGTATTTTTGGCAGCATTCAATACGGCCATTTGAAATCACAATGGCTTTGCTGTGCTTCTCTGAGGTGAGGCTGCACCAGTACAGTTTCTTTTTACCAGACGATGTTAAATACCCCTCTTTTCTTTGTTGCCAAAGAGCGTTGATCGGGTGTTTAATCGCATGATCGAACTGAGGTTCTTGAGTGTAAGGGAAGGTGGCTTCGCTGTGGTTTTCCATGGGAAATTACCTGAACTGATGCGTGTGAGAGCTTTATTGCTACTAATGTTGTTAGATTAAAGAACTAGTAAGGAAATGCAAATGGATACTCATGTTTGGCTTGCTTATGTTGTCACAGCGATTTTGTTTAGCTTGGCTCCGGGCTCGGGTACCGTTAACTCAATCAGTAATGGGCTTAGCTATGGCACTAAAAAGTCACTCGCATCAATTGTTGGCTTACAGCTTGGTCTTGCGTTTCACATTATGCTGGTGGGCGCGGGTATCGGTGCACTCGTTGCTAAGTCTGCGTTGGCGTTCACCATCATTAAGTGGGTCGGCGTGGTGTACTTACTTTGGTTAGGTATTCAAAAATGGCGTGATAGCTCGAGCCTAGTAGCATCTGAAGAAAGCTCTACTCTGTCGAGTGGCAAACTGCTGAGAAACGCTGTGCTTATCAACCTAACTAACCCGAAATCAATCGTGTTTTTGGTGGCTTTGTTTCCTCAGTTTATTGACCCTACACAACCTCAAGCACCTCAGTTATTTGTGCTAGGTGTGACGACAGTATTCATTGATAGCGTTGTTATGTTGGGTTACACCTCATTAGCGTCACAAATGGGACGTTTTATTCGCTCTGATCGCATAATGGGTAAGATAAATAAAATATTTGGTGGTATGTTCATGGGCTGCGGTGCTTTGCTAGCTGCCGCGAAAGCTTAGATTAAGCGACTGAGTTATAGTTAAACCAATCAGAGTTATCAAGAAATGACCGCTACATACGTTGCTCGACAACCTATCTTAAATCGCAAGAGGAATACACTCGGCTATGAGTTGTTATTTCGCGATGGAGAAAAGAATGCGTACCCAGCGCATATTGAGTCTAATCGAGCAACGTATCGTCTGATTGTTGAGAACTTCTTGTCTGTGGGTCTTAACCCTTCTATCCCATCTTCACGCTGCTTTATCAACTTCCCTTATCAAAGTTTGATTCGTCGACTGCCCTTAAGTTTGCCGAAAGATAAGGTGGTGGTAGAGATTCTGGAAACCTGCAAACCGACAGATGAATTGTTGGAAGCGGTTAAAGACCTTTACCAAGCAGGCTACATGATCGCCCTAGATGATTTTACTTCGACCCCAGAATGGGAACGTTTCCTTAAATACACGCATATCGTAAAGCTCGATATTATGCAGATGGGTTTGGATGAAGCGTGTGATTTAGTTAGGGCGCATCAAGGGAAAAAGTTTAGCTTTTTGGCGGAGCGTGTTGAGACCGAGCAAGAATTCCAGCAAGCCAAAGAGGCTGGCTTTAAGTTTTTCCAAGGCTACTTTTTCAATAAACCGGAAATCATCAAGAGTAAGTACATTAGCCCTGAGCAAGTGATTGCTATGGAGCTGTTCCAAGAAGTGTGTAAGCCCGATGTGGACTTTCAGCGGGTGGAAAGCATTGTTGCGAAAGATGTGGCGCTCTCATATAAGCTGTTGCGGTTTGTGAATACTATGTCGCCACGCCTTGAAGTGACCATCTCTTCTTTTCGTCAGGCTTTGGTATATCTAGGGCAAGAGAAGCTGAAAATGTTTGTCTCGTTAGCCGTCGCCTCTTATGTGTCCGATAAAAAGCCGAAAGAGCTGTATGGATTGTCTCTACAGCGTGCTCAGTTTTGTCAGCGTATGTCTCGCTATCAGGCATTTGAAGGGTACAGAGAGCAGGCCTTTATGATTGGCTTATTCTCCTTGTTAGATGCGCTGTTGGATTTGTCGTTAGAGAACTTAGTCGAGCAGTTGCCTTTGTGTAAAAGTATCAAGGTTGCTCTATTACGTAGGGAAGGGCCTTACGGTACCTTGCTTGCCCTTGAGGAGAGCTTTGAGCATGCGGATTGGCAGCAGATTGATGAGCACTGCGCTGATTTAGGGCTTAGCGTGGATCAGGTAAAAACTGAACTTACAGAAGCGCGTCGCTGGAGTCACACTGTGACCAACAAGCTGTAGTGTTGCTTTATTAAACTTTTATGACATTTAAAACGCACGCCTTGACGTGCGTTTTTTTATAACTAATATATACGTATATCCATATATGAGTATGTAGTTATGCTTCCTCACCAATTTTTTAAATTACTGTCTGACGAAACGCGAGTGCGTTGCTTAATGTTGATTGTGCGCCAAGAGTGCCTTTCTGTTGGTGAGTTGACTCAGGCATTACAAGAAAGTCAGCCAAAGGTATCGCGCCATCTTGCGCAGCTGCGTTCAAACGGCATTTTGACTGACGTTCGCCAAGGGCAATGGGTGTTCTATCGCCTTGCCAATGATTTACCGGGTTGGATGCTAAAGTTAATTGATGACCTTATCGCATCGAACTGTTTGAAAACTGAATACCAACAAGATATTGAGCGCCTAGAAGCGATGACTTCACGTCCTCAATGTTGCGTTTAATCGAATATTTTTAGATTCACCACTAACTGAGAGATATTAAAATGACAGTTAAAGTAGGTATTAATGGCTTTGGTCGTATCGGCCGTCTAGCACTTCGCGCAGCTTTCGATTGGGAAGAGCTAGAGTTTGTACAAATTAATGATGTAGCGGGTGATACTGCAACGCTAGCACATCTTCTTGAGTTCGATTCAGTTCAAGGTCGCTGGAACCATGAAGTAACAACTGAAGGCGATGAGATGATCATCAATGGTCAACGCATTAAAACCACACAAGAGCGCGACATCGATGCGATCGATTGGTCTGGCTGCGATGTGGTTATCGAAGCGACCGGTGTTCACCGTAAGACTTCTTTCCTAAACAAATACCTAGAGCAAGGCGTGAAGCGTGTTGTGGTATCAGCGCCAGTGAAAGAAGAAGGCATCGCAAACATCGTGGTTGGTGTGAACGACAACATCTTTGACCCAGCAGTACATAAAATTGTGACGGCAGCGTCTTGTACCACTAACTGTATCGCTCCTGTGGTTAAGGTAATCAACGAGAAGCTAGGTATCGAGAACGCGTCATTCACCACAATTCACGACCTAACCAACACGCAAACTATCCTAGATGCGCCGCACAAAGACCTACGTCGTGCACGTGCATGTGGCATGAGCCTAATCCCAACAACAACTGGTTCTGCTAAGGCGATTGTTGAGATCTTCCCTGAGCTAGAAAACCGCATCAACGGCCACGCAGTTCGTGTACCACTAGCGAACGCGTCTCTGACTGACATTATCTTCGAAGTGAAGCAAGACACGACAGTAGAAGAAGTTAACGCGATGCTGAAAGAAGCGTCTGAGAATGAGCTAAAAGGCATTCTTGGCTTTGAAGAGCGTCCACTGGTTTCTATCGATTATAAAGGCGACCAACGTTCTACTATCGTTGACGCACTGTCTACCATGCTGGTTGGTAAGCGTATGGTTAAGATCTACGCTTGGTACGACAACGAAATGGGTTACGCGACACGTACGGCTGAGCTGGTACGTACCGTCGGTCTTTCTAAATAAGAATCTGGAGAAGACACTATGACACATCCAACGTGGCAACTAGACCTTGAGAAAGGCGCACTAATCCTGACTCCATGCCCAGGTACTAAAGATGCTGATCTTGATGCATCTCTAGCACAACTGAAAGAGCAGGGCGTTGAAGCTATTGTGACTGCGCTTGATGATGCAGAGCTTGCAAGCAAAGACGTAGCAGCACTGGGCGAGAAAACACGTGCGCTAGGCATGCAGTGGTTTCAAATTGAAATTGAAGACGATTGTGCACCGGGTGCTGAGTTTGCAGCGAAATGGTCTGCAGCAAGCCCAGAGCTACACAAAATCGTTGATAGCGGTGCGAAAGTAGCGATGCACTGCATGGGCGGCTCTGGTCGCACTGGCTTGTTCGCGGCTCACCTACTGTTAGAAAAAGGCTGGGGCCTCGACAAGATCGTTCAAGAAGTTCAAGCACTGCGTCCAGGTGCTTTCACTAAACCTATACAGGTTGAATACATCAATGGCGTAGCGAATAGCTAACAGCCATCGTTGTTAGACAAGGAGCTTTTGGTATCTTGAGTGTTTAGCTTATCGTGATCCAAAAGCTCTTTTTGTTTTGATTGCAGAGATAGCGTTATGTTTTCAAATCTAAGCAAGAGTGTTCGCCAATACATGTTGGTGACTTTCAACTACTGGAATTTCACCATTACTGATGGTGCACTGCGCATGCTGGTGGTGCTGTATTTCTACGACCTTGGTTACAGCTCGTTAGAGATCGCCTCACTGTTCCTTTTCTATGAATTCTTTGGAGTGGTGACGAACCTAATTGGTGGCTGGCTGGGGGCGCGTCTGGGCCTCAACAAGACCATGAACATTGGCCTCGGGATGCAAGTCTTCGCTTTGGGGATGCTCGCACTGCCATCAGCGATGTTGACCATCCCATGGGTAATGGCAGCGCAGGCGTTGTCAGGTATTGCTAAAGACCTCAACAAGATGAGTGCCAAGAGCTCAATCAAGACTTTGGTGCCGGATGAGCAACAAGGTGCCTTGTATAAGTGGATCGCGATTCTGACCGGGTCTAAGAATGCGCTTAAAGGTGCAGGCTTCTTTATTGGTGGTTTGCTGCTCTCAACCATTGGTTTCCAATACGCAGTGCTTGCGATGGCGGCTGTGCTAACACTGGTCTTCATCGGCAGTGTGGTGAGCTTAGAGGCAGACATGGGTAAGGCGAAAACCAAGCCTAAGTTCAAACAGATCTTCTCTAAGTCTGAATCCATCAATATCCTATCGGCGGCGCGCATGTTCCTGTTTGGTGCTCGTGACGTGTGGTTCGTGATTGCTCTGCCAATTTATCTTGGTAGCGTATTTGGTTGGGATCACTCTTGGGTAGGTGGCTTTTTAGCGGCTTGGACCATCGCTTACGGCTTTGTACAAGGCATTGCGCCTAAGATTACCGGTAAAGCGAAGGGCAAGGTGCCAGATGGACATGCAGCACTGTTATGGGCGGGCGCACTGGCTCTGGTAACGGCGGGTATCGCTTATGCGGTGCAGATAGCATGGCAACCAGAACTGGTGATCATTGGCGGCTTGATGGTGTTTGGTGCCATCTTCGCGGTTAATTCATCGCTTCACTCATACCTGATTGTCAGTTACGCGAAAGGCGATGGTGTGTCGCTTGATGTGGGTTTCTACTACATGGCGAACGCGATGGGTCGCTTAATAGGCACAATCCTATCTGGCTTGGTATTCCAAATCGGCGGCTTGTCAGCTTGTTTGTGGGTCTCGTTCGCGTTTCTAGCAATAACGACGGTGATCTCGTTACGCTTGCCTAAGGTGCCACAAACCTCAGCGGCATAAGCTTCCGTCGGATTCGATAAAATCGCGATATGCTTCTCCTTTAACAATAAGCTGACTTGGTATTTATTCCGGTCAGCTTTTTTATTGCTATAGTAGAATGATTGAATATTAATCAGGCATTTACATGAAGCAGCGAATTCTCTTCTTTGATTTAGCACGATGTGTCGCGGCCGTAGCGGTTATCGCGATTCATGTTTTGGCACCTTATCGCAACGAGCTAGGAACCATTCCTTTTGGTGAGTGGCTAACGGCGATCACGGTCAATGGTTTCAGCCGTTGGGCGGTGCCTGTCTTTATCTTGATAACTGGCGCCCTGATGCTTAGTGACCAGCGCCCATTTGATGCCAAGTATTATCTAAAGCGCCGTTTGGGTAAGGTATTGATTCCTTTTATTGTCTGGTCGCTTTTTTATACCTACCTGTCTGGATGGTCGGCGATGGGCTTTGATGCCGATGTCAGTTGGGATGTACTGCTCAATAGCTATCACCACTACACCTACTATCACTTAGGTTTCTTCTACTACTTCATTCCACTCTATTTTGTGATTCCATTCTTACAGATCATGGTGAGAAAGTATGGTGATAAGGCGGTTTATAGCTTCACTGCGGTGTGGTTGTTTACCTCGTTACTGTTCTTACTCAGAATCGATGGTCCTTGGAGCCATGAGCTATGGCTTTACACTGGCTACTTGCCATTGGGGTATCTGCTGTACAAGAAAGTCCCACTTAATAAGTTTACCGTTAGCGTGAGTGCTGGACTTGGCGTATTGGCACTGTTGACCACAGTCTATATGGTGGTTGATGCGAGCTTAGCTGCAGAAGAGTACACGGTTGGTCGTTGGTTCTCCTACAAAACCTTGAATACGGTATTAGCTGCGAGCATGGTGTTTATGTTGTGTCGCTACTTTGGAGAAGGGTTGTCAGACAAAGGCAATCAAGTGGTTGGCTTCATCAGTAAACACAGTTTGGGTATCTACCTACTGCACCCAATCTTCTTGTGGCCAATGAAAGAGTTTGGTTGGTACCAAGGTCACCCAGCTTGGGTTATTCCATTATGGATAGTGATTAGCGGAGCGGGTGCACTGTGGATGAGCTGGATCGTTTCTAAGTCAGAGAAGACACGTTGGCTATTGCCTTAGCGATACGCTAAGGCATTTCGATATTGGTTTGTTGCTGATTATCGATGAGGAAGGGATGAAGCGCTAAGGTTAGCGCTTCAACGCAAAGTGTAAGAATTTATCGCCTTGGTAGGTTAAAGTCCCTTTGTCACCAGGGTTAAGAGCGTGGAAGTAGTGAATACCGACTTGGAATTCACGTTTCGGACCAACTACACCGCGTTGAACATAAATCCAATACTCTTGGTCTTCTTGACCTGGTTCTGCATCAGGAAGGTCGATGGATTGTTTATCTAATACCGTGACGTTCACTTTCTTTTCTGGTGCGTTCTCGCCTTGCATGTGTTTTCGATAAAAAACAAGAAATACCCAGGCCGCGAGACCTGCGAGTGCAAAGATGGCAAAAAAGAGTGAGTTAGGCATATAACCTCCATGTAGTCGTAATGGTTATTCTAGTCTTTCGGGCAATAGGGATATGTGTTTAAAGCCGCTATTCGTGAACTGCTGTAAGCAAAGCTGATTATTTTTCGGCAGATATCACATTTAATGGCCAGTTTGGGATAAAGCACTGTTATTTATTGTCTCTTTCTCTCGTAAATAGCAGTGATTTTGTATAAGAATAAGGAAATGCTCGACTAGAATTATAGTGTGGAGTGGGAGGGCCAAGATGACCGATATTGAAAAAGTGGTGACAAGAACTCGCAATATAGAGAAATTATTGAGACTTCAATATCACGCTGAAGGCGAAGGATTGCATGAGCTCGTAACAAGCTGTGAAGAAAGGCTACCGCACGATATGGTAAGCAAGTTGCGTTATATCGCGACTTGCCGAAATAAAGTAGTGAACGAACATGATGCTAAGTTGGAAGATCAACATAAGTTCATCATGATGTGTAACGACTGCGAGAAGGAGCTGACTCCACGTAGTGGTCGTTTTATATGGCGAGTTGCGATTTTGCTGATGATGGCAATGACTTTGGCTGCCGCGGGTTTCTACTATGCGAATTGGGACGTATTAACATTACATCTGTTTTCGAAATGAAAAAATTGAATAAAAAAAGGGACGCTCATGGCGTCCCTTTTTTTATCTGT
>NZ_JAPPTH010000039.1:0-29664 GCF_027587015.1 Vibrio sp. Makdt
TTTTTTAATTTAACACCTATATTTGCATTTAACTCATTGAATTTAAATGAAATTTTAAAAATTATAAAAGAGTGATTTAGGTCTGAAATTCCAGATGGATAATATTGTGAGTGAGGAGTTAATTAGTAAATATATGCCCTAGAAATCGAGTCGAATACTGTCCATATATTTAAGCTTGGTTATCAATAAGTTGCTATGCAACGAATAACAATAAAACAATATTTATTATTAGGGTTTATATGAAAAGCACATTCAAACTGTCTTTAGCTGCTGTTTTAGTTTCTTCTGCAATGGGAGCTCATGCAGGCATTGCCATTGTTGATACAGAAGAAGGGAACTTCTCTGTTGGTGGTAACGTTGAGCTGAACTTCAACTACCAAGATAGAGAGTCAAACGATAACGGTGACGCAGAGTTCAACCAAGATGGTCGAGTTCTGATTGAGTTCGCTGGCGAAAAGTACACTAGTAATGGTCACTATGTTGGGGTTAAAGCACAGCCTCTATTTGAAAGCACAGGCAATGTCGCACTCGATGATGCCTACTTTGAGTTCGGAAAAAAAGACGGGTGGGCGATCAAAGCGGGTCGTTTTGAAGCCTACGATATGTTCCCTGTCGGCCTCGATGTTTTCCTAGAGTATTCAGGTGATACCTCAAATGAACTTTATACGGGTGGCAGCGCTTATGTGTATCAGATGAAAGAAGCTCGCGGTCGTGGTTCTGATGGTCAATTGATGTATAGCCAAAGTTTTGGGGATCTATATGTCGAGGTTGGTACGATGATCGGTGACCGCTCTGACTTGTTCTCTGATAGCTACCATGGTGTGGAAGTAGACCACGATAACGCCAAAGACGCGTTCCTTGTTCGCCCGGTTGTGTCATACAAAATGGGTGACTTTACTGTTGCAGCCTCAATGGAAACTAACTTAGTTAGCGATGCTGTTGTCGACACTTCGGGTAAAGATATCTCTGACCGAACAGGTTACGGCCTAACAGGTAATTGGTCTAATGATTCTTGGAGCGTTAACGCTAACTTTGCTTACTTAGATGCTGTCGATGAGACCAATGCAACCGCGGGTTTGAACGCGCTTTATAACAACTTCGGTATCGGTTACATCTATGGTGCGAACGAATATGATTCAACATGGGCGAAAGGTGATGTGACGGTTAACACGGGTTACGCATCTTATGAGTTCCAGAATGTACTCGAAGTACAAGACTTCTCTGTTCTTCTTGGTACTTACTACACGACGGTCGACAACGAAACGACCAATACATCTGCGTTCTCTGAAGACGATGATTTTGGTGCTCGCGTACGTTTGTACTACGAATTCTAATATCAGTTGATTTAAGTCTACTGACAACCCGCCACTGTGCGGGTTGTTGTTTTTAGGGAGATACGTAAGCTAGAGAAATTAAACGTGGGAAGACAAAGTGGCTCAATACAAATTAAACCGTTACTTTTTGTCTCGGAAGCTCATGCTCTCACTGTTAAAAGGCGTGTGGTAGGTGCATTGATAGTTGATGTCGATGATATCGCTGACGATGAATAGATCCCCTGATGCTAAGAAACCTCGGTTGGTGATATTCATCGCCGCCGCATTTTTTTTGCAGCCGAGCAACTCTGCATCTTCCTTAGATACATTGATCGCTTGATACGTCGTTAAGTAGCTATCGATCTGTAGGCCTTTCGCCAATGCATGTTTCTGGATTGAGCTTTCAATGATCTCGGCATTCATCTCTGGGAAGACGCTAACAGGTATCTTGGCTTCTTCTATCTGAACTACTTTGTTGTTAATCAATCGAAGGCGTCTAATTTTCCAAATGTAGTCATTGTCGTCTAAAGAAAAAATCTGCTGTTCGTGGTTATCGGGTAGCGCTTTATTCAGTTGGAGTTTTTTATAAGAGATCTCTTCAAAACTGTTTTCAGTAATGGAGTTGTACACCAGTGGTGTACCAATGAGAGAAGTGTTGACGAAGTAACCAGAACCCACCTTAGATTTCACTATGCCAATAGCCTCTAGCTTGGCTAGTGCTTTACGAATCGTGAAACGAGATAATCCATATATTTCAGACAGTTCTCTTTCTGCAGGAAGCTTATGGCTGATACTGTTTTGGCAAATTTTGCTCACAATATCTTGAACAACTAATTCATATTTTTTCATTCTAAAAACTTAAAAAAGCACTCATGGTGATTAAATTATAGTTAACTAAATCAGATACTCAGCGCATTCCGAACTAGCCAATAATTCTAACATAGAAGGCCAATTAGATGATGAGAAATGAGCCGTGTTCGATTGTTAAAATACTTCTGACGGTGCATCGACAATCGTTTCATCTAAAGCTGATCTATGTTGATGGTTGTATTGTTTTGAATATTGATAAGGCCGTCGTAATGATGGCCTTTTTTGTATTCTATTGATTGTATATTCTACCCAAGGCTTTTAATTTATAAACGTTCACTATGAATCTTGATGTGCGGCACTTTGTGTCGATTTTTCATCAATGACATGGTGATAATGGGAGTGTGTATGAGTTCTAATGAAATCAAAAATGTGGTGTTTGATGTAGGCAATGTCATTGTGCGTTGGGCACCTCTGGAAATTGCCCGGCTTACTTTTGGTGATACTGAAGAATTGGAGTCTCGAGCTCGTTCTATTTTTCAAAGTACGATTTGGATGGATTTGAACAAAGGGTTCTTGACCGAAAGTGAGGCCAAGCTTCGTTATCAACAAGAGCTCGACTTGTCCCCGTTAGAGTGCGATCGCCTGTTTTACTACGTTAAGCAAACGCAAATCTTACTGCACGGTTCAGTTGAACTCATCGAGCGTGTAAAGCGATCGGGTTATGGTGTGTACGCGCTTACCGACAATGTGGTTGAGATTGTTGAATACTTAAAAAATACTTATCAATTTTGGGCGTTGTTTGATGGTGCGGCAGTATCTGCTGAACTTGGTTTGCTTAAGCCACAACCTGAAATCTACCAAGCGCTGTTATCTAATTATGGGCTCAAAGCTTCAGAAACCGTCTTCCTCGATGACATGCCTTATAACGTTGAAGGTGCGAGAACTGTGGGTATGGCGGCTATCCAGTTTACTAATGCTGTTCAGTGTGAAAATAGCTTACAGGCGCTTGGCGTTAATTTAATCGATTGACGCCTTGGCGAATGAGTTAAATTTGAGGATGTAGAAAATGGAAAGATACCCACCTAAGTCTATCGTTGCATTCTTGTTTTTGACTATATCGGCGCTGGTTTTAGTGGTGGCTGTCGTGCTTCAAATCCGCGGTGAGCAAGCATGTGATGGTTGCTATGAATCAGATAAGGGGCAGTTCAAGTATGTTCTTTACGATGGAACGTCACCCTCCGTTATCCCAAGCATTCATAATACCTTATTGATTAACCGCACTCCCTTAATGAAAACGTTCGATCTTGATTCTATGCCGCCAGTCACCGTTAGGGTGTGGCGAAACCAAAAGGCCTATTTAGACGAGCAAGAAAGATGCACCGGATATCGATATGCGTTCTCGACGGGGTATATCGAACCTAAGAGTAATGAGATTAGGTTGCTCTATTTTGGTGGTGAAATTCATAAAACCGCTCTACATGAGTTTGTACATTTGCTGACTCTGCAAGTAAATCCGAATTTTGCAAACAATCCACGGTGGTTGTGGGAAGCGATCGCTATCTATAAGTCGGAAGATTATTGGTTCCACATGAGTAACAGACATGCCATCAGTCGCCGTTTCGATGGTCTGGCTCAGGACTTATACAACAAGCCGAACAGTAGCTCGGCGGTTTATGAACTTGGCTATACGGTCGGTGAGTTTATTGAACGTTCATGGGGAGAAGAGGCGTTTGTTGATCTCATTAAGAGCAATGGGGATCCCTCACAGCTTACCGATCAGCCAATAGCATCGCTGTTTTATGATTGGGAAAAATTCGTCAAAACTACGTATTTGAGTGGCCCGAAAAGTGAGTATGAAAAAGCCATGGAACGAAGTCCATTCGATAGAAGAGACACGGTAAACTAATCAAAAAAGAGGTGATGTTTAATTAAAAACATCACCTCTTTTGGTATTCATTTGGGTTTGTTGCTTCGTGTTTATTCGTTGTCGTTACTTGGTTGCTCAGTGTTCAAATGTCGAATCAACTTCGCCGGTGTGCCACCGTATAGACAGTCTGGCGGTACGTCGCTGTTGACCACAGAGTTAGCCGCGATAACAGAGCGAGCACCAATAGTCACATCTTGGTTGATGACTGTGTTTCCGCCAATCCATACATCGTCTTCAACGATAATTGGAAAGCAGAAGGTTTCCCATTTACGACGACTACGGTGATCCAGAGAGTGAGAAGCCGTATAAAACTGAACACTTGGCCCCACCAAAACATTGTTACCAATCTTGATGTTCGCGCCATCAAGCATTACCACGTTCATATTGATGAAGGTATCGTCACCAATCTCGATGGTTTTACCAAACTCACAATGGAAAGGAGGACGCACAACACTGCTGCCTATTTTGCCAAATAGATTTGCTTGAAGGCTCGGTTGTTGAGTGTCGTCGGAACATTGATTGAAATCTGTCAGAGCTTTACTTGCATGAGTGCGCATTTGGTCAATTTCATGATCGGCACCGTCAAAAACTTCGCCAGACAGCATTTTTTCGAGTTCTGTTTTCATTATTTATATCTTCCGAATCAATATCGGTATTAGCATACGGATATACAGACATAAAAAAAGAGAAAAGCCTCAGCCTTTCTCTTCCTATTTTTTTGCCCTTGAGCACCAATGCCAAGTGAGACTAGCAATTCAGCAATAGGCACGCTTTACCAAATTAGATTTGCTCAACGAAACCCATTAGGTGCTGTTTCACTTCATCTGAAGCAAACGCGCTCTCTACAGAGTACTTGTAGATTTCTGCGTAATCTTCTTTTGTTAGGCCGAATGTTTCACACACACGCTTCACTTCGTTGGTCATGGTTGTGTTCGACACAGTGCGGTTGTCTGTGTTGATCGTTACAACGATACCGTCTTTCTTGAATTCAGCAATTGGGTGATCGCTGAATTGGTGAATACATTTAGTTTGAACGTTACTTGTTGGGCAAGTCTCAAGTGCAACCTGCTTCTCTTTAACGATGTTGTACGCATCTTCGTTGCCTTGGATGTGAACACCGTGACCGATACGCTCAGCGTCTAGCATAGTTACTGCATCGTAAACGTTTTGACCATGCCATTGCTCACCAGCGTGAACTGTCACACGGTAGCCTTGCTCGATAGCGTATTGCGTGTATTCCGGGAATTCAGCGCAGAAGCCTGGCTTTTCACCGCCTGCGATATCAAACGCAACAACACCTTTACCAAGGTAAGGTTTACCTGCGTCGATCACGTCTTTGATTGAGTCTTTAGGGAACATACGCAGTACAGACATGATGTAGTTGCCCTTGATGTCGTATTTCTCTTCAGCACGCTTCATGCCTTTTACTGCGCTTGCAATGATCGTATCAAGAGACAGACCTTTGTTTACGTGCAGGATTGGCGCAAAGCGAACTTCTAGGTACTTAACGTTTTCTAGTGCTGCGTCTTCGTAAAGCTCAAAAGAGATGCGTTCAATTGCTTCTTCAGTCTGCATTACTTGTAGTGGCAGGCTGAAACAAGCTAGGTACTCATCTAGGTTTTTGCAATCTTCTGGCACAGTTAGAGATTGAACAACCGCATCGCGATCTTCAGGTAGTTCGATATTGTACTGTTTTGCTAGGTCAATAATCGTATCTGGGCGAACACTTCCGTCTAGGTGGCAGTGCAGATCAATCTTAGGGAGTGCTAGAAAGTTCATGAGTATTCCTTAGGTTTATTATTTTTTGAGTTATTAACTCATAGGTTACATGGGCTTAAATTAACAAGTTTGTGATATGATTTAAAGTGACATAAAGTCATCATTAATCTGAATCTAAGGAATATCATGGTAGATGTTAAAAGCTTACTCAAATGTGATATGAATTTACTGTTGTGTTTACACGTGTTGCTTGAAGAGCGCAGCGTGAGCAAAACGGCAGAGCGATTATTCCTTAGTCAGTCCGCGGTGAGTAAACAACTCACTAAGCTACGTTCTTTGTTTGATGACCCTTTGTTTGAACGTGAGTCAAAAGGCCTGTTTCCAACCCCGAAAGCCACCTCTTTAGCGCCTAAGATTCATCAGATCCTTCTGCAAGTTGAACAGCTAACCGTGCCGGACATTTTTGAGCCGAAAGACAGCGAACGCACTTTTAATATCGATCTTGTCGAAACCGCTTATACCGCGATTTACCCTAAATTTATGCCTAACGCGCTAGCAGATGCGCCGAAAATTACGGTAAACAGCACAACTTGGAGTAGCGAAACCTTTAAGCGCTTACTAAAGCGTGAGGTCGATTTTGGGATTGGGATTTTTGAGCTTGATGAAAGGGCGAGTACTCACATTCAAAATATCCCTGCTGAGCTAAACCATGTCGAGTTGCTGCAAGATTACTCTGTGTGTTTGATGCGCAATGATCACCCAGTGCTTCAAGAAGAATGGAACCTGCAAGCCTTCCTTAAATACCGTCATATTCAGTTAGTGACCGGTGGCGTTGGCGACTGGCTGCTACTGGAAATCTTGCAAGCCAAACAGCTCCAAATTAACAAAGCCGCCAACGTGTCGGACATCACCAGCGCAGTAAAGTTGTGCAAACAAAGCGATTTGCTGATGTGTTATCCGTACAACTCGGTTCGTGACTATATTGAGAGTGGCGAACTGGTGATGAAACCGATTCCCATTGAGTTGGTTCCCGGTGGTTTGTTTCTGCTTTGGCATCGTTACTTTGATTCTGAACCAAGCCACAAATGGCTTCGCGACCTCATAGTCAATAAGACCCAAGAACCTCAGCTGTAAACCGCGAGCTACGATGATCAAAACGGCGAAATAAGTTTTTTTAAATTTATTTCGTCTTTTTAGAATGAGCACCGTCTTATTACGGGTGCCAAATGCCCGCCAAGAATGAGATATCTAAATGAATTCAATGCCATCGATTCCGCAACAAGTTATTGAAGATGCTTGTGAGTGGGCAATTATGCACGGTGTCGCTTTTCGTCAGTCTGACAATACCGCGAGACATTGCCCTTTTAGCCTTGCTCCAATGAGTATTGAGCGTGAGGTTTTTGAACACCTGTTGAAGGTGACCCCGCTTATCACCAAGCTCATCAATAATGTGTCTGAAGACCACGACTTTTTACAGTCATCATTGAGCGATATGGCGAAAGCCGATCCGTTTTTTGGTCGTCTGATGGAGTTGCACCGACAAGCCCATGGCAGTGCGGATGAGCGCTTGAATCCAGCGCGTCAACCTTTGTTGTTGATGCGTACTGATTTCATGGACGATCGCCAACACGGTGCTAAAGTGATTGAGTTTAATGGCATTGCGGCAGGGATGGCGCCTTTTGGTCAGCGAGCAACAGAATTTCACTCATTCATGCAAAACCAATGGCCAAACGTTTATAACCATTGGTTGGAAGATCCGTCAGCAACGCCAGCTGAAAACCAAGGTTTAACCCAGTTGGCTTATGGTATCGCAAATGCTGCAAGGCAAGTGAAAGCCGACTTCAATGAGCCAGATAAACCGGTGTTCTTGATGGTGGTGCAGAAGAACGAAGACAACGTTTATGACCAACATTTGCTTGAAGTCGAGCTTCAAAAACAGGGCATTCGCACGGTTCGTCGTACCTTTGAACAATTGAGCTGTCAGCTTTCATCGGGTGATAATCAACGCTTGTTATTGAAAGATATCGGCGCTGTCGATGTGGTGTACCTAAGAGCTGGCTATCAGTATTCAGATTACTGGGCTCCAGAACTCAACGAATCGGTTTGTTGCCACACGCTAAGTCAGACTCGCTTATTTATGGAACAACACCATGTCGCAATGAACGCGACTATCAGCCAACAGTTAGCGACCAGCAAAACCATGCAAATGCTGCTGACCATGATGCCAGCAGCAGAATACGCAGGCTGGGGTTTAACGCTAGAAGAAGCGGAATTGGTGAAGAGTGTTTTAGCCGACATGAAGCCAATCACCCGTGAATCGATTGAATGGTTTAACACACAAGCTGATAAGCAAGAATGGGTGCTAAAAAACCAAGGTGAGGGCGGCGGTCATTGTGTATTTGGTGACGATATCAGTGAACAGCTGAGGCAACTTAAGCCAGAAGAGTACGACGCGTGGGCATTGATGCAGCGTTTGTACCCGCATGAGCGTGACGTACCGACTATTGCAGTGCGTGACACCCAGCAAACACTTGTAACAGATCTAGTCAGCGAGGTCGGCCTATTCACCGCTTACTTCAAAGGTGAACCAGTAACAGAGCTAGACGGCTATGCGGGCTATTTGATCCGCAGCAAACCCGCTAGCGAAAATGAAGGTGGAATCCACAGTGGCAAAGGGATTCTCGATTCGTTGGTGTTGATTGATTAGTTGAATCTGCGTTAAAAAACCAGAATTCATGTTCTGGTTTTTTTTGTATCTGGTCCTCTTGAAGATTGTGTCTATGAATCTCACTATTGACATGGGTAGAATGGTTGTTCTACTCTGTATGTAGAACAATCATTCTACCTGTTGTCGGGTATTAAGAGAGCACTATGTTGAGAGAACAGATTGCAGCAAGCCTTGAAGTGGCGTTCAGCCAACAAGGTTTTGCGGAACCGAGCGTTGCACAGCTGAAAACCGCGTGTGGTGTGAGCCTAAGAACCCTTTATAAACACTTCCCTTCAAAAGAAGCGATGATCGTTGGTGCCTTGGAATATCGACACCAACGTTACCTAGATTTCTTGTTGGAAACGTCTCCTGAAAAGGGTCTCGAATCGGTTACTCATATCTTCAACAAGCTCCAACAATGGTTAGAAGAGTATGCGCCGCACGGGTGTATGTCGATGAATGCGATGGCCGCGTTTCCCGATAATGAGCTTATCAGCCAAGCGGTTACACAGCATAAAGAACAAGTCCGTTTGCTAATAGGCAAGCAGAGCCTGCGAGATGATCTCGCGACACCACTGTTTTTACTTCATGAAGGCGTATCAAGCGCGTGGCCAGTATTAGGCGAAGAAGCGGTGGCATCAGCACAGAATATGGTTACAAAATTACTCGAGGAAACACGATGAAATTCGAAATACCGAAAACAATGAAAGGTGTAGAGATGTTGGGGCACGGAGGAGCAGAAATGCTTGGCTACCGCGAAGATATCGCGGTTCCTCAAATCGAACCTAATGAAGTGCTGATCAAAGTGATGGCAGCAGGCGTTAACAATACCGATATCAACACACGAATCGGCTGGTACTCAAAAAGCGATGACTCAGACGATGCAAGTTGGTCGGGTGAAGCGTTGAAGTTCCCTCGTATCCAAGGTGCTGACGTGTGTGGTTTCATCGTAGCAGTCGGCAATGAAGTCTCTGCTGACCGTATTGGTGAGCGTGTTCTTATCGAACCTTGTTTAACAGAAGTATACGGACGAGATCTGCCACAGCCATGGTATTTCGGTTCTGAGTGCGATGGTGGGTTCGCTGAATACACCAAAGTTGCAGCGAAGCACGCTTATGCGGTGAACAGCACCATGTCGGATGTTGAACTAGCATCTTTCCCATGTTCTTACTCAACAGCAGAGAACATGCTAACTCGCGCGAATGTGGCTGAAGGTGATCGCGTGCTTATCTCTGGCGCATCGGGCGGTGTGGGCTCGGCGGCGATTCAATTGGCGAAAGCGCGCGGTGCTTACGTGATTGCGATTACTAGCCCAAGCAAGAACCAACAGCTACTTGAATTGGGAGCTGATGAGGTGATTGCTCGTGATGCTGATTTGGTCGCAGTCTTGGGTGAAAGCAGCGTTAACGTTGTGATCGATTTAGTCGCCGGTGACAAGTGGCCAGAGTTTCTTGAAGTTCTAAAACCGCATGGCCGTTATGCCGTATCTGGTGCGATTGGTGGTGCGATGGTCGAGCTTGATGTTCGTACTCTGTACCTGAAAGACCTTAGCTTTTTTGGTTGCACAGTTTTAGAACCGCAAGTATTCCAAAACTTGGTTAACCGCATTGAGAAACAGCAGATTAAGGCGATTGTTGCGGAATCTTTCCCGTTGGCTGAAATTCATACTGCACAAGATGAATTTTTGAAGAAAAAACACGTCGGTAAGATCGTACTAGAAGTAGCAGAGCGCTAGTTTTAAGTCAGCTTCACAATTTAGATTGATGGAAGAGTGAGCAAGCTTTATTTGCTCGCTCTTTTTGTTCCTGGCGAATACCGAGGAGCTGAGCAAATTGTTGGGTAACAGATCCTATACAGCTAAAAGATTAATGATTCATTTATCACTGTATGGTTTATGAGTTGCCTGTGCGATAATCACCGCCGTTATATATCCCGGTCTATGTTGTATTCATCTAGGAGCTGTATTGATGTTTAAAAGGGTATTGCAGGCGCTATTTTCCCCTTTCGTTGCTAATCAAAGTAATCAAAGTTATTGTTCAAAAAGTGCCTATCAACAAGCTACCTCCCAAAAAACCACCTCTGAGCAAGAAAACGATAAAGCAGAGCAAACCACTCCTCGCACTTCAATCTTTGTTCCGCCTTCGTCTGCGCAGCCATCATCACTCATTGTCGATAAAACGATAAGCCTTCACGATGGCGAGTTTCTTGATTATCTGTTTGGAGAATCACGCCTAAGAACAGAGTCTGACCCGTTTAGCGACTTTGTGGCTTGCCAAATCGAACGCTTGATTCGTTCTCCGAAAGCGCTGCTTAACGAGTTGCCCGTTATGCCTGCCTCTGTTACCACATTAATGGGTGAATTACAGGGCGACGAGTTTGATGTCGAGGCATTGCTAAGGGTGATTGAGCGAGAGCCGAGCATGGCAGCCGATGTGATTAAACTAGCGAACAGCGCCTACTACAAGCGCAGCGAAAAGCAGGTAACTGATCTAAAAACCGCATTCTTAAATATGGGTTCTCAAGGTTTGGTAGAGGGTGTGGTTAATTCTTACATGAAGAATTTTACCCCGGGCAACAATATTTACTGGCGCCATTTCGGTGAGAAAATTTGGAATCACAGCATTCAAACGGCTTCTTTTTCAAAGGAGTTAATGAAAGAGTCGCCATCTCAAGAAGATCAGGCTAGCGCCTATTTTATTGGGTTGATCCGTAACCTAGGTAAGATGATCATTTTCCAAATGATGGTGGAGGCTTTCAAGCATGTTGACCCTTCGGTTCCGCCTAACTCATTTGCATTGAAGCGTTTGATCAACAGCTACTCCATTCGTTTGACTTACACCATTGCTAAGTTTTGGGAAATGCCGGAGTCGGTACTGACAGTGATTGGTTATCAAGAGTCGAGCCGATACCAATGCACACCACTTGGTCAAGCTGTGTTTGAAGCGAACTACCTAAGTGAACTGAAATACTTATTGGAAGAGCAGGTGATTGATATTGAGCAGTTTAAAGCGCGATGCAAAGAAACGCTGACGTCACCCGCCGCCTACAAGGTGGCTAATCGCATCTATAAAGAGTCTGTGGTCGCGCTGGCTGGATAAGCCATTGGTGTTGTTGTGTTGATTGTGGATGCTGATTTATAGCAGTTCATTGTGAATGGTCTTACGAATGAGTAAGACCATTTTGCTATTAATTGAAGCCGCTACGATCTGCACGAATTTGGTCTAAGGGATTTCAGACAGTTCTTGCTTTAAGCAATCAATTTTACGCAGTTCTTTTTCGATCTTACTCTCATACTTTCGAATCTTATCTGCTCTATCGTCTCTTTGGGCTTCTTCTAAGTCGGCTTGGTATTCAGCTAAATCTTGTTCGTTAGATTCAATGTTCTCGAGAATCTCGTCTTTCAAACCTTCATTGGTACAGTTCTCTTTCGCCGCTTTCAACGCTTTTGTTAATCGCTCCACTTTGTACTTATTGTCGTACTGTTCCGCTTTCTTAATTTGATATTCGATCTCGCAGAATTTCTTCTCACAGCCCACAAGTGTGTCGCATTGGGTGCTTGCCATACTGTTAAAAGAGAGTGCGCAAAGAAACAGTATTGAGCCTTTTAGTTGTCGATTCATGATTTACCTTCTACCGGGTCTATAGAATTTGAGCAGAATTTTCATCGTAATTTAACACTCGAGTGCATTGCTATTGGCAGAGGAATGTTAAAGATAAGCCTTTGTGCTTAATGGCTTATCTCTGTTAAGGATAGAATCAAATATGGTTAATCCACAACTTCTCGAGATTGCACCAACCAAATCCATTTACTTGAGCACCTTGTATCTTTTCAGATACCTCTAAATTGAAGGTCTCTTGCTTAAGTTCAACCACAACCCCAGCTTCATTCAGCCAGTGCCTAAGTTCTAACAGTCTATTGATTGCGGGCTTGAGGTTTGGCTCGTGTCTAATTGCAGTTAAAGCTTGTTCGATGGTATTGAGCATCTCGGCGGGCAGCGATAGGTCTCCAAAAGGGAAACGAGTAAAGAAGTTGAACCATGAGGAAAAGGTGTCGTTTTCATCAATAATGCTGCACAGCGTAATGTCTTTGGTAGCCGTGTAGTACCCATATTCGACACTGGTTTTTTGATCGCCAGATACTGACAACTGCTCGAAAAGAGCTTGGCATTCAGAGGTGTCCTCAACAGTGAACTTACGAGTGGTTTTGGACAACTTCGGGTTTTGAATCTTAAAGAAGATTGACCTGCAATTCTGTAGATCTGAATTACTCGCGCCACTCACCTTTACCGTTTTCTCTGGCATTTTGACGCATACTTGGTTTTGCGCACACGCCTTAGTTTGTGACCATTCAGGATAGACCCAAAGTTCGACTCGATTGAGAATAGGTGTGCTGTGTGAGTAGGCGTTGTTGCGGTTTAACCTAAGCATCTTGCTTGAGAAAATCTCCAACGCGAAAGCACCTGAGCCGATAAGTTTATCGTCTGATGTGTGCTCATATATCGAAGCCTCAGTTCTAGCCAGTAATCGAGGTAAATGCCAATCAGGCTCGCTAAGAGTCACTTTGATCACATCGCCAGTGACAGCCGATACTTCAACAATATGTTGATAGCATCGATGCCAGAGTTTGCTCTTAGATAGTGAGGAGAGACATCGTACTACGTCTTGGGCTTCAAGCGTTCGACCACTATGGAATTGAACACCATTACGAACTTGGAAATGCCAAACGGTAGCATTTTCATTGGGTTGCCAGTGATAAGCTAAATTACCGCTCAGCTTGCCTTGTTGAATAGAGGTTAGGCGCTGGCAAACCTGCATCACTAAGAAACGTTCAGTACGCCTTAGTACACGCTGAGGGTGAAGCGCTTCTAGTTCACGGTGGAAGGGGATGTACGCGACGCTTTGTGCCGATTGACTAGCGCTATTTAGAAAGGCTTGCAGTTCTGTACCAGCATTGCGTCCATTAAAGCTTAAGGTGCTGAAGACCTGCTCGATGTTGCCGGAATCTGCTTGGCTTTGTGCGTATTGGTGGCACGCTTCCATCGGCTCAATCAGACACGTGAGTTGTGCCTTTTTATTGCGTCCTGAACTGGCTTGCCACTCAATCCAGCCTTGCGCTGTCATTGCTTTGAGTAGAGTTTGAACGTGACGCTCACTC
Organism: Vibrio sp. Makdt; assembly: GCF_027587015.1. Taxonomy (NCBI): domain Bacteria; kingdom Pseudomonadati; phylum Pseudomonadota; class Gammaproteobacteria; order Vibrionales; family Vibrionaceae; genus Vibrio; species Vibrio sp. Makdt. Next base: position 13,632 of record NZ_JAPPTH010000039.1, read on the forward strand.
ACATGTAGAAGCGTTGCGATTTGACTGACTTGGCAGCGTGATACTCCAGGCCCAAAAGCCTGAAATATCTTTTCGTACAGTTCAAGCTTGCGCTTTAGGTTGCCCAATTCGAATTCCTAAATGTTAGGTTGAGTTAAGTGTTGGTAGCCTGCATCAGCGAGCGCTTTTTCCATGGTTTCAAGAACCTGTGCACTTATCTTTGAGCTTAGGATATCAGACTCAAGTTTGCCCTCTAATACAAGTTGCGAGAAGTGCTCGATTTGATACTCGAACCCATTACCTTGAACGGGGTGCTCGATGGTGAAGGTTTCATGTTTGTACTCCACCGTTATATGGGCTGGGTTCCACCATTTCTCTTTAATCGTAATGGTGATATCTGGGCCCGTTAATCGCGCTGCGCGCGGCAGATTGTGTACCGTTGAAGCAGATATGGTCGCGTTGATCTCTCCAGAGAACTGGAAGCACGAATCGGTATCTACATTCGAACCTTCATAGAGGCTCGACATTTCGACTTTAGGTAGAGAAGGCGTAATCCCAAGAGTGCTACATAAATCGTAGAAGAACCACAGACCATACACTCCAACATCAAGTGTTGCCCCGCCAGCTAAATCTGGGTTGAAGATAAACAGGTTAGGGTCGTAGTCGTGCTCATTACCAAAGCTGGCTTCTATCGAATCAAGCTTAATATGGTTGCTGGTTAAAAATGATGTAAGCTCGCGATAAGCTGGGAATACGACGGTCTTCATCGCCTCTAGCAACATTACTCCATTTTGCTCTGCCAGAGCTTTCATTTCTAACCAATCACCAAGGTTGGTGAAGGCAGGCTTTTCTACCAGTACGTGTTTTTTATGGTTTAGAAATAGTTCAGCTAGAGGCTTGTGATACGGGTGTACCGTGGCAATGTACACCGCTTCAACACCTGGATCTTGAGCCATGGCTTCATAAGATCCATAAGCCTTATCGCAATCAAACTTATTAGCAAACAGATCCGCTCTTGATTGGACGCGTGCTGACACCGCGTAGAGTTCGCCAAATGAGCAGTGCTCTGTTAGCGCTGTGGCGAATCTATTCGCGATATTGCCGAGCCCTGCGATACCCCATTTAATCTTACGTTGCGTGTCACTCATCACTTACTCCAATCGTTGTTTTGTCTCAGTGTACTTAGGGGCGTCACAAACAAATAGAGAACAGATTTTTCAATCTGTTCTCTATTTTTGTAATTCTAATCGAAAGGGCGGTTTTAGCTTTGTGTGGAGCGCTTCCAATCCGCTAGAGCTTGAATGTGTTTTGGCCCTATACCGCAGCAACCACCAACAATATTGGCACCAAGTTCGTGCCAGCGTTTTGCGTAAGTTAAGTAACCTTGGCCATTTAACTCGCGCATCTCTTGAAGCATGTCATTAGCTTCATGCTCGCTGCTGATCGGCGCAAAGTTATTTGCATAGACACCGATTTCTAGATCTTGACCTAATTCGACCATTACCTGTTTGGTATCGATAATCGCTTGATCCATTACTTCCGGTACTGAACAGTTAAACATAATGCCTGTCGCGTTTGACTGGCAAGCCAGTTTGACGGCTTCTTTTACGCTCTCACCTGAACGAATAGACGCAGAGTCGCCTTTGGTATCTTCTAAGCTAAAGGCGTAGTAACACGGTTTCGTTGATTGCTTCAGTACCGTATGAATGGATTCAAACTCTTGTATGCTGCATAGGGTTTCTACTAACCATAGGTCGATATTTGGTTCTTGTGCATCATAGAGGGTTTGAATGATAGATGCCGCTTGTTCGACTTTGAATAAGTCAGGTCGGTAGCTACCAAATGGTGGTGGAATAGAGCCTGCCACTTTGACCGCTTGAGGCGCTTGGTCAGCAACTGCTCTAGCTAATTCGCCAGATAGCGCTGCTAGCTCGAATCCTCTTTGTGCGAACAGTTCTTCACCCAAATGAAAAGGCACACACGCATAGCTGTTGGTAATTATGATTTCAGCGCCTGCATCGACAAAATTTTGGTGCGCTTGGCTAACAAAATCCGGAGCTTCAATCAGCGCTTGAGCGCTCCAAAGAGGCTGCGAGAAGGGTGCGCCAATTTCTTTGAGTTCTCGGCCCATGCCGCCATCAAGTATGGTGAGTGTTTTCATATTCAATACTATCTAAAACAATTGCTGAAGTTCTGCCGTCACCATATCAGACAACCTTGCTTGACTAAAGCTGTCCAAGCACGAGGTTTTTAACTAAGCCGATACTGCATAGATAGGAATAATAAAATTTTGTACCTCTGGCGCTATGTTGTATTAGATTTGGGGGATATATTATTAATCTAGGGCTAGTGATTAATTCGAACTCACAAGTTGTAGAGGAAAGTGCATTGAAGTTAACGAATAAGCTCGTGCGTTACCCGCACATTGATGTTGATCGTGCGTTTGAAAAAGAAGATGAGCTATTGCAGCAGATTCAGAATGGTGAGATTGGACAAGCCTTAATGTTGTGGCAAGCCAAAACGCCGACACTTGTTTTGCCTGCAGGTAAAAAGTGGCCAGTAACGTTGGAATCTAGAAAGCAGCTTGAGGCACAAGGTTGGCAACTCTCTTCGCGTAAAACGGGTGGTGCTCCCGTTCCCCAGTTACCGGGAGTCATTAACCTATCGCACATTTATCATTGGCCTTCTGACGAAGCGTATAATATTCAAAAAGCGTATCGACATCTGTGCAATGTCTTGACCCTGTTTTTTAAAGAGTTAGGCGTTGATGTCGATGTACACGCAACCCCGGGTTCTTATTGCGATGGTGACTATAACCTCAATATCAATAAGCAAAAAATAGTGGGTACTGCTCAGCGTGTTTTGTTGAAACACGGGGGCGGTCAAATCGTACTTTCGCAAGCTTGTATCCTATTAGATGTCGACTTAGATAACATCGTTGCACCAGTAAATTTTTATAATCAAATCTGCGGTAACCCAACCGTTGTAGAGCCGCACGTTCATACGCTTTTATCTGGACATGTAACGCCCTTGCCCAACGTAGACTCACTCTTTCAGCAGTTAAGCCAAGCCTTTATTAAGCACGCATAGTGCGAGTCTACTTTAAACTCTATACGAACTAGTTGGGGCACGAAAAATTCCAAAACTATGTGTTGTTGAGAACGAATGGGTTGAAGTTGAGGGAGCGGAAACTTTATAATGTTACTTGTAACATAATAAAGAGTTCAAATAGTTATGACAGAACAGCACAAGAAAACTCGAACCACACTGCAAGATGTGGCAGACAAAGTAGGCGTCACTAAGATGACCGTCTCTCGTTACATGCGCAACCCCGATTCAGTTGCAGCCAAAACTCGCGAGAAAATTGCTGCGGTTATTGAAGAGATGGGATACATCGAAAACAAAGCGCCAGCGATGCTCTCTAAGTCGTCGAGTAAAGCGATCGGTATCTTGCTCCCTTCATTATCAAACCAAATCTTTGCCGCGTTTGTTCAAGGTATCGAAACGGTTACCAAAGAGAACGGCTACGAGACGTTGCTTGCTCACTTTAGCTATGATGCTGTGGAAGAAGAGGAAAAAATTGCTTCGCTGCTTTCGTATCAAGTTGACGGGTTGATATTGACAGAAAGCCACCACACCCCCCGCACGTTACAGATGATCAAGAACTCAGGTGTTTCTGTTGTTGAAACGATGGAACTACCGACAAACCCGATTGATATGGTTGTCGGCTTAGACCACATCGATGCTTCTTATCACGTCGTGAAGCGCATGATTGAAGCGGGAAAACGTTCTATCGCTTACTTCGGTGCGAGGCTCGATGCCCGAACACAATTGCGTTTGCAAGGGTATGATAAAGCGATGCATGAGGCTGGATTAGAGCCTAAGCATGTTTTGACTGAACAGCACTCAAACTTCTCTTTGGCTGAGGATTTGCTTGATCGTGCTCTGGCTGATTACCCAGATCTTGATGGTGTTTTCTGCACCAATGATGATATCGCGATAGGTACCTTGCTTATCGCTCAGCAACGCGGGATAGAAGTGCCGAAACAGCTCGCTGTGGTTGGCTATAACGCGTTAGATATTGGCCAAACCATTCGACCAAAATTGACTAGTGTGGATACCCCACGTTATGAGATGGGTAAAAAAAGTGCTGAGCTACTGCTTGCCCGATTGAAAGGTGAGTCAGTCACGGAAACGGTAGTGGATATGGGCTATCGCATCACTGATGGCGAAAGCGTTTAATCAAATATGGTGGAAACTGAAAGGGGCATCGAAATGATGCCCCTTTTGCTTTTACATTTAAGCGACAACACAGTTAGACGATAAAACTCGCCCCTTGTTCTGCACTTGAAACACTTTGGCGCATGACGCTGAATAAGTTTCGCCCCAGAGTTTGCTCTTCTGCTTTAACCTCAAACTTCTGAGCTTGGCGAGCCTGCATATCGCTGAGGTCATTGAGTTCGCCATTCGTGCAATCTAGGCGCAAGATATCCCCGTCCCTGACAAGTCCAATTGCTCCACCTCGAATGGCCTCCGGCGAGACATGAATCGCAGATGGTATTTTCCCAGAGGCACCAGAGAGGCGACCATCAGTAACCAGAGCGACTTTAAACCCCTGTTTTTGTATGTTGCCAAGAATAGGCATGAGCTTATGCAGTTCCGGCATCCCGTTTGCTGCAGGTCCATTGTTTATCACTACAACAATACAGTCTTTATTGAGTTCGCCTCGCTGATATGCGGCTTCCACCTTATGTTGACAGTCGAAAACCACAGCTGGAGCTTCTATTACACGCTGTTCTTCGGCGACAGCTGAGACTTTAATGACTGCATTGCCTAGGTTTCCAGAAAGCACTCGTGTCCCACCTGTTGCTTGAAAGACGTGTTCCGGCCCCGCGATGACGTCGTGGTCTGCTGATTGTTCACACGTTCGCCAAATCAGCCGTCCATCTTCAATCTCAGGAATACTCATTTGATCTTCAAACGAGCCAAAGGTAGGTGTGACATCTCGGTGCAGTAAGTTGGCTTGATCTAAACGGCGTAACAGCGCGGGAACTCCTCCTGCCGCTTGGAACGCATTCATATCTGCTGGGCCGTTGGGATAAACTCGAGCAAGTAAAGGCACCACATCGGATAGATCGCTGATGTCTTGCCAAGTCAGAATAAATCCTGCTGCGCGTGCTACCGCGACCATGTGAATGCTGTGGTTGGTACTGCCACCTGATGCGAGCAAGGCAACAATGCCATTGATTAAGCTTTTAGCGGTAAAGACTTCAGAAAGCGGGCGGAAGTTTGTGGCTTGTGGTGTCATTGAAGCAATTTCAATGGCGGCATGCTGAGTGAGTGATGCGCGCAATTTAGAGTCAGGGTGAATAAACGCTGAGCCCGGAAGCATTAGCCCCATCGCTTCAAATACTAGCTGATTGGTATTGGCTGTGCCGTAAAAAGTGCAGGTGCCCGCTGAGTGATAAGCGTTGCACTCCATATCCAGTAAGGCACTTTTTCCTACGTTACCAGCCGCGTATTCTTGGCGAATGTGTACTTTCTCATCATTGCTGATGCCCGTTGCCATCAAGCCTGCCGGAACAAAGGCGGTTGGTAGATGCGCAAAAGAGAGCGCGCCCATCAGTTGTCCTGGAGCTATCTTGTCGCAAATACCAAGCAATAGGGTTGAATCAAACACGTTATGACTCAGTGAAAGAGCGGTCGATTGAGCAATCAAGTCCCTTGAAAACAAAGACATATCCATGCCTGGTTGGCCTTGAGTTACCCCATCGCACATCGCGGGAACACAGCCCGCTACTTGAGAGGTGTGGCCGAACTTAGCTAACGCCTTTTTGATCTGATCTGGATAGTGTTGATACGGCTGGTGAGCGCTTAACATATCGTTGTAAGAGCTGATTAACGCCACATTGGATTTGGTGAGATCAAGGATGGATCGTTTCTCATCGGAACAAGACGCCGCGACAGCATGAGCCAAGTTGCCGCAAGAAAGCCCTTTACCACCTTTGCCTGCAGAGGCTTGGTGTTGGGTTCGGATTTGAAACGCTTCACGAGTCTCTTTGCTTCGTTCAATTAATCGTTGAGTCACCGCTTGGATGGTTAGAAGGGTCATGCTGTTTCTGCCTCATCAGTCATTGAAAGCACAATCGCAGCACAGTCCACAACGTCATCAATATCGCCATCAATGCTGATGACAACCGTATCTGGCTCGTGATCGGGTCTTTCTAATGTTTCGAACTGGCTTTTAATCATGTTTTCTTTCATGAAGTGGCCTTGGCGCTGACGCATTCGATGCAAGATCAGGTCAATGTTGCCATCTAAAAAGAGAAAGGTGAGGTTTTTGTTCCCTTCGCGAATTTGGTCGCGGTACTTCTTCTTCAACGCAGAACACACAATAATGCCGTGCTCATTTTTACTTTCTAGGCTGTACGCTGCATCACGAACGCGTTCCAGCCATGGAATGCGATCATCATCATTAAGAGGTTGGCCTGACGCCATTTTTTGAATGTTTGCTCGAGGATGAAGGTCGTCACCATCAATGAACTTACGCCCAAGTTTTTTTGCCAACTGCTCGCCTATCGTGCTTTTCCCACAAGCACTGACACCCATGACGATGACACTACTACCAGCCATAACTCAATCCTCTTAACAAATTTGCGCGTGATCTCAATTTTGAACATCGCTTGTAAATATGGCTTTATCTTATAAGCGTTACCGGTAACTTAAGGAAGTGTGATGAAGGACACAAAACAACAATTCACAACAATTGTGATTGTTTTTGCATCCTACTGACGGAAAATTAGTCACATCTCACTATATTCGCGTTTAAAAATCACTGGAAAGAGATCTTTGGGGGATAAAATGGCCAACGATTACCGCGCAATTGCGAAATCTGTTGTTGAGCATCTTGGGGGCAAGACAAATGTGGCTGCCCTAACACACTGTATGACTCGACTACGATTCGTTTTACACAGCCAAGATGGCGTCGATATCAACAAACTAAAAGTACTGAAAGGTGTGATGGGTGTTGTTGATAATGGAGACAAAGTACAAGTTATCATTGGTAACGAGGTATCGTATGCATACAAAGAAGTGATGGCGCTTTGTGAGCTATCCACTGTATCTGAGTCAGAGGTTCCTGCTAAAAAAGAGAAGCTAACGGCTAAGTCAATTGGTGCGAAAATGTTGGACGCACTGGTTGGTACCATGTCGCCTCTTATCCCAGCAATCATTGGTGCTTCAATGGTCAAACTGCTCGCCATGGTACTTGAGATGCTGGGCTGGGTTGAGCCAAATGCACCTACGTTAATTATTCTGAAAGCTATCGGTGACGGTGCCTTCTTCTTCCTACCTGTTATGGTTGCCGCTTCCGCATCGATCAAATTCAAGACCAACATGTCTCTTTCCATTGCGATTGCCGGCGTCTTAATCCACCCGAACTTTATGGAATTGATGGCGCAAGCTGCAGAAGGCAAGCACGTTGATTTCTTCGGTATCCCAATCACGTCAGTAAAATACACCTACACGGTTATTCCTGTACTTGTGATGACTTGGGCTCTTTCTTACATAGAGCGTTGGGTAGATAGCATTACCCCTGCTGTGACTAAAAACTTCCTGAAACCTATGTTGATCGTATTGATTGCAGCTCCGGTTGCTATCGTACTTATCGGTCCATTTGGTATTTGGGTTGGTACTGCACTTTCAGCGCTTGTTTACACAATTCATGACACATTAGGTTGGTTGTCGGTTGCTATCATGGGTGCACTTTGGCCTCTACTTGTTCTTACTGGTATGCACCGTGTATTTACTCCAACGATTATTCAAACCATTGCTGAGACGGGTCGTGAAGGTATGGTTATGCCTTCAGAAATTGGTGCCAACCTTGGTATGGGTGGTGCGTGTCTGGCTGTTGCTTACAAAACCAAAAACAGCGCACTAAAGCAGACATCATTAGCCGCGGGTGCTTCAGCTATCTTCGCCGGTATCTCTGAGCCTGCATTGTACGGTGTGCTTGTTCGTCTGAAACGTCCACTTATCGCAACAATGATTACTGGTTTTATCGTAGGTGCATTAGCGGGCATGGGTGGCCTTGCGAGTCACTCGATGGCAGCACCAAGCTTGTTTACGAGTGTTCAGTTCTTCGATGTGAATGACCCGATGAGTATCGTTTGGGTGTTCGGTCTGATCGCATTGTCTATTGTGCTGTCATTTGTTCTAACTCTAGTTCTAGGCTTTGAAGATGTTCCAGAAGATGATGCCGATGAGAAAGCAACTTCAGAGCCAGCAAAGAAAGAAGCTGGCAAGGTAGAAGAGAAGACCACTGTAGTGTCCGCTTCTTAATTAGAATTGATTAATTTATTCAGTCACCTTACTTCATCGTAAGGTGACTTTTATTGTTTCCGAGGTATTCGATGTCAAACATTCAATTTCCCGAAGATTTCTTGTGGGGCGGCGCGATTGCTGCAAACCAATCTGAAGGCGCTCACTTAGCGGGTGGTAAAGGCCTAACAACTGTAGATATGATCCCTTACGGTGAGAACCGCATGCCAATTAAGCTTGGTCAGGTTGATAAGGTGACGCTCAGCGAAGACGAGTTCTACCCAAGCCATAACGCGATAGACTTTTATCATCGTTACAAAGAAGACATCGCCTTGCTGGCAGAGATGGGATTTAAAGTGTTCCGCGTATCCATCGCTTGGAGCCGAATCTTTCCAAAAGGTGATGAGCTAGAGCCGAACCAAGCTGGTTTAGATTTTTACCGTGATGTTTTTGAAGAGTGTAAGAAATGCGGCATTGAGCCACTCGTTACCTTGTGTCATTTCGATGTGCCAATGCACTTAGTTAATGAGTATGGCTCGTGGCGCAATCGCAAGATGATTGAGTTCTTTAGCCGTTACGCGAGAACCTGTTTTGAGAACTACAAAGGTTTGGTGAAGTATTGGCTAACCTTTAATGAGATTAATATCCTGCTGGCAAGCCCGTTTTCGGGGGCTGGATTATTGTTCCAAGAAGGCGAAAATCACGATCAAGTGAAATACCAAGCAGCTCACCATGAGCTAGTGGCGAGTGCTTTAGTGACTAAAATTGCCCATGAAGTGGACGAGCAGAATCAAGTGGGTTGCATGTTAGCGGGCGGTAACTTCTACCCTTACTCTTGTAAGCCTGAAGATGTACTCATGGCGATGGAAAAAGACCGTGAGAACCTATTCTTCATCGATGTTCAATCGCGTGGTTATTACCCATCTTATGCTCAAAAGGTATTTGATAACAAAGGTGTGGTACTAGAGACACAAGAAGAAGATTTCGAGATCTTGAAACATACTGTCGATTTCATCTCTTTCAGTTACTACGCTTCACGCTGTGCTTCTGCTGATATGAATGCAGGGAATACGAGTGCAGCGAACGTTGTTAAGTCAATCAAAAACCCTCATCTGCCTGCAAGTGACTGGGGATGGGTGATCGATCCTACTGGTCTTCGTATCACGATGAATACCCTATACGATCGTTACCAGAAACCACTTTTCTTAGTTGAGAACGGCTTAGGCGCTCGTGACACCTTGGATGGCAAGGGTGAAGTAAACGATGACTACCGTATAGATTATCTTCGTCAGCACATTGTTGCGATGCACGAAGCGATGGAAGATGGTGTTCCACTGATGGGGTACACACCTTGGGGTTGTATTGATTTGGTTGCGGCGTCGACAGGGGAAATGAGTAAGCGTTACGGTTTCATTTATGTAGATAGAGACAACCTAGGCAATGGAACTCTGAATCGAATTCCGAAAAAGTCGTTCCATTGGTACAAAAAAGTCATTGCGAGCAATGGCAGTGATTTAGCGTAATCTTCCAGTTCAAAATAAGAGAAACGAACAATGAAAACTATTGAACAGCGACTCAGAGACACTCGGATTGTTCCTGTTATCGCTATTAACGACGTTGCTCAAGCGGTTCCTCTTGCCAAAGTGTTGGTAGAGAATGGCCTACCTTGCGCAGAGGTAACGTTTCGTACAGACGCGGCAGCAGAGTCGATTCGTTTGATGCGAGAAGACTACCCTGAATTACTGATTGGCGCTGGTACAGTACTAACGACAGAGCAGGTGGATATTGCGATTGATGCGGGAGTTGATTTTATTGTGAGCCCTGGCTTAAATCCGACAACGGTAAAATACTGTCAGCAGCGTGGCGTTGCGATTGTACCTGGGGTTAACAATCCGAGCCTAGTCGAGCAAGCAATGGAAATGGGCCTTAAAACACTTAAGTTTTTTCCTGCAGAGCCATCAGGTGGTGTTGCTATGTTGAAAGCACTTTCGGCAGTGTATCCAGTTAACTTTATGCCGACAGGTGGTGTAAGCCCTGCTAACGTAGATTCTTACTTAGCACTGAAATCAGTCGTTGCCTGCGGTGGTACTTGGATGGTTCCTACCGACAAAATGGATAAGGGCGATTGGGAAGGTATCGCGGAGCTAGTTCGCGCTATTGGCTAACAATCAAAATGTGAGAACAAATGGCCGGTTGATACCGGCCTTTTTATTTCCTCTAAGTTTGTTCTCTGTGTAGATAGACGGAATATCTAGAAAAAGTTAGTTAACTTAGTGGTTAAGCAGAATGTGTCACCTTTAGTTTCGCTTGTAACAGCTGCTCGATAACTTCCACCAGTTTACGGTTTTTAGTGGGATCAAGAGCATCGTTGTGAGGGTCTTTGAATAATCCAGAGTCATTATCGAAGTATCGTCCTGAGGCATCGGAAAATTCATCGCTGAGCGCTGCACGGCAAAGGATGTCTGCGCCAATTGCAAGATCATTGCCATCAACGCCATAAGCATCTTTGACCAGCTTGCTCCCCAAGAAAGAGGCTGGGTTTACTGGAATAACCGCGAGGCCATTAGTTACTGGGCTATTTGTTAAGGCATTCGCCAAATCAATCGACCACATCGTGAGTGCGAGTTTACTTTGTGCGTAAACGGGGCCATCCAATTCTCCTGCATTTGGGCTGATAAGGGCATTTAAATCTACGGGTGATTGAGCTGCTGAAGATAGGTTCACGATACGACCTGTCGTATCAAAAAGAGGAAGCAGCTTTTGTGTCAGTAGATAAGGTGCAATGGTGTTAACCACGAAGCGCACATCAAGGTTATCTGAAGTGGTAATTTCCGACACCTTATACACGCCTGCGTTGTTGATGAGGACGTCGAACCGCTGATGGTCAGCCATAATCTGAGTGGCGAGCGCTTCGACTTCTGAGAGTGTTGATAGGTCTGCTACATAACTTTCAATGACTGCCGTCTTAGACAGTCGAGACAGAGCCGCCACAACTTTGTTGATCTTGGCAGGGTTTCGACCATGAATCAGAATGTGGTGTCCTTGCTGAGTCAGCGCTTTTGCGGTCTCTAAACCAATGCCGTCAGTTGCTCCTGTGATCAGAATTATTTTCTGCATATCTTTCCCTTGATACCGATTCCGAAGCACTTTTATAACAAAGTTTTATTGCGCAAAGTTTCTAATACCTCACAGGATAGCGATAACAAGATCGTCCGTTATTGAGAAATCTGAAATAAATCGCTTGATGACTCATCAAACAAAAAAAGCCTCAACCCATCGAGTGGGTGAGGCTTTGTAGTTAGTAGCCGGTGGCTATTTTAGCTTGGTCTGACGTTATTATCGTTATATCGCTCAGGCTTGTGGTACTTAATAGCAAGTATTTAAAGTTGCTATTAGAGTTATTCCCATCAAGACCTCGTGACGATGAATAAATGGTACACCCAACACACATAGCAAAAAATAAAGTAAGCTTTATTTAACACATCACGAACAGTGATGTGTTTTAGTTGTATTAAGTTATAGGTTCAGAATGAAACCTTGTCGTATGCTAAATACGGCCTCAAGCGAACATGGAGAGCAGCTGTGAGCGATATTGAAAAGCTAGACCTGAATCTACTAAGTGTGTTTTTAGAAGTGTACCGATTGAAGTCGATTACTTTGGCCTCCGAATCTCTTGGCATGACTCAACCTGGAGTAAGTGGCGCTTTGAAGCGTTTACAAGCTCAACTCGATACCGATCTCTTTATTCGCGAGGGTCGAGGGATCACTCCGACCAATGCGGCGGTACAATTGGCAAGTCGAGTCGAGCCGGCGTTAGAAGGGATAACGAGCGCTGTCAGCACACTAAAAAAGTTCGATAATCAGCAGCATCATGTGTTTCGAATTTTGGTTAACGAAATTGGCCTCAACAAACTTCAGCCTCTAGTTGAACGGGACAAGACCTTAGGTAATATCTCAATCGAATTTAACATGGTGCCGAACAACGAAGAGGAGTTGCTTCAAAGCTTGAGTATGCAGCAAGCGGATCTCGCGATCGATATTCATTACCCGCAAGTGAATGGCTATATGACAAAGCCAGTAATTGAAGATGAGCTAGTGCTTATAGCTCGAAAAGGTCACCCTAGAATCAATGGTTCGGTTACACAAGAGCAGTATTATGACGAAAAACACATTACGTTTCGGATGCGTCGAACTCGCCTATACACGGCAGAATACTTCACTAAAACGCCACTCAAGCAAAGGAAAGTGAGTGCAGAGTGTGATTCGATCATGACCATGTGTGTATTGGTAGCGGGATCGGATTGCGTAGGCAGTACGTCACGTGATTTTGCTAATCAATTTGCGGAGACCTTCCAGCTACAAGTATTGGAACAACCATTCGAAATTGTTCCGATGCAGCAATACATGATCTGGCATAAAAGAACCGACTTGAATTCTGCCCATCAGTGGTTAAGAGATAAGGTTCAGCAATACATGAAGAAGTCTGAAAACAGCTGAATCTGAAGATAGAACTATAAAAACGGCCTCTAAAATGAGGCCGCTTTTGTTCTTGATTGTTCCACTTTTATTGATAATCAAAGTGAAGTTATGCCGAACTTAGCTTGCTCGTTGGCGACGTTTTTGGCGTGCATTTTTGAACATCTGCGTTGGAGATAAACCGGTCACCAGCATGGTACCAGTGATAACCAAAATAGAGCCAACCACAGTATTAATGCCAATAGCTTCACCTAAGAACAAGTTACCCCAAAGGATGCCAAAAACGGGAATTAGAAAGGTAACTGAAAGCGCTGAAGGCGCACCAAGCTCATTGATGAGATTGAAATAAAGCAGGTACGCTAACCCGGTACATACTGCACCTAATAAGATGACCGATGTGGTAATCGTGAGATCGGGTGCCTCTCTCATTGGCATGAAAAACACAAAGGGTAATACGATTAACACTGCTGCCCACATGCTGCCGTGGGCATTGTTGAAAGCTTCAACCTTAGGTGCTGTTTTGGTGTAGTTAGACGCGATACCGTAGCTAAATGCGGCCATCACGGCTGCAAAGATTGGAAGAATGGCTTCTTGGCCAATATTGAATGCATCCCAACCAACCAACACGCTAACCCCAGTAACACCAATACCTAGCCCAAGTAATACCTTGCTCTCAAGTGCAGTTTTGGTCCATATAGCTCCAATGATTGCCGCCCATATCGGTGCCGTGGAGTTCAGGATCGCGAGGGTTGAAGCATTCAGTGTTTGAGCCGCATAAGCGAAACACAAAAAAGGAAGCGCGGTGTTAAACAAACCGAGAATGAAAAAGTGTTTCGAGTGAGCATTAAATGAGAGCTTTCTCTTTAGATAAAATGAAACCAAAAGTAGGGTGATTGCCGCGCATAAAACTCGCGCTTCAATTAGGACCGCTGGGCCTAAAGGATTGGCCGCAATTCTCATGAAAAGGAATGAACCTCCCCATATGGCGGCTAGCATTATCAATTTAAAATAGCTCACAGTTTAAATCTCGATTGTGTAAAACACCGACTATGGAGCAAAGCTAACTATTACACAAACTGAGATAGCAATATTGCGCAGCGACTGGGCGAAATGTCACCGATAAAATAGGAATGCTAATGGTACTTTCTGTTCTGTTTATCCTTCCTTATTTGGCGAGTAATCTAGTGTCATACGTAAACATTAGGTGATAAAAATGAAGATTGAACATATCGCGATTTGGACCAAACAACTCGAAGTACTTAAACGATTTTATGAAGATTACTTTGGCGCGACATCTAACCAGAAATACCACAATCCAACCAAAGGCTTTTCGTCTTACTTCTTGTCTTTTGAGAGTGGTAGCCGCTTAGAGATCATGGAAATGGACTCGGTTCCTGAATCGAAAGATGACATCTATGATCAATTTACTGGCTTCATTCATATGGCTATTTCATTGGGTTCAGAGCAAGCTGTCGATGAACTGACCCAGCGCTTAGTCGAAGAGGGGTATGAACGTTTAGACGGTCCAAGAAGAACCGGTGATGGCTATTATGAGAGCTGTGTACTCGATCCTGATGGTAATCGCTTGGAACTTACCGTTTAATGTAAGAACTCGATTGAATGACTTACGGATTTGAGGGGGCAATGATGAAGCGAATTTTGGCTTTTGTTTTTAGTCTGAGTTTGGTGGGATGTACGTCCTCAGAGCTAGCACAGGTTGATGCACCAGAGACGACAATCGAACCATCTCAACCGATTGGCTACCTTGGCTTTAAAGAGCATCAAGCGTGGGCTATCAAATTTAATGATTGTACGGTCTACGATCTAATCGGAGCTCAACCGTATCAATGGTTTGACCGTACTTCTGCGTCTGTAAGTTGTTATACGTTTAAGCCAAGCGATGCTATTGCACCTTTGCCTGTTTATTCTAGTGCAAGTTTTGAAAGCGAGCAGCTTACCTCAATTGAACGCTTTCAAGAGCTACAGGTGTCGGATTCTGGCTGGGGCCGTTTTCCTATTGTCTATGAGAAAAACGGTACCAATTGGCTAAGGGTTAAAGAAGGCTGGATTCATCTTACGCTCGCCGACCAGACGCTCGTCCAGTTCTATCCTGGTACTCAAGACCAATCGGCTAAATCACAACACGATCAGTATTTTGAGCACCATTGATAAACGAATGATCAATGCCCCTTGCTAAATGCGGTTTGGGGCATAAATAGTTAGCCGTTATCACCGAATAGTGACAGTTACTATTTCTGCTTCGCTTTGATGATAAACGGTAGGATGGCACTGAATAAAATCACGCTCGTACCGATCAAAGCGAGTGAATTTGGTAATTCCGAAAACAACAGAAAGCCTAGAACCATTGAGTAGATCATTTGTGAGTATTCGACATTCGACACTACGTTCGCTTCCCCCCATTTATAGGCTGTCACTCCAAACCACTGCCCGATAGAAGAGATAACGCCGACCAGAACTAATAAAGCCAGTTCAGACCATGTCGGCCATTGCCATTCGATGATCGCTGGGATTAACGCAACAGCGCCAACAAAGATGGCTTGGTAGGCCAATACAACGGTTTTCGATTCTACATTCGCCATCTTCCTCACACAGATAACCGCAATAGCAGCACCTAATGCTGCGATTAATCCTGTTCCAACATAGAACAGAGATTCACTTTCTAAGGTCGGTTGTACGACTAACATCACTCCAGTAAAGCCAATTAAGATCGTCGTCATGCGAGCCCAGCCAACGTTTTCTTTCAGGAATAGACGAGAGATAACTGCCACGAACAACACTTTCAGAAATCCTAATGCGGTTGCATCGGCAAACGGAATATTACTGACGGTTAAGAAGCTGAAGTAGAGCGCAATGAACGCTCCGGTGACACGCCATACATGCATCGACACCATTTTAGGGTGGAGCATTGCATCGATGTTGCTGATTATCGATGGCATTAATAAGGTCACAAAAACCAGTTGGCGAAATAGCAAGATCTGGAAAATATCAATGCTATGGCTCAACTCGCGGACAATAACGCCGACTAATATGAACAGAGCATTTGAGATAAGCGCCAGTGCAATTCCTTTTGCTGGGTCGGACAGTCCGTCGAAAAATGAAAGCAGCGGACGAGGCACTGCGAAGGAACGATGAATAGACATAACACACCTCTTGATGAATGGGTGCTGAGCATAAAGCCTACACTGGTAGACGGGTCAAATAAGTTATCAAGAAAACTCTGAGGAGTAACGGATAGGAA
>NZ_JAPPTH010000004.1:0-351935 GCF_027587015.1 Vibrio sp. Makdt
GATTTTAGAGCCAGAAGCTAGACGCTCCATTGATGTTTGTTGTGCGCTGTTTGCGTTGTTTAGGTAACGTTGCGCAGTCATCGCTGAAACGTTGGTATTTACATTCACTGCCATGGTGATTTCTCCAATTGATTTTCCGGTATTGCGGTTTCCGACGTCTCGGAAAACCAAGTAGTTCTCTCAAAGTTACTTTTAATAACGGCGTAATTGACGAAACCTTTAGGAAAAAAACAATAAAATTAAAGAAATAGAGATAAAGGAGAAGAAAGCGTGACTGGTAATAAATTTATCAAAAAAAGATAAGAAAAACGCTAAAGTTGTCGAGAAGTCCGTCGAGCGAGGTTTTGTGTTTTTATTAACCGAAGAAGCCAAATAAACTGAAATGGTGTTATGAGATTTAAAGTAATTGATTAACCTAACAAGGTTAAGGCAAGGTTAGGTGCTTGCTTCGCTTGAGCCAGAATAGTGGTGCTAACTTGCTGAAGAACTTGCTGCTTTAGCATCTGTGTCGTTTCCTTGGCGTAATCGGTATCTTTGATTCGACTGTTTGAGGTCGCCAAGTTTTCATGAACATTTTCAAGGTTGTTAATGGCGTGGTCGAAGCGGTTTTGCATTGCGCCTAATTCAGAGCGATGGCTATCCACGTACTTCATCGCGGTATCTAAAATAGAAACAGCACGCTGCGCCCCCCCCACATCCGTCACATTGATGTCATTCACCGACTCATAGTAACCCGCTGACATCGACAGTTCACTCGCGAGTGAACCAGAGAAAGAGATAGTGCCAGAGGTATCTTCACCAGACATGTAGATTTGAAGCTGCCCATCATCATTAACCGAAGCTGAGACCAGATCCGTTTGACCATTGATGTAGGTCGCCAACTCTTCAATGTCATCGCCGACTTTCGCATTAATGATGATCTCTTGAGGCTGGCCAAAACGATCGGTAAACGACATCGTCATATCATTCTGGTTTGATTTCACTTCCCATGAATCACTGGCCATGCCATTAGCAACGTAGCTAAAGCCTCCCATGTTGATGTCATCGGTACGCATACTTTTCAAACCAATCTGCACGGCTTCGCCCGAACTGCCACCAATCTGAAATGACGTACTACCAAAATTACCATTGAGAAGTTTTTTGCCACCAAAAGAAGTGGTCTCTGCAATACGATTCAGCTCATCGTTTAAGGCGGTAATCTCTTCTTGAATCGCCGTTCTTTCGGACTGGCTATTTGAACCGTTGCTTGCTTGTAGAGACAAGTCGCGCATACGCTGCATGATATTGGTGGTTTCATTCATCGCGCCTTCAGCGGTTTGCATGATAGATATACCATCATTCGCATTACGCACAGCGACATCAATACCACTCATCTGCGCTTCCAAGCGGTTCGAAATTTGTAGCCCTGCAGCATCGTCTTTAGCGCTGTTAATACGACTCCCTGAAGCCAAGCGCTCCAAAGATTGGTTAAGCATGTTATTGGCATTAGAGAGGTTTCTCTGGGCCACCAGCGCTGAGACATTGGTATTAACAGTTATAGCCATAGACCTTCGCTTACAAAAAGAGGAATAAAACTCACGATTGCTCTTATATCGACCTATTCATATAAAGCTTTAATAAAAAAGGAGCCCTGAGGCTCCCTTTGTTTATTCTTTTTGAGACGACTTACTTAATCATTAATGCACTCAACATCTCAGTTGAAGGAGCAAAGTAATACGCGCCAGTCACCGCTTTAGTAAAGCGAAGCAGTTGGTCTGTTTTGCCATCAGTTACGCCGTACATGCTCTCTAGCATCGCGTCGAAGTTATGGCGCACGTTACAGTAAGCAATAAACAGTAGGCCGTGATCACCCGTTGCTGTGCCGTAAGGTAAGCTGTGACGAACGATCTTAAGGCCTTTGCCTTCTTCTTTGATATCTACACGGCCGACGTGAGAAGCTGCTGGAACATCATCTAACTCGATTGAATCAGGCTTAGTACGACCAACCACTTTTTCCTGCGCCGATACATTCAATCGGTTCCAAGCAGGTAGGTTATGCACAAAGCGCTGCACCATCACGTAGCTACCACCCGCGAATTCACCTTCAGGAACAATCGCAACTTCCGCGCGTTGCGCGTCTTTCGGGTTTTCAGTACCGTCGACGAAATCCGTCATATCACGAGAATCTAGGAAGCGGTAACCGTAAGTTTCATCAACCACTTCAACGTCTGCTGCTACTTCAGATAGCAATTTACGTAAGATGAAGAAGTGCAGATCGTGTCGGTTTGAATGGCAGTGAATCAACACATCAGCTGGCGTGCTAGGTGCTGTAACATCACCTTCACCAAGCGCAGGGAAATCAATTAGATCAGAGGGAGCTGCTTGCTCGAACTTATCCCAAAACGCTTTAGAGAATGCAACCGAAGCCGTTAGGTTTGCATCTGGCTGAGTCTGATTCAGCTCTTCGATTAGCGCTGGAATCTTTTGAATTTCAGCTAGTACATTAGCAGTGTTAGCATTCACTTTAAGTTGAACGTAAAGAGCGAAAGGCCCAGCTTCAGGCAAAATAGCACTTTGAACGTTAGGCTGCTCATTTGAGACATTAAGCATAGATTATTCCTTCCAGTTTTAGCTTCTAAGTATAATGGTGAATGGGACAAATGTTTTGATGAGAATCAGTCTTCGTGCTCAACCACTTTAAAGCAATCCCGTGCTGTATGGCTATTGGTTAGATAAAGCGCAAACCACAGCAGCAACAATAGGGTGAGACCATTTGACCAACGGAACCAACCGTTATCCAAATAGATTAAATAAATTGTATGGGAGCCCTGCCCCACAATAGCAGCCATGGTGGCCCAACGCCCCCAAGACACCACTTTATTGAGGCGCTTTCTATCTGGAGATCTTAGCCCAAATAACCACATCAGTAACAAGCTAGGGACACTCAAGGCGATCCCTACATAAAACATATGATGATCTGGGTAGATGATCTCGAGAATATCAGTTCCCGATTCTCTACTTGCACCTGCAACGATGAAAACGACGAGAGCTTTCGCAAGAAACAGCCAACCTAACCATAATAAGATTGGTGCTTTTAAGAAGCCGTGCTTGTCGTATTGTTCTATGGAGTACCGCACAAATCTCACTTTCACTTGTTTTCAAACCAACACTTTAACGCAAATCATTCATACTTAACTAGGTTTGCGTTATCTTATTAGCTAATCCGTTTTAATTATCGAACTCAGCATGAAAAAGAAAACTAATACACCCTCTGTTGAATCACAACAAGAAGCACTGAAGATAGCCAAAGCGACTCAAAAGCCAGCCCAAACTAAAGAACAAACCAAATTAATTGCCCAAGGTATTGAGAAAGGCATCGCGCTTTACAAGAAGCAGCAAAAGGAACGCAACCGTCAAGCTGATAAAGCCAAAAAACGCGTACAAAAAGAGAAGCAAACTCAACAAGCGGCTACAGAGCAAGAGCACGATGCAAAGCCTAGTGTTGAAACAACATCAAATCACTCAAGTAAGTTACCGTGGATACTATTGTTCGCGAGCTGGGTAGGTTTTGCGATTTATTTGATGCAATAACAGGATAGACGTATGAAAAAGGAATGGATGGCATTAGCCGTGAGCGGCATGTTGTTGGGGTGTACCACACCAACTTCAGTACCTCACAATGAAGCCAACAGTGTGAGAATGGATTTTCACGGCATGATTGATATTGAACAGTGTGAGTACAAAGGGGAAGTCACTGGTAGCGAAGGCCATTGGTACAGCTACCTCTTCTACCCGAATGACACCTTGATTCAGGGTGCGATGAACGAACTCAAAACCAATACCATTGAGCTTGGTGCAAACACAGTCATCTTTACCTTACCTCAAGATTTTGCCACTTCGGTTACCATGCTTGGCACCACTTATCTTTGCGAGTAACCAACAGCTCTACTTAGCAGCATACAAAAAAGAAAGCCAGCTTTCGCTGGCTTATGCACTAAATCCAAGGCTTGTTGCTATATCGCCTTTACGTTCTAGAACCCACTGACTGTCAAATGGTCCCCAATCGGATAACTGGTAATAACCATCATTATGACGTCGCCCATCTTGAACAAACATAAGTTCGATACCGATCCCCGGTAACGCCTTGAGTACATCTTGAATAGTACGACGAGGCCAACCCGTTTTTTCGATGAGTTTAGGCACATTTGGCCTATCAAGGCTTTCAACTAACAATGCTAAATATAGCCGCCTTGCAAAAACAGGACTCAACTCCATTGACACCTCCTATATATGTGCAACTCAATTATTTCTTTTTTCGCTGACAACATGTTGAGGCTGATCAATAAGTCTCCAATAGTGACATTTTCTTACTGTTTTTTTTCGCTCAATGAAATATTCCTCACTCTATTTTGTCTGAATTGCCGCTTCCTGATAGGATTCAACTCATAACAATGAAAGAAAATCACCCAGAGGAAGAATAATGACTATCACAATGTTTGGTATCCCAAATTGCGACACGATTAAAAAAGCAAAGAAATGGCTTGAAGCTGAAGGTATCGAGTTCGAATTTCACGATTATCGCAAACAAGGCATCACTGAAGAGTTAGTAACAAACTTCTGTTCAGAGCTTGGCTGGGAGCTTGTACTAAACAAACGTGGCACGACTTATCGTCAGCTTTCTCAAGAGCAAAAAGACACGTTAACAGAACAAACGGCAATCACTCTGCTTGTTGAACAACCAGCGATGATCAAGCGCCCTATTTTGAAAGTCGATGGCAAACTTCACATTGGCTTTAAAGCTGACCAGTACGCGGCTATTTTTGCGTAATCAGCAATTTGCTTAATCAATAACTTGCGTAAACAGCAACATTAGAACAGATAACAAGGCGTTGAACGTGCCCTGTTCAACGCCTGAGATTAATGACTCGACGTTTTATTTAAACAAGGAATTCAAGGATGACAGATAGCCCAACTTTGGCTCTGGCAAAAGACCTCATTAGCCGTCAATCGGTAACCCCTGAAGACGCAGGCTGCCAAGAGCTGATGATTAATCGATTAAAAGCACTCGGATTTGAAATCGAAGTGATGGTATTTGAAGATACGACGAACTTCTGGGCTCGTCGTGGTACCGAAGCACCTCTATTTGCTTTCGCAGGTCACACAGACGTGGTTCCAGCTGGCCCAATCGAACAATGGAACACCAAACCATTTGAACCAACGATCGTTGATGGCTACTTACACGGCCGTGGTGCGGCAGACATGAAAGGTTCTCTGGCTTCAATGATTGTTGCCGTAGAGCAATTTATTGAAAAGTACCCAGACCACTCTGGTTCAATCGGCTTCCTTATCACCTCTGATGAAGAAGGCCCTTTCATCAACGGTACAGTACGTGTTGTTGAAGCTCTGATGGCACGTGGTGAGAACATTGATATGTGTATTGTTGGTGAGCCATCAAGCACTGAGTTTGTGGGCGATGTGGTGAAAAACGGCCGTCGCGGCTCTATCACTGGTGATCTAACGATCAAAGGTACACAAGGTCATGTTGCTTACCCTCACCTAGCAAATAACCCGGTACATAGCTCTCTGCTGGCAATTCACGAGCTAGCGACGACGGAATGGGACCAAGGTAATGACTACTTCCCACCAACCAGCTTCCAGATCCCGAATGTGAGTGCCGGTACTGGCGCGTCTAACGTGATTCCAGGTGAGTTTAATGTTCAGTTTAACCTTCGTTTTAGCACAGAGTTAAGCAATGACGTTATCGTTGAGCGCGTGACAACAACGCTCGATAAATACGATTTCGAATACGATCTTAAGTGGACCTTCAATGGCGACCCGTTCCTAACAGACGCAGGCTCACTGCTTGATGCGATTGTTGATGCTGTTGGTCACGTCAATGATGTAAAACCGGCACTACTGACAACTGGCGGTACGTCTGATGGTCGCTTCATTGCACGTATGGGCGGACAAGTGGTTGAACTTGGCCCAGTAAACGCGACCATTCACAAGGTTAACGAGTGCGTGAAAGTAGCAGATTTAGAGAAGCTAACCGACATGTACGAAAGAACGTTAGTGAACTTGTTCGCTAAATAGATCTTTCCTAGCGAAGTATCACTTCAAAACATTGAGAGACTCGTTATGACACCAGAGCAGCTTACCGGACAATCAGATTCTCACCTGGCACCGAGCCTAATTGGTACTAAGACATTCTTGGTACACAGTGACGTTATCGATGACTTAAACAGGTTGATTGAAGCTGCTCAGCTCGCTGGTTTTAAAATGGAGATCGCCAGTGGCTTTCGAGACTATGAAAGGCAATCTCTGATTTGGAATCGCAAGTTTTCTGGTGAAGCCCCAATCTTGGATTCAGATAGCCAACCACTTGATGCTTCAACACTGACTGAACATCAAAAGCTGTCGGCGATTCTGAGATGGTCTGCGCTTCCTGGAGCGAGTCGCCACCATTGGGGTTGTGACTTCGATGTCTTTGCTCGTAATCACCTCCCTGAAGACACACAGCTACAACTAGAGCCTTGGGAATACCTTACTGGTCACCAGCAAGCGTTTTATCAATGGCTCTCTGCTAATGCTTCACAATTTGGGTTCTTTTTTCCCTATAGCCGAGATCTTGGCGGTGTGGCGATAGAACCTTGGCATATTAGCCATCGTAACGTTTCGGAGCTGTGTTTATCACAGTTATCCCCGACTTTACTTGGCAAGCAGCTCAAATCTAAGCCAGTATTAGGGTATGAGATTATTATGGAGCAGCTAGACGATATCTATGCGCGCTTCGTAACGAACATCAGCCATTAGGAGCGCTTATGTTAGAGTGGCTTACAAACCCTTGGGTTATCATCATCATCGTGGTTAGCGTTGTGGTAGGTAACATCGCAGCTCTAAAACAGACCGCTAATATGGATCTCGGAAAAACAAGCCGTGGGAAAAGGGAGAGTGACTTGGACAAGCTCAATCGGCTAGATAAGCAGAACCAGGAAAAAGCTCAATCAAAAGAAACCAAAGATAGCTGATCTTGCGGTCAAACGAACACAAAAAAGAGGACACAATGTGTCCTCTTTTTATTTGTTTACGCTGAAACATTGGCTGAACTAAAAGGGCCTATTTTCCGAGGCCCTATAGCCGATTAAGCTTGGCTTACTCAGCTTCCGCCGCTTTGTCATCTTTGGTTTGGTCCGCAACGTGTGCGAGAACAGGAACCAGTGACTTAAGCAACTCTTCCTCTACTGGCTTACCTGATGCATCCGTCACGTTAATTGACGTACGGTTACCAAGATCACCGAATAGGAAGTTGTATGTACCTGGTGCTAAATCAACAGGTTGCAAGCCAACTTCTTCCCAGAACTCATCATCTGGCGCTGCGTACTTAGCTTTAACCGTACCCTGAGATTGGTTACGTTCTTCAAGTTCAAAGCCCATCGACGGTAATAAGGTCGGTAGACGCTGCCAGAACACGTTATATGGTGTACGAGCAATAATCACAGGGAAACCACTGCGGTCAGAGCCCATTGAGATAGGAATTCGTTTCACCAACTCTTGTGCTTTCAGAGCCGCTTCAGCACGAAGGTTTTCATCGTACTTAGCCATCACTAAATTGGTTAGGAAAGCGTTGTAACGCTCTTTGTTGGTTGCCGTAACTGGTTTCTCTTTGTTGCCTTCACGCCAATCAATAAGATTAATCTTGAAGCCATGACGGTTGTTCGCTTGGAAACGAGAGATAGAATAGCGGCTGCCGATCTCTACGTCTTCGTCTTCAGAAACCCAAGTAACCCAATCGGTCTCAATCTCGTTCTCAGACTGTTCACGAATACCAATACCACGTTGAGCCAACATGTCGACAGCCGTTTGCCATACACGGTCTGCTTCTTCTGCACGAAGCAACCATAACGTTACTTCACCGTTTTGACGCTCTGCACGAGCACCAGGGATCAACTCAAGAACCTGTTGTGGTGGACGAATATCCACGGCAGGGCCTACACCACCAGTGAAGTCACCGCTCGGGATGTCAAAATTTGGGTAGAACTGAGGCTGAGCATCTTCAGGCAACTGCCATTGTGAAAACTCAGGTGTTTCTAAGTATTCGAAATCATCTTTGGCTTGACGACGTTGAGTCGGGCTGCCAGAACATGCTGTAAGAACGAAAACAGCCAGTGACCCAATCACTAGCTGGTGAGAATACTTCATTTATACTCCTAAATGCCGAAGGTTCGCTTCGGCATCACTTCATACGTTTTTAGTAAATACACGCTTCAGTCATTGCTTGAGCAACAACAGGTTGAGCTGGTTCCGACAGTTCAGTCAGAGGTAAGCGTAAGCCACCTTCAGCAATCAGACCCATTTTATGAACCGCCCATTTTACGGGAATAGGGTTAGACTCAACGAACAAATTCTTATGTAGAGGCATTAAGCGCTCATTGATCGCTTCTGCTTCTTCAAACTTACCTTCTTTCGCAAGTTTGAACATAGTAGCCATATCAGCCGCTGCAACGTTATTCGTTACAGAAATCACACCATCGCCACCACGCTTAACAAATTCTAGGCCTGTTAAGTCATCACCACTTAGTAAGATAAAATCTTCGCCACAAAGTTCACGGTGAATTGCAATTCTGTCGAGATCACCCGTCGCATCTTTAAGTGCAACGATGTTTTCGATTTCAGAAAGGCGAGCAACCGTCTCTGGTAATAGGTCTACCGCAGTACGACCCGGTACATTGTATAGGATCTGAGGAACGTCACTTACTTCAGCAATCGCTTTGTAGTGTTGGTACAAACCTTCTTGAGTCGGTTTGTTGTAGTAAGGCGTTACGCTCAGGCAACCCGCAATACCAGAACCGTTCAATAAACGACTGAATAGCACTGACTCGTGCGTGGCATTTGCGCCTGTACCTGCGATAACTGGGATACGACCATCAGCAAATTCAACGATCTTATTGACGACTTTGACATGCTCTTCAATTGTGAGTGTTGAAGACTCACCTGTTGTGCCAACCGCAACCAGACCATCACTACCTGCAGCAACATGGTGATCAACCAACTTTTTAAGGCTGTCGAAATCCACTTCGCCATCTGCGTTAAATGGCGTAACTAGCGCAACGATACTTCCTGAAAACATGTCTATCTCCCTTAATTTATTCTTTTTGCATGTTACTGTAAGCCAATCAATAAACACAAGACATTAAAGTGGCTTAGCGGCAACATCGGTATGAAATATTGTCGTATGTTTGAGGTAAAACGGCTTATCGCCACGTTCAACCTAAAATTTGGATAACCTGAGCTCAATCTAACGGATAGAACATGGATAGATGTCAGTAACAGGTAAGCTGTGCTGTCACCCGACAAACTTGTGCTACGACGTTTTAGATATTCTTATCATTGGTTGCCTGTCAGACGCAAGATGAGTCATAAAAAGCCCCACTCGCACGCTTATTCCTCTTGCTAACTGTGCTAACATGCATGAATCAATGGAATATATAGAGACGTGATTTTATGACTCAACATCTAGTAATCACAGCTGTGGGCACAGATCGCCCAGGTGTATGCAACCAAGTGGTTCATTTGGTCACCCAATCAGGCTGTAACATTATTGATAGCCGTATTGCCCTGTTTGGCGAAGAATTTACGCTTATCATGCTACTGTCTGGTAAAGCAAACAACATCACCCGTGTTGAAACCACCCTGCCCTTGCTTGGTCAAGAGCACGACTTGATTACGATTATGAAGCGAACCTCTCCGCACGATGTGGTAGAGAACTCCTACACGTTAGAAGTGTTCGTTGAGTCAGATGACAAACTCGGCCTGACCGAGCAGTTCACACAGTTCTTTGCAGACCGAGACATCGGCCTCGACTCGCTGAGCGCACAAACGATCAATAAATCTAAGGTCCAGCTCGACAACGACCAATTCCATATCTCTATTACCGCTTCTGTACAGTCAGAATGTAATTTGATGCAGCTACAAGAAGAATTCAACTCGCTGTGTCAGAGCCTATCAGTCCAAGGCTCGCTCAACTTTATTAAAAACAGTCTTTAAAAAGGAAATATCATGAATACGCTAACGGCTGGTGTTCCAGCACCTGCTTTTTCTCTTCCAGATCAAGATGGCAATATCGTATCTCTTGGTGACTTCAAAGGTAAAAAAGTACTTTTCTACTTCTACCCAAAAGCAATGACTCCTGGTTGTATTGTACAAGCGGAAGGCCTGCGTGATATCAAAGCACAGCTGGATGAACTAAACGTGGTTGTTCTGGGTGTCAGCATCGACCCAGTGAAACGCCTGCCTAACTTCATTGAGAAGAAATCTCTAAACTTCACTCTGCTATCTGACGAAGACCACAGCGTTGCTGAGCAATTCGGTGTTTGGGGCGAGAAGAAGTTCATGGGCAAAGTTTACGATGGCCTGCACCGCATTAGCTTCCTAATTGACGAAGAAGGTCAAATTGAGCATGTCTTCAATAAATTCAAGACAAAAACTCACCACGAAGTGGTTCTAGAGTACTTCAATCAAGAAGCTTAATGTCTGTTGAGGTGACCTAGACTCACTACCAACTAAGATAAATTAAAAAGGCGACTATCATTGATAGTCGCCTTTTTTATCATTCATTTTTCGTTACTGATGATGCACAGGGTCATCATCTAATGCATGGCTAGGTAAGGCATTCCAAACCGCCTTCACTAAGGTCGCCAGTGGAATCGCGAAGAACACGCCCCAGAACCCCCAAAGTCCACCAAACACTAATACCGCCACAATAATCGCAACAGGGTGCAGATTCACTGCTTCAGAGAACAAAACGGGTACTAACACGTTGCCATCTAGGGCTTGAATGATGCCGTAAGCCAATAATAGCCAGTAGAATTGAGGCTCAAGCCCCCACTGGAACAAACCAACAATGGCAACTGGTACGGTTACCGCCGCTGCACCAATGTATGGAATCAATACCGAGAAGCCTACAGCAACCGCTAATAGCACTGAGTAGCGAAGGTCTAAAATCGCGAAAGTTACGTAGCTGACGCCACCTACGATTAAAATTTCTAGCACCTTACCGCGGATGTAGTTCGAGATTTGTTCGTTCATCTCTTCCCATACTTTGGTCGCCAAGCGACGGTTTCGAGGAAGCACACCACTTGCCATTCTGATCATCTCTTCTTTGTCTTTCAGTAAGAAGAAAATAAGCAATGGTACTAAGATAAGATAAACACCTAGCGTCGCTAAGCTAACCAAAGACGCTAACGAGCCTTTCACCACACTCTCACCCATGCCCAACGCCTTGTTCTTCGCGTTAGACATGACAGACTCAACGATCTGTAAGTTAGCAAGCTCTGGGTAACGCTCTGGAATCGTTGCAATGAACTTCTGCAAGCTACCGTACATACTAGGAATATCATTGATTAGGTTACCCACTTGCTCCCAAATGGTTGGCACTAATCCGAATATCGCTAGTAGCATTAAGCTAAAGAACATCAAGATCACCAACATCACCGATGGCGTTCTTGGAACACCGAGTCGTTGAAGTTGAGTCACTGGCCACTCAAGCAAATAAGCCAACACAATCGCCACCAACAGCGGTGCGATCAGGTGGCCAAAGAAGTAGATAGTAATAAAGCCGAATAGAATGATGGCAACCAAACTGACAGCGTGTGGATCAGAGAAACGTCGTTTATACCAACGACTGACCATTTCAAGCATCTGACTGCGATTCCTTTTTAGTGACGAGGAGATGGTGGTAATTAGAACAAGCCTCTGTCATGACAACATAAGCTTGCTTAGACAAAAAAGTAACAATATCTTTCATCGAACTGTTATCTGATACATAAATTGACAAAGATTGCCCTACTTCTAACTTTACACTGTGACGCTTGGCTAATAATAACGCCATTGGGCAGCGCTCTTGGCGTAAATCTAGAATATTAGGTGTCATTCTTGGGCTCGATGCTTATTATAAGGGGCATATTGTAATCTGTTTTTGAAAACGTGCCATCATTGATTCATCTTCCTTCAGGATAGCGCACGCACTTAACAAAGGTTAAACCAGATAAAGAACCAATTTGCATTGCCCTTGTCTTACTGTCAGAAGAAACGGAGTATTACTGACTAATATGTTTAAACGCGCTCGTTCAATTGCTTGCTTATGCATCGCAGCCACATTAAGCACCCCAACGTTGGCTAACACCAACAGCTTGGATTTACCGGACATCGGCACGGCGGCTGGCGGCACGCTCACTATCGATCAAGAACTCATCTATGGTGATGCCTACATGCGCATCATCAGAAGCAGCCAGCCTGTTATCAACGATCCAGTTCTCAACCTTTATATCGACACACTAGGCCATCGCCTTGTCGCGAATGCCAATGACGTAAAGACACCTTTCCAGTTCTTTATGATCCGTGACCGCAACATCAACGCTTTTGCTTTCTTTGGTGGTTATGTTGCACTGCACTCAGGTCTATTCCTGCACGCACAATCGGAAAGTGAACTTGCGTCTGTATTAGCGCACGAAATCGCACACGTTACGCAGCGTCACTTAGCGCGTAGTATGGAAGATCAAGCACGCCGTTCTCCTGCGACTATCGCAGCGCTTGCAGCGTCTGTATTGCTGGCTATTGCCGCTCCTGAGGCGGGTATTGCAGCCTTAACCGCAACCACCGCGGGTAACATGCAGAGCCAAATTAACTACACCCGTAGTAATGAAAAAGAAGCCGACCGCTTTGGTATCAACACGCTAGCAAAAGCTGGATTTGACGTGAACGCAATGCCACGCTTCTTTGGCCGTTTAGCGGATGAATACCGCTACGCAAGCACACCACCTCCAATGTTGCTCACTCACCCGTTGCCAGAAGATCGTATTACCGATTCGCGCGCACGTGCTCGTAGCTACCCACCGCTGAAACTTGCGCCATCGCTGGATTACCACTTGGCAAGAGCTCGCATCGTGGCACGCTATGCCGGTATCAATAATGAGGCGTCGCTCGATTGGTTCTCACGCCAATTGAAAAAGGCACCAAAAGAGATTGTTCCATCGTTAGAGTATGGACAAGCACTGGTTTACCTCGATTCGAAAAAGTTAGATAAAGCAGAACCGATTCTAACCAAACTGATTACCAGCGACCCGACCAACCTGTTCTACTTAGATGCGATTTCCGATCTGCACATCGAGCAGAAAAAGCCTGAGCTTGCCATTAAAGAGCTGAAATCGGCATTAGTTCGTCAGCCAAACAACCCGGTACTCACAATCAACTACGCAAATGCCTTGATTGAAAAAGAAGACTTTGCAGAGGCTGTTCGCGTATTACAACGTTATACGCATGACAATCCGAATGACACCAATGGCTGGCACCTGCTTTCAAAAGCGAATACTAGCCTTGGCAATAGTGATGAAGACCTTGCCGCACGAGCTGAAATTTTGGCATTGCAAGCCAACTGGAACAAAGCGATTCAGTACTACACGCAAGCAAGTCAAATCGCAGAACTCGGTAGCTTGAAGCAAGCCCGCTACGATGCTCGAATTGATCAGCTGATGATTCAGCGCGAGCGCTTCTTAGCACTGCAATAAGGCGTTCAATACTCGGCTAGTCGCCAAAAGAAAAAAGCTCAACGTATACAGTGAAGAGGCCAATTAGCTGGCCTCTGCTGAAAATTAAATAAAAGATAATAATGAGGAAGAACCATGTCTGTCGTGATTTATCATAACCCACGCTGCTCAAAGAGCCGTCAAACG
Source organism: Vibrio sp. Makdt (assembly GCF_027587015.1). Lineage (NCBI taxonomy): Bacteria > Pseudomonadati > Pseudomonadota > Gammaproteobacteria > Vibrionales > Vibrionaceae > Vibrio > Vibrio sp. Makdt. The sequence goes on from NZ_JAPPTH010000004.1 coordinate 13,707, forward strand.
CTTGAATTACTTGAAACAAACGGTGTACAACCTGAAGTGATCAAGTACCTAGACACACCTCTAACTGTTGAACAGCTAAAAGTACTGTTCACTCAGCTAGGTTTTAGCAGCGTTCGCGAAATGATGCGCACCAAAGAGGCAGACTACAAAGAAGCAAACCTTGGCGATGCTTCTGTATCTGATGAAGACCTATTTTCTGCAATGGCTACTAATCCAAAATTATTTGAGCGCCCAGTGGTTGTTGCGAACAATAAAGCCAAGATTGGTCGTCCACCAGAGCAAGTACTAGAGATTCTGTAAGCGGCTATGAGCATCAACATCCTTGTTCTCTACTACAGTCGTCACGGCAACACACAAGCTCTAGCAAGGCAGATAGCACGAGGGGTGGAGTCCATTCCTGAGTGTGAAGCCATGCTAAGAACGGTTAACGATGTATATACAGTAGAAGAGCAGCCAGACTCTCGCTATCAACCCACGGATCCAATTGCCACGCTTCAAGATCTCCGTTCTTGCGATGGCTTGGCGCTTGGCAGCCCGGTTTGGTTCGGCAACATGGCTGGGCCGATGAAGCACTTTTGGGACAGCACTACATCATTGTGGATCAATGGCGATCTAATCGATAAGCCAGCTTGTGTATTTACCTCTTCTTCATCACTGCATGGTGGGCAAGAAACAACACAGCAAAGCATGATGTTGCCACTGCTTCACCATGGAATGTTAGTGGTCGGCATCCCCTACTCAGAGCCTGCACTGCATACCACTCAAACGGGTGGCACGCCCTATGGCGCAAGCAGCACAGGCGAGAGTGCTTCACTAAGCAAAGAAGAAATTGAGTTGGCGCAGAACCTAGGTAAACGCCTCGCGCGCATCGCGATAAATCAGAAGGGAATCTCTCAATGATGTACATGTCAGAGAAGGCGATGTCTCCTAAGACAAAGCTATTTCGCTATCTCGCATTAGCAGGCAACCTATTGCTGTTAGGTTGGGTTGTCGCTTGGCAGATGACGCTTTCACCGCATCCTCACCTAGATAATGTCACGCTCGCTATCGTTTGGGCTGTACCGCTACTGTTGCCATTACCTGGTATTTTAATCGGCAAGCCTTATACGCACGCTTGGGCGAACTTCATCTTAATGCTCTACTTCCTACACGCATTAACCATTCTATACGTAGATGGTGGTGAACGCTTATTGGCTGCTGTTGAGCTACTGCTGACCACGATGGGCTTCGCCGGAAATATCCTATTTACCCGTTTCCGCGCTAAAGAGTTAGGCATCAAGCTTAAACGTCTTTCTGAAGTAGAAAAGAACGAGAAAGCAAAGTTCGAGTAATAAGATTCAGTTCGATATTTCTGAGTAACTAGCTAACCAAGCAACACAAACAAAAAGCCCTGCCAGGTTTCTCTAGCAGGGCTTTCTTTTTATTTCTCTTCGCTACTTACATTTTCGTATTAGCGATAAGCACAAGCAATGGCTTAACTGCGACTCCACTCGTATACCAAGCTTGGCTTTGCATGCAGCGGTGCAGTTGCTTCTAACTCTTCGGCACCTGTATCTTCAGAGTTAGCCTCCGAGCCAGCCAATGAATCATCACTTGATACTTCATTGCCTTTAATTACTTGAACGTCAGTATCTGCGTCAGTTGCTGTCGCTTCAGTATCAAGAGCAGCTGTTGAATCATCGCCTACAGACATGGTGTTGTCTTGTGTTTCGAATTCAGGGCTTACTTCTGGTTCAATGTAAGACTCTTCAACCTTCGCAACTTGGCGAATACTTGCCACCTCTTGTTCAAACTCTTGTTGAGTCGACAACAAATGAATACGGAACGTCACTTCGTTGTTTTGAATCTTAAGAATATCTAGGCTAGCAACCGAGTTTAGACGCTTAAGTGCATTCTCTAACTGGAAGAAGTCTTGAGCATTATTCAGGCTAATAAACTGAGTTAAAATCGACTCTGATGATTCACTCGCCACCGTCACCGCGCTTTTACCTGCGTAGTAGTTACTGATTTGGTCAACGAGCTTCTTAGAAGCCGTCGCGCTGTTACCCGACACAGAACCTGTAATTGGTGCCGTTGGCGCGCTAGTCAATTGACTTGGTTTTTGGTCGTACAGCGTCCAACGCAATCCTGAAGATTGAGCTTTAATCACTAACACCGCATCTACTGGGTAGCGTTGACTTGCTCTGCTAATTGGTGAAACAAAGCTGCCCCACAAATCTGAGGTCGCGATACCAGTGATATCGTCGAAATCACCGACAGGCAAAGTCAGAGGTAAACCACGATCTTTTGCACTTGCTTGCATTTGAGCAGCAAGCTGTGAGTTCGAGTGCTCCCAAACAATGTTCTTATCGAAGCTGTCTTCCTCCACTAGCCAAACCAAGATGTTTGAGCGAGTTTCAGGCCAGTACGGCAGTTGTGCTTGAGTCAGTAGAGAACGGATTTGAGCGCCATTAAAACGCATACGCAATGTTGATTGGTCATTGCTCTCACCAAAACTCATTTGAGACATGTACTGCGCACTCTTACGCATCGCCTTTTGGATGGTCTCATTTGAAGCAACATCAGTTTGACCAGTCGCACGTATCAATACCTGCTCCATACCGGTATTTCGTGCCACTTGTTCTGGTTGTTTGTCTTCGGCGTTAATCGCAACTTCAGCACTAAAGATATCTACTTGAGTTAAGGCGTAACTCGGGAAGGCTAATAGTCCCATCAACAACAATGCTATGTAGCGCATATTGATCCTAATATTCAAAGCTTGTGCCTTGATGATAAGCAACTATGGATTGAGGGGCAAGGTCGTTAGCGCCCACTGTGTTTAATAACCACAAAATATCACCTGACCATGATAAAGCGCTAACTTATAAACTGCATTTTCGGACCATGTTCGATATAAAACATCACTATGATAAATAAATTTGATCTATTTTGTGTAGCAATCGATTGCTAAGTGATAGAATCGCGCGAATTTTATTTTTCACTTTTCATATAACGACCAATCTAAGGACATATCATGAAAAATGCATTGCAAGGTGCACAAATGCTGTTTGTGGCTTTTGGTGCGCTTGTACTCGTGCCGCTACTGACAGGACTTGATCCCAACGTTGCACTCTTTGGCGCAGGTATCGGTACCCTTTTATTCCAACTTATTACACGCCGTTCAGTGCCAATCTTCTTAGCGTCTTCTTTCGCATTCATCGCTCCTATCATGTTTGGTATCCAAACTTGGGGGATTGGTGCAACCATGGGTGGCCTAATGGCAGCAGGTGTTGTGTATGTTTTAATGGGCGCTCTGATCAAAGTGAGAGGCGTTGGCTTTATCCATAAGCTGCTTCCACCTGTGGTTGTTGGTCCTGTAATCATGGTGATTGGTTTAGGTCTAGCACCTGTTGCGGTAAACATGGCTTTAGGTAAGACCGGCGATGGCGCCGTTCAACTGGTTGATGCAGACGCAGCACTGTGGATTTCATCAATCTCACTGCTCGTAACCATCATCATCAGTGTATTTTCGAAAGGCTTCCTAAAGCTACTGCCTATCTTCGGCGGTATTATCGCAGGTTACATTACGAGCCTGGTTTATGGCGCAGTCGACTTCACACCAGTTGCTCAAGCATCGTGGTTGGCACTACCAAACTTCACCATGCCTGAATTCAACATCAACGCTATCTTCTTCATGGTGTTTGTTGCGATTGCACCTGCCGTTGAGCACGTAGGTGACATGCTGGCGATTTCCAACGTGACGGGTAAAGACTACCTTAAGAAACCTGGCCTGCACCGCACAATCACAGGTGACGGCGTGGCAACAATAGCTGCTTCTATGTTGGGCGCTCCACCAAACACAACTTACAGTGAAGTAACTGGCGCGGTGATGCTAACGAAAGCATTTAACCCGGTGATCATGACTTGGGCTGCAGTCACCGCTATCGTTCTTGCATTGGTTGGTAAGCTAGGCGCATTACTGCAAACCATTCCGGTTCCAGTGATGGGCGGTATCATGATTCTTCTGTTTGGCTCTATCGCAACCGTAGGTCTTAACACGTTAATCAAGAACAACGTTGACCTGCACAAATCACGTAACCTTGTCATTGTTGGCATTACCCTAGTATTCGGTATTGGCGGCATGGCTTTTGGTATCGGCGACTTCAGCCTACAGGGCGTAAGCTTATGCGGTATCGTGGCGATTCTACTTAACCTAGTACTTCCTGAAGAGCTAGGTGACAACACTGTGGTAGACAAGGCTCAAATCGACTAACAGTTGAGTCTGGTTAGATGCCGACAAACTGGAAGATCAAAAAAGGGAGAGCATCGAATGCTCTCCCTTTTTATTAATACGGGTAATTAAGTGAATTCAGTAAATTAAAACAACGGAACCCACTTAATCTAAAAACCGAATTACTTAGTACCGAAGATCTTATCACCAGCATCGCCAAGACCAGGAACAATGTAGCCCTTGTCGTTTAGCTTTTCATCGATTGCTGCAGTGTAAAGTTCAACATCTGGGTGCGCTTTTTCTAGAGCTGCAATACCTTCAGGAGCCGCTACAAGAACAAGAATCTTGAAGTGCTTACAACCTTTCTCTTTCATTAGGTCGATAGTTGCGATCATAGAACCACCCGTTGCAAGCATTGGGTCTACCACTAGAGCGATACGCTCATCGATGTTAGATGCAAGCTTGTTGAAGTATGGTACTGGCTCAAGCGTTTCTTCGTCACGGTAGATACCAACAACGCTGATACGTGCGCTTGGGATATGCTCAAGAACACCGTCCATCATGCCTAGACCAGCACGTAGGATTGGCACTACTGTTACTTTTTTACCTTTAATTTGGTCAACTTCAACTGGGCCGTCCCAACCATTAATAGTTACACGTTCAGTTTCAAAGTCTGATGTCGCTTCGTATGTTAGAAGGCTACCCACTTCTGTCGCTAGCTCACGAAAACGCTTAGTGCTAATCTCACCTTCACGCATCAGGCCAATTTTATGTTTTACTAGCGGGTGTTTCACTTCAACAACTTTCATTTCCAACTCCGGCAATATTTAAACAAACCTGTAGATTATACACGAACTCTAAGGTTATTTCAGAATCTTTATTCTAATAAAAAAAACCGCGCAAACGTTTGCTCTTCATATTCAAGCCCTGTTAGAATAGCGCCGTTTTCACATCCAACTTAAGTTCGAGGACTATCCCGTGAGTGGTAATACTTCTTCTCTAAGCTACAAAGACGCTGGTGTTGATATCGACGCAGGTAATGCACTAGTAGACCGTATTAAAGGTGCTGTTAAACGCACTCGTCGCCCTGAAGTAATGGGCGGTATTGGTGGCTTTGGCGCCCTATGTGAACTTCCAACGAAATACAAAGAGCCAGTACTTGTTTCAGGTACTGATGGTGTTGGTACTAAACTTCGCCTTGCTTTGGATCTGAAAAAACACGACACCATTGGTATCGACCTAGTGGCAATGTGTGTGAACGACCTAATCGTTCAAGGTGGTGAGCCTCTATTCTTCCTAGACTACTACGCAACAGGTAAGCTAGATGTAGACACAGCAGCAGACGTTGTTTCTGGCATCGCTGAAGGTTGTGTGCAAGCTGGTTGTGCACTTATCGGTGGTGAAACCGCTGAAATGCCGGGCATGTACGAAGGCGACGACTACGATGTTGCTGGCTTCTGTGTTGGCGTTGTAGAAAAAGCTGACATCATCGACGGCACTAAAGTAGCTGCAGGCGACGCACTTATCGCTGTTGGCTCAAGTGGTCCACACTCAAACGGTTATTCTCTAATTCGTAAAGTTCTAGAAGTTTCTGGTGCTGATAAGAGTGAAGAGCTAGAAGGTCGCACTATCGGTGAACACCTACTAGAACCAACTAAGATTTACATCAAATCAGCACTTAAGATGATCGCTGAGCATGACATTCATGCTATCTCGCACATCACTGGTGGTGGTTTCTGGGAAAACATCCCTCGCGTACTTCCTGAAGGTACTAAAGCTGTGATTGATGGTAAGAGCTGGGAATGGCCTGCTATCTTCAACTGGCTACAAGAGAAAGGTAACGTGGAAACATTTGAAATGTACCGCACTTTCAACTGTGGTGTTGGCCTAGTTGTAGCTCTACCTAAAGACCAAGCAGACGCTGCTGTTGAACTACTGAAAGCTGAAGGCGAAAACGCTTGGGTTATCGGTGAGATCGCAAACGCTGAAGCAGGCGAAGAGCAAGTTGAAATCAAATAAGTGATACGTTCACTTACTTAGTTAATCAATGAGGACCTAATGGTCCTCATTTTGCTATTTGGCCCGCAGAAAACCTTAGTTTATGTAGGTAATATAGATACCAATCGTAGTAAGTAACTGGTCATCCTAGCTTGTTAAAACGCTCGATCACGTCGTTAGAAATTTTGATTGTAGGATAACTACTTATCTAAAATCTCTGCCTTGTTCTCAAGCCTTTTTCCTGCGCTATTTATGAGCACTTACTTACTGTGATTGGTATAAACTCCAGTTAATCAATCGTATGACCCACTTTATGAAAAACAATCACTCTCAGAAAACCACTCACTCTCAGAAAAACATCGTTGTGTTAGTTTCAGGAAGCGGAAGCAACTTACAGGCGATCTTAGATGCCTGCGATAGCAATATGATTGATGCTTCAGTTAAAGCTGTCTTCTCAAATAAGGCAGAGGCCTTTGGCTTAGAGCGAGCGAAGACCGCTGGTGTCGATGCACACTCAGTAAATCCAAAAGATTTCGGCTCTCGTGAAGAGTTTGACCATGAACTAATGATACAAATCGATGCATACCAACCAGACTTGATCGTACTGGCAGGCTACATGCGCATTTTGAGTTCGGAATTTGTTCGACACTACGCAGGAAAAATGGTCAATATCCACCCTTCTCTATTACCGAAATACCCAGGTTTACATACCCACCAGCGAGCGATTGATGCTAAAGACAAAGAACATGGAACTAGTGTGCACTTTGTTACCGAAGAGCTAGACGGTGGTCCTGTGATCTTACAAGCCAAAGTGCCTGTGTTTGAGGACGATGATGCCGACCTGCTAGCGGGGCGAGTACTCACTCAAGAGCACGCAATCTATCCGATGGTTTGTAAGTGGTTTGCAGAAGGTCGTTTATCAATGGTAAATGGACAAGCGGTGCTAGACGGAAAAGTACTAGGTAAACACGGTTACGCAGAAGAGTAATTCCAAGAATACAAAAAGGCCATTAACTGACGAGTGCAGTTAACGGCCTTTTTTATCGAATCAAGTAACGAGACGTTTAGCTCAATGGTTCAGTAGGCGCTTGGCTCGCGACCTTTTTAGGCGCATAAGCAACATCTTCCAACTCTTTGTGATTGTTGCCAATCAGTTCACCGGAATGAAACAGCGCGTATTCACCAGGCTTCATTCTAAACCACTCTTCGTTGGCGGTAAGCGGTTGAGTCGCCACCACCGTCACCACATCATTCGGTGTGGTTTCTTCTTGGAAGTTAATCTCAACATCTTCGTCGATTAAGCTTGCATTACCAAAAGGCGCACGTCTCGTTATCCAATATAAATGGTTAGTACAGTATGTCATTACGTACTCACCATCGCTCAGCAACATATTGAAAACGCCTTTCTCTCTCAGCTTATCGCAACACTCAGCAACGAAGCGGAACATCCCTTCCATATCTTGTGGCGGCTCAGGAAAACGCTCTTCAAGTTGCTTCAGCAGCCAACAGAACGAAAGCTCGCTATCTGTTTCACCAACAGGTCTAAAGCGGCCGCTAACAAGATCATCGTAATCAGATAACTGGCCGTTATGAGCAAAGGTCCAATACCTTCCCCAGAGCTCACGAGTAAAAGGGTGTGTATTTTCTAGATTCACACCACCACGGTTGGCTTGACGAATATGGCTGACAACAGCTTGGCTTTTAATGGGGTAGTTTTGAACCAACTCTGCGATCTTAGATTCACAGCTAGGGTTAGGATCTTTAAAAGTACGAAAACCCTTACCCTCATAGAAGGTAATTCCCCAGCCATCGCGGTGTGGGCCAGTGTTGCCCCCACGCTGCATAAGACCAGTAAAACTAAAACAAATATCCGTTGGCACATTCGCGCTCATACCGAGCAATTCACACATGGTTTAATCTACTCCCTATTAAAACCAACAGAGCCAAAAACCTAGGCTCCAAATGTCTGTAAAACTGTTATTCCATCTCTTTTTCGACAAGCTGAATCACAATATGGATGATCTTAATGTGAATCTCTTGGATACGGTCTGCGTAACCAAAGTGTGGTACTCGGATTTCGATATCCGCACAGCCTGCCATTTTACCGCCGTCTTTACCGGTCAGTGCGATGGTTTTCATGCCTTTCGCTTGAGCTGCTTCAATGGCTTTTAGGATGTTGCCTGAGTTACCTGAAGTTGATAAACCAAACAACACATCGCCTTTACGGCCTACCGCTTCTACATAACGAGAAAATACGTGGTCGTAGCCGAAGTCATTACTTACACAAGATAAGTGGCTAGGGTCTGAAATCGCAATACCTGCGTAGCCTGGGCGGTTTTCACGGTATCGGCCTGTCAGCTCTTCTGCGAAGTGCATTGCATCACAGTGTGATCCACCGTTACCACAAGAAAGCACTTTACCTTCCTGTTTGAATGAGTCAGCAATCAATTTTGCCGCTGCTTCAATTTGAGCAATATTATGGTCGTCACTCAAGAACTTGTTAAGAACCTCAGCAGCTTCGTTCAATTCACTTTTGATTAGGTCTTGGTACATAAGGCTTATCTCTTATTTTTATGTCGCGACTTAGCGTGCGCGAAATGAGAATTGAGGGTTTCACCCTCTTTATAACTGAGTTTACCCACAAACATGAAATAGTGTCGACACTTAAGCCCAAAGATTGCCACCTTAATTAGTCAGTCATCGCCGATTCGTCCAAATAATCGCCACCAACCTCTCACAATTAGAACTTTAACTCTACTCAGATCACTTTTTACCCAACTTTGAGTTTTACAAATATTTAATATTTTGTTTACACTTGACTGGTTAGACCTCTTACCTAAAACTTAATAACAATAAGTGATCTCTGAAAAGGAAATCGATCATGAACATATTGCTCTCCCTACTCGGCATGACAGCTATCTTAGGTGTCTGTCTCTACCACAGAGTTAGCTTGGTACGCGCATTAATCGCATTAACTGGAACGATGGTGGCTTTAACGCTATTCGGCGACGTAGCGGTTACTGGCTGGCTTTGTTACCTATTAGCGGTTGCTATTTTTGCTGTGCCAGCCATTCGTCAAACTCTCATCAGCCAAAAAGCGCTTTCTGTATTTAAGAAAGTACTACCGGCAATGTCTCAGACAGAAAAAGAAGCACTGGAAGCCGGCACCGTTTGGTGGGAAGCAGAGTTATTTAAAGGCAAGCCTGAATGGAAAAAGCTACAAAACATCGCTGATCCAAAACTGTCTGAAGCAGAACAAGCGTTCCTAGACGGCCCGGTAAACACAGTGTGTGAAATGGTCAATGATTACCAAGTCACCCATGAGCTTGCAGATTTACCGCCCGAAGTGTGGCAATACCTGAAAGACCATAAGTTCTTCGCCATGATCATCAAGAAAAAATACGGCGGTTTAGAATTCTCAGCTTACGCTCAATCTCTCGTTCTACAGAAGCTAACGGGCGTTTCCAGCGTGCTGTCATCAACGGTTGGTGTACCTAACTCGTTAGGCCCAGGTGAGCTGTTGCAACACTACGGTACAGAAGAACAAAGAAACCACTACCTTCCACGCTTGGCAGAAGGTAAAGAGATCCCTTGTTTTGCCCTAACTAGCCCAGAGGCAGGCTCTGATGCTGGCTCTATCCCAGACTACGGTGTGGTATGTAAAGGCGAATGGCAAGGTGAAGAAGTTCTAGGGATGCGCCTAACTTGGAACAAGCGCTACATCACTCTCGCACCAGTTGCGACCGTACTTGGCTTAGCCTTTAAACTACGTGACCCAGACGGCTTACTGGGTGACCAACAAGACCTTGGCATCACATGTGCCCTTATCCCAACCGATTTGAAAGGTGTGGAGATTGGTAACCGCCACTTCCCGCTTAACGTTCCTTTCCAAAATGGTCCAACTCAAGGTAACGATATTTTCGTTCCTATTGATTTCATTATTGGTGGTCAGAAAATGGCAGGCCAAGGTTGGAGAATGCTGGTTGAATGTCTGTCAGTTGGCCGTGGTATCACCCTGCCATCAAACTCAACGGGTGGTATCAAAACAGCGGCACTTGCGACGGGCGCTTACGCTCGTATCCGTCGCCAATTCAAACAACCAATTGGTCGCATGGAAGGGGTTGAAGAGCCACTAGCACGACTAGGTGGTAATGCTTATGTCATGGATGCAGCAAGTAACCTGACCGTTGCTGGTATTGACCTTGGTGAAAAACCTTCGGTTATCTCTGCAATCGTTAAGTATCACTGTACGCACCGTGGTCAACGCAGCATCATCGATGCAATGGACATCGTAGGTGGTAAAGGTATTTGCTTAGGTCCATCGAACTTCCTAGCTCGTGGCTACCAAGGCTCTCCGATTGCGATTACCGTTGAGGGTGCAAATATTCTGACTCGTTCGATGATCATCTATGGTCAAGGTGCAATTCGTTGTCACCCTTACGTACTTAATGAAATGGAAGCGGCTTACTCTGAAAGCAGCGATGCTCTTGATAAGTTTGACTCAGCATTAGCGGGCCATGTTAGCTTTACGCTAAGTAACCTAGTTCGTAGTTTGTGGTTTGGTTTAACTGATGGCCGAGGTTCGGACACACCAACACCAGAAAATAGCACAGATAAGCAGACAAAACGCTATTACCAACAACTGAACCGTTACAGTGCTAACCTAGCGCTACTGTCTGACATCTCAATGGCAGTGCTAGGCGGCTCACTAAAACGCAGAGAGCGTCTATCTGCTCGTCTAGGTGATATCCTGAGTCAACTTTACCTTGGCTCTGCAACACTAAAACGCTTTGAAAGCGAAGGTAGCAACGTAGAAGATCTACCGCTAGTACACTGGGGTATGCAAGACTGCTTACGTCAAACTGAAGTGGCAATTGATGAGTTCTTAGCTAACTTCCCTAACCCTGTAGTTGGTCGCCTGCTGCGCGTTGTGTTGATGCCATTTGGCCGCATTCGCCGCGCACCAAACGACAAACTGGATAGCCAAGTAGCACACATTCTACAAACACCGAGTGAAACACGCTCACGTATCGGCCGTGGCCAATACTTAGCGGACACTCAATACAACGCGGTAGGTAAGATTGAAAAAGCACTGGAAGTCATTCTTCAAGCTGAGCCGCTGTTCGACAAAGTCTGCAAAGAGACGCATCAAAAACGTGCCTTCCTACGACTTGATTTGGTCGCTCAATTAGGCCTTGAGAAAGGCATTTTGACTGAGCAAGAAGCAGCATTGTTGGAAAGTGCAGAGCAACATCGACTGTACACCATCAACGTTGATGACTTCTCGCCAGAGGAACTAGCAGCAAAGCCCCAGTATCCAGGCCAATCGATTGATAACGTAGCCTAGATTTAGCTATAAAAACAAAACGGGACTCCTATGAGTCCCGTTTTTTAATTCTAGATATGATGAACTGTCACATGTTCCGAGTGCGAGATTGAATAGCTCTCTCAAAATAACTCAATCATGCAGATGGTTACTTAGGAGCCTTAAGTTGCATCTCTGGTTGAGCTCTCTTCTTGGCAGTCACTTTACGAACCACAAACCAAATCAGTAGCCCCAATAGAATAGCAACCACGTTACCTACCCCAATAATAATCATACTGCGTTGTCTGTCTTCTTCTCGCTTCTTGAGTATCATCATCTCAGTAGCGATACGCTTTTGCTCGGCTAACGCTTCTTCTTGCAGGCGGCGGGATTCGGCTAAATCAATATCTTGAACCACACTGTAAGAGTGCTCTGAAATAGGGAACGTCAATGGTCGCTGGCTAGAAGCATCGGTGGCATAAACCATTCCAGACCAGTTATAAATCCCAAGTTCACCATTATAAGGGATCTCCAAAGGCACCTTCATCGCATCGACATCCGCTTGCCCTTGCTTATACATCACGTATTCATCTGGTGCTTTATGCTCAACGTGCACCGCTAACGAACTCGGCTCTATCATTCCCTGCTCGCCAGAGACCACGATAGTATGAGGTAAGCCATCTTTGCGAGACTGGATAAAGGTGGTGGTGATAGGTGTCGGATAAACCAAAACTTCTTGTTCTTGCGCTCGTAAAAACACGCCATTGCCGGAAGTGATGCGCGCGCGGTATTTGCCCGGCTCTATATCGATAGGTAACGATACAGTGAAGACGCCGTCCCCTGCTTTTTCATCAAGATCAACACCATCGTCAGCAAATTCACCCATCACAACTGGGACTGGGCGCGCTTCTCTCACTAAAGATTCTTCGTTTTCGACAAATTTAGTAAACGTCACCTTGAGCTTCACACGATCAAGGAAATCACGCAGCACCAAGGGCTTACCATCAGAGGTGAGACGGGCAGTGAATTTAATACGCTCTGTCTGGTACAGCTTGTCTGGGAATTCATTCGCATCCAAAACAAGATGAGACAGTAGCTTAATATTGTTCTTAGGAGAGACCTTGCCAACCGCTTGCCATGGACCTGGCATCGGCTTATCAATAGAGACAATGTCCATTGAGGATTCTTCATACCAACGGACATTATCAGCGTTACGCCAAGAGTAGTATTTCTTGCCGTCAGGGCGAACTAAGACGACAGGTTTAGAGTTATCGGCTCGATAAATTATAAAGGTAATTTGTTCTATGCTGGGATCAACTCGGAATCGGTTGTCCAATAAACTCATTACGGATTCTGTTGCCGCGTGCAAGCTAAAGCTTAACAGCAGCAAACAACCGGTGGCCAATACCCTTAACATACTTTCTCCCTACTGACGCCAGAGGCAGCTTCCGCTTTTCTCGACGAGATCTAAACGACTTTGATGCGCTTCTACTTCATCGGCCGTTGCTCGTAAAACCTTTAGGGATTTTCGACCACTTTCTACTCTTCGGATACTTTCTATACCGCCTTCTTGCTGACCAGCATTAAATTGCAGTGACGTTTGTCCACCCGTCATCAATAAGTAGACGTCGGCTAGGATCTCCGCATCGAGCAAAGCGCCGTGAAGGGTACGGTGCGAGTTATCGATGCCATAACGTTCACATAAGATATCTAGGTTGTTTCTTTTACCCGGGAATATCTTTTTCGCCATGTCCAGGGTATCGGTAACTTTACAGTAATCGTCTGTCTTACCGATAGTAGGGTCCAGTTTCTCAAACTCGTAGTCCATGAAGCCGGTATCGAAGGGCGCGTTGTGAGCCACCAGCTCAGCGCCTTTGATGAAGTCGAGAAACTCTTTGTGGATGTCTTGATATTCCGGCTTATCAACCAAGAATTCATCAGTAATACCGTGAACGCCAATCGCCTCTTCTTGAATCGCACGATCTGGCTTGATGTAAACGTGGAAGTGGCGTCCAGTTAACTTACGGTTGATGATCTCTACGGCACCGATCTCAACGATGCGGTGACCCATGTAGTGAGGACCACCTTCGGTATTCATACCGGTTGTTTCGGTATCGAGTACGACGATACGCTTGTTTTCATTCGAACTGTTTTTTTCGTTCGCGGTTTGTTCTGGAGTGCTACTGGTATTCATAAGGATAACTGTGTCAGACTATGCCGATAATGTGCTTGAGGTAATAGTATCAAATCATGACGAAACAAGTTGAAATTTTCACTGATGGTTCTTGTTTAGGCAATCCAGGGCCTGGCGGCTACGGCATCGTACTTCGCTACAAGAAAGTAGAGAAGACGCTCGCGCAAGGCTACACCCTAACGACCAACAACCGCATGGAAATGCTCGCTGCTGTTGTTGCACTGCAAACCCTAAAAGAGCCGTGTTCTGTGATTCTCACTACCGACAGCCAATACGTTCGTCAAGGCATCACTCAGTGGATACATAACTGGAAAAAGCGTGACTGGAAAACCGCGGACAAAAAACCGGTAAAAAACGCTGATCTTTGGCAAAAACTCGATAAAGAGACAGCACGCCACACTGTCGATTGGCGCTGGGTGAAAGGACACGCAGGTCACCGAGAAAATGAAATGTGTGATGAGCTGGCGCGTACCGCTGCCGAAAACCCAACCCAAGAAGACACAGGCTATCAGCCAAGCTAATATTGGGAACGGATAAAGATATCCGATAGCAAAAAGCCGACTACGAGTCGGCTTTTTCTGTTTTTAGCGGGCGCAGCGCACGAATGGAATGCAACGTACAGCGAGTATCTGTTCTAAAGCTTGCACCGACTGGAGAGAAGCGTCGTTTAAGGTGCCAGTGTGGCTTAATCGGTTTCAATGGATAGGTGCGCTTGCGAGCGACAATAAAGTATTGGCTTCCAGCAAATGAGGCACAGCCGCCTAACGCGTTCTCAAGCCAGGTCCACATCGCTTGATACTTACTCATCGGGAACAATGCATAGGTATCACAATGAATCACTTCATAATTCAATACACCCAACCAGTCTTTTACACGACTTGGCGTATACATTCGCCCACTCCACGGTAAACTGTTCTTACGCCAAGGCATCAAACTGGCAAGCCCTGTGACACTGAATGGGTTAAAGCCGGTGATTATAATGTAGCCATCGTCCATCATCACTCGGTCGACTTCTCTTAATAACCGATGTGGGTCATTGCTATAATCTAATTGATGACTCAGTACCACAACATCAAAACTTTTCTCCAAAAAGGGTAAATTATAGCCATCCGCTATCACATTATGTAATGGGTTCTGGATATCTAGGTTTACTTGATGTTGAATGTTGCATGTGCAGCTAGAAATCTCACAGCTGAGACCGCCGAGCTTGAGCATATGGTAACCAAATAACTTTGGGCACCACTCATCTAGTCGAGTTTGAATTGATTCTCTCAACCAGTCCCCATTGTGCAATTGTGCCCAAGTGTAAGGACGCTCAAACTTCTTTCTGCTACGTGCTGGCTTCATCAATAATCTGTCTCACTTATTCTGTCGCACTGAAAGTGACTGGAGAACCAATAATGTTACATATCAAAAGCATACCTGCATTTAACGACAATTACATCTGGCTGATTGAAAATAGCGATCGCCGTTGTGCTGTCGTCGACCCCGGCGATGCAGCTCCAGTATTAGAGTACTTAGCACACCATGAGCTAACTTTAGATGCAATCTTGATTACGCACCACCACCACGATCACATTGGTGGCGTTCCAGAGTTAGTTAGACAATTTCCAGGTGTTGATGTTGTAGGCCCTAAGAATGAGCCTATCCCAACATTGACACACCCAGTGGATGATGGAGACCAACTGGAGCTATTCGGCGAAGTATTCTTAGTGCTTGGGCTTAGTGGGCACACGGCGGGCCATATCGGTTACGTTGGTGATGCAAAGCTATTCTGTGGCGATGTACTGTTCTCAGCGGGCTGTGGTCGCATCATGGAAGGCACTCCGCAACAGATGTTTGATGCATTAAATAAGATTACGGCGCTTCCTCAAGAAACCGAGGTCTATTGTGCACATGAGTACACAGCAGCCAATATCGCTTTCGCGCTTGCAGTTGAGCCAGATAACCAACATTTGCAGCAATATCGCGACCAAGTGAATCGACTTCGCGCACAAAATAAGTCGACCATCCCCACAAATTTGAGACAAGAGAAGTTTGTGAACCCTTTCTTGCGCTATACCGAGCCAAGTGTAGTGAAATCAGTATCTAATCGCACTGAACAGACCGATCCTTTGTCGGTATTTACCGCTTTACGTGCGTGGAAGAACGAATTTTAACAAATACAGACTTGTCACTTATAGGGGGTGGCAAGTATTATCATCGGCCGTTTATTAAAAAGGCTGTAACATGCGAGTTAAGTACAGCTGGGCTTTGGTATTACTACTATCTGGTTGCCAATTAACTCAGTCAGAGAATCCAGACCAAGCTTCCGAGCAAACCAACACATCTCCTACAGAAGTTTCTCAAGCGAACGTTTCACCTGAAGCGACCAAAGAAGAACAAAAAGTTGAAGCACCTGTCGTCACTCCACAAACACAAGAAGATGTTTGGAAACGTATTGCGATGCAACTTGAAATGGAAGTACCAGACCAAAAGAAGGTCGACTACTACCGAACTTGGTATCTAAAACACCCTAGTCATCTAAAAACCGTCTCCAAGCGAGCTGAACCTTTCCTCTACTTGATCACCACCAAAATTGAAGAAAGAGACCTACCTTTAGAACTGGCACTGCTGCCGGTTGTTGAAAGCTCATTCGACGCATTTGCCTACTCTCACGGCAGTGCTGCTGGCCTATGGCAATTCCTCGCTGGCACGGGTAAAGACTACGGGCTTGAGCAGAACTTCTGGTACGACGGCCGCCGAGATGTTGCCGCTTCAACCGATGCTGCGTTAGATTTTCTAACCGACCTAAACAGACGTTTTGATGGCGACTGGCAACACGCAATCGCTGCCTATAACAGTGGCGGTGGTCGTGTGAACAGCGCAATCCGTAAGAATAAGAAGCTTGGCAAACCAATCGACTTCTTCTCACTAGACCTGCCGAAAGAGACCAGTAGCTACGTACCTAAACTACTGGCACTGGCAGACGTAATTGCCAACCAAGAAAAGTACGGCATTGATATTCCTGCCATTCCAAACAAACCAGTACTGACTCTAGTTAACCCAGAAGAACAACTGGATTTAGCTATTGCTGCGAACTACGCAGGCATTCCAGTAAAAGAGCTGCAAAGCTACAACCCTGCCTACAACCAGTGGGCGACGGCACCAGAAAAACACCAACAATTACTGCTTCCCCTAGACTCAGTTGAAAAGTTCAACAAAGAAGTCACAGCCAACAAAGGCAAAGGCATGAAGCTAGTACGTTACAAGGTTCAGTCGGGTGACAGCATTAGCGTACTGGCAAGCAAATACAACACCACTAGCAAAGTGATTCGCTCTGCAAACGGTTTAACCAACAACAATATTCGTATTGGTCAACACCTACTGATCCCGACTTCGACTAAAGATGATAAGACTTACGCACTCAGCGCTTCAAACCGTCTAGCAAGCACGCAGTCGAAGAGTCGCGGTCAATATAAGCTAACCCACAAAGTAAAAAGTGGTGACAGCTTATGGACCATTGCGCGTGCTAATAAGGTATCTCACCAGTCACTAGCGAAGTGGAACGGTATGGGCCCACGCGACACGTTACGAGTTGGTCAAGAGTTGGTCATTTGGAAGAACGGTTCTGACGGTGCCATCATTCGCACTATCTTCTATAACGTAAGATCAGGTGACACAGTCAGCGGTATTGCATCAAAGTTCAAGGTAAAAAGTTCAGATGTTGTAAAATGGAACACTTTGCAGAACAAGAAATACTTACAGCCAGGACAAAAACTCAAGCTGTATGTTGATGTAACTAAGGTAAGTGTATGAACCCGTCAAGTAACCCACTCGTCATGCTGTTGGATATATTCCGTTCACCAACAGCTTGTTTCTTAGCGCTTTATCAGCGAAGTGCTTGGGGATGGCAACCCTACGTCGTATTAATGCTCAGCCCATTTTTATTTTGGGGTGCTTATTTTTCGAACGTGGATTTTGCTTGGTTAAGTGCAGAGCTATCTAAGCAGTTGGCTCAAACAAACCCAGACCAGTTGGCGTTACTTGATAGTAATACCCTACTCGCCAGTGAAATCATCAGCGATGTGTTTAGCCGCACGCTCACTATCGTTCTGTTGGCATTTTGGTTTAACCTTGCAACCAAACCTAGTCAACATCAGCATAGCTTTTGGCGATGGTTTGCAGCAGCATCGGTTATCATCTTCCCAGCAGTTTTAGGTGATATTGCGAGCTACGCAAGTCTAATCCTAAAGCACGGTCATGTGATGAACTACGCCGCCGACTTAAACAGCTTAAACGGCTTAATCAAGTTACCGCTTACTAGTGATTGGTCACAATTTGCTAGCTCATTACCACTGCTACTGCCTTGGTACATCGTACTTGGTTACGCTGCTGTATTAACGTGGACAGAGTTTGAGCGTGGGCAAGCACTAGTAATTTCAGGCTTGCCGTGGATTGGCTATTACCTAATCTGGGCTATCTACATTTTAGTTTCGTAGATAACCGTTACTGAGTCTTATCTTTACGCTATTTAGCCTTAAAAGTGACTAACATTGGATTATGATCAGAAGCGTCCGTTATGAGCGCTTTTGCTTTTTCTACCTCTAGCCCACGATAAAACACATGGTCTAGCACTAGCCCCGTAATGAACTGAGTACGATTATCAGGGTTAAAAGCGACCTCAGCCAAACCTACCTTTTCCAATGCTTCTTTTAATACGGTAAAGCGAGCCTCACTCCAGCTGTTAAAGTCTCCAGCAAAAATAACTGGTCCACGGTACTTTTGTAGGTTGTTAGTCAAACTCTTAAGCTGAGCTTCATAATCTTCCGTACCAAAGGTAAAGTTTACGGCGTGGATGTTGATCACCGCCAACTCTTCACCATTACTCAACTTGTAACGGGACCACAGAGCAGACTTAGGCAACTGCAGCCAAGGCTCTTCATGAGTATAAGCGCAAGCCTCGATAGGCAAATGAGTCGCGAGGTTGAGCACACCAGCACTTTTTTCAAATGCCTCAAACGCATTTACTCGAGTACTTCCCCATTGACCACTCGTTACCCACTGACGAAGTCCATCCGTCATGCTCGCTTCTTGTAGCAGTACTAAATCGCTTCCCGCTGTCAGCTTATTGAGTTCCGTCTGCCAATGACTACGGTTTTGCTTATAAACATTCCACACGGTGAGACTTAAGCCGTCAGACACATCCAGCGCTTTAGGTTCAGAGTTTTGGTAGCAACTGTAGATGTCATTGCTGGTATTTGGAGAAGACGTGATTAGATTTGGTTTATTCGGGATAACAAAAATAAAGTGAAAACTTACGACGGCAAGTGTTATCAACAGCGTGATAACTATGATGGTTTTCTTGAACATACAACACCCTACCAGAAATGAAAAAGGAGCGATAAACGCTCCTTTTAGGGTAATAGTTTTTTTATACGGCGTCTTCGTCTTCTTCGCCAGTACGAATACGTACCACACGTTCAACGTCAGTAATGAAGATCTTACCATCGCCAATTTTACCAGTTTGAGCCGTCTCAATAATGGTATCAACGCACTGGTCAGCGACGTCGTCAGTAACAACAATCTCTAACTTAACTTTAGGCAAAAAGTCGACCATGTACTCTGCGCCGCGGTATAGCTCAGTATGACCTTTTTGGCGTCCGAAACCTTTAACTTCAGATACTGTCATACCCGTAATGCCTACTTCTGCAAGCGCTTCACGTACATCATCAAGTTTGAATGGCTTAATAATGGCTTCAATCTTTTTCATGTTCATCCCTTAAACTGTGCGAATGGCTCATTATCGGATAGCTATAGTAAACATTCAATGAAAAAAGCCAGAGGTTTGAGGCTCTGGCTCGAAATTTATCATCTTGTTTAATCAGCGCTTTAAGAGGGTTTTACTTAAGGCTTGCGTAGTAAGCAGCTAGATTAGCAATATCTTCATCACTCAGCATTGAAGCTTGAGCTTGCATTACAGCAGCCAAACCGCCGGTGCGCTGGCCGTTCTTATATGCGTTAATTGATGAAGCAATGTATTGCTCGTTTTGACCTTTAAGGTTTGGGTAACCCGGAATCACTGCGATACCATCAGCGCCATGACATGCTGCACAGATTGCTGCTTTTGCTTGTCCTGCAGCAACATCACCTGCCAGAGCGTTACCACTCAATAGTCCAAGTCCAAGAACT
The DNA here is from genome assembly GCF_027587015.1 of Vibrio sp. Makdt. Classification (NCBI taxonomy): domain Bacteria; kingdom Pseudomonadati; phylum Pseudomonadota; class Gammaproteobacteria; order Vibrionales; family Vibrionaceae; genus Vibrio; species Vibrio sp. Makdt. The sequence continues at coordinate 33,585 of NZ_JAPPTH010000004.1, forward strand.
AATCCTAGTGTAATTTTCTTCATTGCATATTCCATTAATTATTTTTATTAAAGTGACGGTGAATTGTGACACAAACTTTTTCTACTTGCTCCAAAGCGCTTCACAATCTTGACCTTCGTAGTTTTTATCTACGAATAAGCCTAAAACAGCGATCACTCGCTCGCCATCCATTAATATTGGCGTTCTGCGTCGTAACCAGCTAGGTACTTGGTACTCTTGAAAGAGTTTCTTTAGCTTTCTGCTATGCCCGCGCCCAACAGGGTGAGCTGACAACCCTTCAGGATTAAAAGTCACCCGTAATGTCTCGTTATTGTTCGGTAAGCTAAATGCTTGCGAGTAGCTGTTAGGTTTACACTCAGAGCTGCACGCAGTTAAGCTGACTTCTCCTAAGCCATCAGGCAAAGCCAAGGGTTCACCAATAGTAATATCACCTTGCCAGAGCGATACGTCTTTAGACTCTTGTACCAAGTAAAGCTTATGGTTAAAACGCCTCACTTCAACACCGTTTAACACCAATTTAGGGTTGGCATCCGCCTGAGCACACGCCACTTCATCCCAGATAAGCTGAAGTTGCTTTTGGCTCGGCATCGCTTGCTGGCAATAACCTGACCACATTCTCAACAAGCGTGCTCTTAGTAAAGCCGATTGTTGAGATAACGCCTCAATGCTTAAGCTCTGGCTATCTCCCAAAGCGTGCTGAAAGTGTGATTCAAGCAACTCATCGAGCAACATCTCTTGCTCGGCACAGAGCTGGGCGCTGCGACTGACCGACTCTCGAAAACTAGGCCAACGCTCAGTTAGCACCGGAGTCACTTGGTGGCGAATAAAGTTACGGTCGAAACGCACATCCTGATTACTTTCATCTTCGACCCAAGTTAACCCCATGCGGCGAGCGTGCGCTTCAATCTCTGTTCTGCTCACTGACAGCATAGGACGAACAATATAAGAATCTGAAAATGGCATCACTTTCGCCATAGAAGACAGCCCTTTAGGACCACTACCGCGCTTTAACGCTAATAGAAAAGTCTCGACTTGATCGTCGATGTGTTGACCAGTAACCAGTACATCCCCTTGCCTGATATGTTTTTCAAAAGCTTGGTAACGTGCATCTCGGGCGAGCTTTTCTATGCTTTCACCATTGTTAACATCCAACGTTACTCGCTCAATAGCTAATGGAATAGACAAAGCATCGCACCACGCTTGGCATTGCTCTGCCCAATGATCGGCATTCTCACTTAAGCCATGATGAACATGGATCGCCTGACAATCGATTTCATGAGTTTTAGTGTATTGCGCAGCCAACTCCAACAACACACGTGAATCAACCCCACCACTAAAGGCAACCACCAGCCGGTGAGGCTTAATTGCGCTTTGGTCAAATACAGAGGTAAACGTTTCGATTAAGTGAGTCATGAGGCTTAATGAACCAAGAAGGTGTTTGAAAGGTAATATTTAAATAATAAAAAAGGGTTGGCACTGAGTCCAACCCTTTCATCATCTTGTTACATAAAGTCCGCCTTCGAATAAGGCAGCTTATCAGCAGTAACCGTAGCTCATTAGACGCTGGTAACGACGCTCAAGAAGCGTTTCGTTATCAAACTGCTCTAGCTCTTCTAGCTGTTTCACTAGCATGTCTTTCATGTTCTGAGCGGTTTGCACTGGATCACGGTGTGCGCCACCTAGCGGCTCAGGGATGATCTCGTCGATAAGCTCAAGCTCTTTAAGACGAGGAGCAATTAGGCCCATCGCTTCAGCCGCTTGTGGTGCTTTATCTGAATCGCGCCATAGGATTGAAGCACAACCTTCTGGAGAGATTACTGAGTACGTAGAGTACTGAAGCATGTTCACGTAGTCACCAACACCAATCGCTAGTGCACCACCAGAACCGCCTTCACCCACAACGTTACAGATAACAGGAACAGAAAGACCTGCCATAACCTTAAGGTTTTTAGCGATAGCTTCAGATTGGCCACGTTCTTCAGCGCCTACACCTGGGTATGCACCAGCCGTATCGATGAAAGTAATGATAGGCATGTTGAAACGCTCAGCGGTTTCCATTAGGCGAAGTGCCTTACGGTAACCCTCTGGCTTTGGCATACCAAAGTTACGAATCACTTTCTCTTTAGTTTCGCGACCTTTCTGGTGACCAATAACCATAACAGGACGGCCATTTAGACGAGCCATACCACCCACAATTGCTTTGTCATCAGCGTAAGCGCGATCGCCCGCCATCTCTTCAAATTCTGTGAATGCATGCTCCAGGTAATCTTTTGTGTAAGGACGTTGTGGGTGACGAGCAAGTTGAGCTACCTGCCATGCACCTAAGTCGCTAAAGATTTTCTGTTTAAGCTCTAAGCTTTTTTTCTCTAGTTGTTCGATTTCTTTGTCTAGATCTACCGCTGTGTCACCACCGTGACGCGAAACGTCACGTAGCGCTTCGATTTTTGCTTCAAGTTCAGCGATAGGCTTTTCAAATTCTAGAAAGTTCAGGCTCATCTATGAATCCTTGTTGATTCAGCTCCGCATTTGCGAAGCTAAATTTTAGTTAAATTCGAGTTCTACTTGGCTATTTCCAAGCAGCTGTTTTAATTCGTCTAGTAATGTATCACTTGGCGTCACGCGCCATTCTGTGCCCAATGTTAACCGCGCTCTAGCGTCGGCACGCTGGTAGTATACATTGACTGGGACCGTTCCGGCTCTATAAGGTTCTAAGATTTGACTAAATCGTTCAAAAAATTGACCATTAATTTGGGATTCATCGATAGATATCGATACCCCACGAGCATATTTTTCACGGGCGCTTCCTAAGTCCATGACCTCGCGCGCGGACATTTTAAGCCCACCGTTGAAGTCATCAAAGCTGACCTGTCCAGAAACGACCACAATTTTGTCTTTTTCGAGCAATTCTGCGTAACGATCGAGCGCATCTGAGAACAACATCACTTCCATACGCCCAGATCGATCGTCAATGGTCATCAAACCAATTCGAGTACCGCGCTTGGTAGTCATAACCCGTGCCGCAATCACCAGACCGGCAATGGTTAATGATTGATCACGGCGTGTTGGCGTCGCGTCTTTCAAACGGCAGCTAGTGTATTTCGCTAACTCTTTGATGTAAGCGTTAACTGGGTGGCCCGTCAGGTATAAACCTAGCGTTTCACGTTCACCTTCGAGCCAAACCTTTTCAGGCCATCTCGGTACTTGGGTGTACTTGTGCTCGACTTCTTCCGGAGCATCCGTCAATACACCAAACATATCGGATTGCCCAAAGGACTCGGCATGGTGATATTGGCTTGCCGCTTTAACCGCATCAGCCAATGAAGCCATCATCGCTGCACGGTGAGGGCCTAATCTATCTAACGCACCCGATAGAATCAACTTTTCGATAACACGCTTGTTAACTTTCTTTAAATCAATACGCGCACAGAAATCGAATAAATCTTTAAAGTAACCGCCCTTGTTTCGCGCCTCAATGATCGCTTCAATCGGTCCTTCACCTACCCCTTTGATCGCACCGATGCCATAAACAATCGCACCATCGTCATCAACATTGAATCGGTAGAGGCCCGAGTTGATATCAGGCGGCAGCAGTTTGAGCTTCATGCGGAAACACTCATCAACAAGGCCGATAACCTTCTCGGTGTTATCCATATCCGCCGTCATTACCGCGGCCATAAACTCTGCTGGGTAGTGTGTTTTCAGCCAAAGTGTTTGGTAAGAAACCAGAGCGTAAGCGGCTGAGTGCGATTTGTTAAAACCGTAACCCGCAAACTTTTCTACCAAGTCAAAGATCTTCATGGCAAGTTCGCCATCAACACCGTTGGCTTCCGCACCTTCTTTGAAGGTACCACGCTGTTTAGCCATCTCTTCTGGCTTTTTCTTACCCATCGCACGACGCAGCATATCCGCGCCACCCAGCGTGTAACCCGCGAGTATCTGTGCGATCTGCATTACCTGTTCTTGGTACAGGATGATGCCGTAAGTCGGCTCTAGCGTATCTTTTAGCGATTCATGTTGCCATGTTTCATCTGGGTAAGAGACCGCTTCTCGACCGTGCTTACGGTCGATAAAGTTATCAACCATGCCTGATTGCAGCGGGCCAGGACGAAACAAGGCTACCAATGCGATGATATCTTCAAAACAGTCAGGCTGAAGACGTTTGATCAGGTCTTTCATACCACGTGATTCCAACTGGAATACCGCAGTGGTTTCAGAGTTTTGTAATAGGTTGAACGACGCTTGGTCATCCAGAGGGATCGATTCAATACGAACCGGCTCTTTGCCTTCCTTCTTTAAGCGTGGGTTTACTAGGCCCAACGCCCAGTCGATGATAGTCAGAGTACGTAGACCCAAGAAGTCAAACTTAACCAAACCAGCGGTTTCAACGTCATTCTTATCGAATTGCGTTACTGGGAAATTACCTTCAGCATCGGCATAGATAGGTGCGAAGTCCGTGATCGTAGTTGGTGAGATTACAACACCACCTGCGTGTTTACCGGCGTTTCGCGTACAACCTTCAAGGATGCGACACTTATCGATCAGTTCACGAACTTCCTCATCGCCATCGTAAAGCTCTGGTAATGCAGGTTCAGCAAGGAAGGCTTTCTCTAGTGTCATCCCCGGATCTGGCGGTACAAGCTTAGAAATACGGTCCACGAAGCCAAACGGGTGGCCAAGTACACGGCCTACGTCACGAATTACCGCTTTTGCTGCCATGGTACCAAAGGTGATGATCTGAGATACCGCATCACGACCATACATTTCAGCAACGTGATCAATTACTTGGTCACGCTTATCCATACAGAAGTCGATATCGAAATCGGGCATCGAGACACGTTCTGGGTTCAAGAAGCGTTCGAACAGTAGATCGTATTCAAGTGGATCAAGATCGGTGATATCCAACGCGTACGCCACCAATGAACCAGCACCCGAACCACGACCTGGGCCTACTGGCACATCGTTATCCTTAGACCACTGGATGAACTCCATTACGATCAAGAAGTAGCCGGGGAAACCCATGTTGTTAACAACTTCCAGTTCAACCTTTAGGCGCTCGTCATATTCTGGGCGGCGCTCCGCTCGCTCTTTTTCATCAGGGAAAAGGAATGCTAAACGACGCTCAAGGCCTTCTTCTGATTTTTTAATCAAGAAGTCTTCAATCGCTAAACCTTCGGTTGGGAAGTTCGGGAGGAAGTACTCACCAAGACGAACAGTGACGTTACAACGCTTAGCAATCTCAACGCTGTTTTCAAGCGCTTCTGGGATATCGGAGAACAGTTCACACATCTCTTCTTCGCTACGAAGATACTGTTGCGCGCTGTAGTTTTTTGGACGACGCGGATCGACCATGGTGTAACCATCATGGATCGCTACACGGATTTCATGGGCATCAAACAAGTCTTCAGTTAAGAACACTACTTCGTTGGTTGCTACAACCGGTAAGTCTTGTTGCTCAGCAAGTTCTAGTGCAAAGTGCAGGTAAGACTCTTCATCGGCACGTCCGGTACGAATCAACTCTAAATAAAAGCGATCGGGGAAGTGAGTCTTGTAAAACTCGACACTGCTCGCGACGAGATCACGGTTACCTTTCAGCAATGCCTTACCGATCTCACCTTCTTTAGCGCCGGATAAGATGATCAATCCTTCAGCGTTTTCGATTAACCACTCTTTGTCGATCACCGGCTGATGTTGCACGTGACCACGCAAGTAAGCTTTTGAAATCAGCAAGGTAAGGTTGTTATAACCTTTGTTATCAGACGCCAACACCGTCAGTTTCGTCAGTTCATCTCCAAATTCTGGAGATTGCATGAGGAAATCAGCACCAATAATTGGCTTAACCCCACACCCATGGGCAGTACCGTAAAACTTCACCAAACCACACAGGTTAGTGAAATCGGTAAGTGCTAGGGCGGGCATACCCATTTCAGCGACTTTCTTAACTAACGGTGGCACCTTAGACAGGCCATCCACCATAGAAAAGTCACTGTGTACGCGTAGGTGAACAAATTTTGGATCTGACATTATTTTTCCTGAGTTCTAGGCTAGGGCCTAGGATTACAACTGAGTGTATTCTATTTTTTTCTGCAGCAAGTAAGCAAATTTATTCGAAGATGAACGCTTATCTGTGTAGCACTTAATCAATGCCTAAAATACGTTTTACTGGCTTAAAGCTCTTACGGTAGTGCTCGGTAACACCGTGCTTTTCAATTGCCTCGAAATGCGCCTTAGTCGGGTAACCTTTGTGTTTAGCAAAACCAAACTCCGGATGAAGCTTATCAAGCTCTTCCATCTCTTGGTCACGAACTACTTTAGCGATAATAGATGCTGCACTAATTTCAGCGACGCGCAAGTCACCTTTAACCACTGCAATACCGGCCATTGGCAATTCAGGTACACGGTTGCCATCAATCAAAGCCATATCAGGCTGAACACTCAAACCTGCAATCGCGCGCTGCATCGCAACCATAGTCGCTTGTAGGATGTTCAACTCATCAATTTCTTGTGGTGAACAACGGCCCACAGACCATGCCAATGCTTTCTCTTTAATTTCAGGAAGCAGAGCAAGGCGCTTTTTCTCAGACAGTTTCTTTGAGTCGTTCAAGCCTTCAATGGGATTATTCGGGTCTAGGATAACTGCAGCTGTCACTACATCGCCAACCAATGGCCCACGCCCTACTTCATCGACGCCAGCAAATAGCTGGTAGCCTTGAGGGTATTCGAAAGGTGGAAGCTCTTTTTTCTCTTTTACTGCCATGACAATTCTCTTTGTAACTTTTAAGCTCGTGCCTTTGAAACTAGCACGTTATGATTCAACAAACTCTCGACCGATCAATTTCAGCACCGCGTTGGCGGCTTGTTTGTCAGCATCTTTACGGATCCAGTGATGCATTTCAGTAAAGCGTTCAAGCAGCGCACTGTTATCTGCAGCTAGCATCTTATCAACCGAAGGAAATAAGAAATCTGGATGACACTCTGCCAATATGTGCTCTTTAACGATTTCTTCGCCTGCCAAAATATTCGGCAGTGACACAAACTCGGTGATAGCCAGCTTCTTCACAATGTAGCCAGTCAACTTATTCACCTTGTAGCCTACAACCATTGGACGCTTAAGCAGCATGCACTCAAGAGCGACCGTGCCGGATGCCAATAGTACAGAGTCCGCTGCAGTGATCACGTTACGAGCTGTATCCTGCACAATGACAAAATCTAATTCTGGTGCTGTCGCCTTCCAAATCTCAGTAAACTGTTGCTTGCGAGTTTCATTAACAGCTGCCACCACGAAACCGATGTCTGGGTACTTTTGTTTGATACGTTTACAGGTTTCAATGAACGGTTGCGCGATAAGCTTCATTTCGCCACCACGACTGCCCGGTAGAACCGCTAACCACTGCTTGTCTTGCTCTAGGCCAAGCAGCTCTCGTGCTTCCGCTTGATTTGGCTCGAGTGGAATGGCATCTGCCAGTGTATGGCCCACAAACTCACAGGCAACGTTATATTTATCGTAGAACGCTTTTTCAAATGGTAGGAACGCCAGTACTAGGTCGGTTGCTTTATCGATCTTAAAAATACGTTTTGGACGCCATGCCCATACTGAAGGGCTAACGTAATGAACCGTTTTTATACCTGCGTTCTTAAGGTCTAGCTCTAATCTCAAATTAAAATCAGGGGCATCAATGCCTACGAACACATCTGGTGGATTCTGCGTGAAATATTTAACCAGCTCTGCTTTTACTTTTAGCAGACGAGGCAAGCGACCAAGTACTTCAACAAGGCCCATTACGGCAAGCTCTTCCATCTCAAACAAAGATTCACAGCCTAGCGCTTTCATTTTTGGCCCGCCAATACCAACAAATTCTGCATTCGGGTACTGAGCTTTTATCGCTTTAATAAAACCTTCGCCTAGCGTATCGCCAGAGAGCTCTCCGACAACAATGCCTACCCGCAGTGGCTCGTTGGAAACAAAGCCTGAGTTATTGGTTTGTGCTTCTTGCTGTGCCATAGTTTTCCAATTCCCTTCTCGCCTAAAACAAAAAAGATCGCCTTAAAAGTAGCGATCTTTTTTATATCAATCACACCTGGTATTAACGAATAATACCGCGCTCAGAGTTCTCTAGCATCTCTAGCATAGGCGCTACCGAAGCAAACTCTTCCGCCATTTCAACTAAAGCTGCTTTCGCTTCTTCAAGTGTTTTGCCAGAGCGGTAAAGCTCTTTGTACGCTTTTTGCAGTGCACGAATCTCTGGTTTCTCGAACCCGTTACGCTTCAGACCTACGAGGTTAAGGCCGAATGGTGCTGCATGGTTACCTTGTGCTAGTACATACGGAAGTACATCTTGAACAACGGCAGAGCAACCACCAATGTAGGCGTAAGCACCGATTGAACAGAACGGGTGAATCGCAGAAAGCGCCATAACACCAGCGTAATCGCCAACGGTTACGTGACCACCTAAGATCGCATTGTTACCAATGTGAGTGTGGTTACCAACAATAACGTCGTGCGCTACGTGAGCGTTAACACAAAGCAGGTTGTCATTACCGATCACTGTGGTTGCTTTATCTTGAACCGTACCACGGTGGATTTGAACCGCTTCACGAATCACGTTGCGATCACCGATCACAACCGTTGTGTCTTCACCACCGTACTTCTTGTCTTGGTTCTCTTCACCAATCACAGCGTGTGGGAAAATGCGGTTTTCTTTACCAATCGTGGTGTGACCTTTGATCACAACATGCGACATGATTTCTGTGTCGTCACCAATGGTTACATTACCAGCAATGTAAGTAAAAGGGCCAACTGTTACGTTTGCACCAATCGTTACATCACCTTCGATAACTGCAGCCGGGTGAATTTTTGCTGTTTCATGAATCATATTAAAACTCTCTACGAGCACATTTAAGTTCAGCTGAACATACTACTTCGCCGTCAACTTTCGCTACGCCGTTAAATGATGCGATACCACGACGCTCTTTTAGGAATTCAACTTCGATAACCAGCTGGTCACCAGGTACCACTGGCTTACGGAATTTCGCTTTATCAACACTTGCGAAGTAGTAAAGCTCGTTGCCAGAAGGTGCACCGAAAGATTTAAATGCAAGAAGGCCAGTTGCTTGCGCCATCGCTTCTAGGATCAACACACCTGGAAATACAGGAAGTTGAGGGAAGTGGCCAGTAAACTGAGGCTCGTTAACAGAAACATTCTTAATTGCAGTCAGTGTTTTTTCTTTTTCAAAGCTAGTCACACGATCAACCATTAAGAATGGGTAGCGATGAGGTAATAGTTCCTGAATTTCAGTAATGTTCATCGTTGTCTGTTCAGTAGTCAAAGTCGTATTCCTATATGTATTCTTTATTTAATTAGAAAGATTATAAACGAAAAAGACTCGCTGTACGCGAGCCTTTTATTAGAAATGCTGGAATTATGATTCCGCGCTCTTCTCGATAAGTTTTTCAACGGTTTTCAAACGCTTGTTCATTTCATCAATACGATGAACACGCGTTGCTGTTTTACGCCAATCTTTATTTGGCTGTAAAGGAATACCCGAGGAGTACATGCCTTTCTCAGTGATGCTGCGCATTACCATTCCCATACCGGTAATCGTAACGCCATCAGTGATCTCAATGTGACCATTGATTACACTGCCGCCACCAATAATACAGTACTTACCTATCGTCGTGCTGCCTGCGATGATAGTACCACCCGCAAGAGCAGAACCATATCCGATGTGAACGTTGTGTGCGATTTGCATTTGGTTATCAATGATAACGTTGTCTTCAATAACCGTATCATCTAACGCACCACGGTCGATCGTGGTACACGCACCGATCTCTACGCGATTACCAATGCGAACAGAACCAACTTGAGGGATCTTAACCCACTCGCCTTTCTCGTTCGCATAACCAAAGCCATCAGAACCAATCACAGTACTTGATTGAACTAAACAAGCTTCACCAATAACCACTTCATGATAAATGCTTACATTAGCCCACAGCTTAGTGCCAGCGCCAATCTTGGCGTTTTTACCGATAAAGCAACCCGCACCGATGATCACATCGTTACCAAGAACAACACCAGACTCAATCACAGCGTTCGCACCAATAGACACATTTTGCCCAAGTGTTGCATCGCTCGCAATCGAAGCTGAATCAGCAATATCCGCAGCCGGTGCTGGAGTAGTATCAAGCGCTTGAGCAACCTTAGCAAAAGCAACGTAAGGGTCACTGACCACAATCACGTTAGTCTTACACAGTTCGCGCTCACTCTCTTTAACCATAATCGCTGATGCTTTACAGTCACCTAGGTGCTTGCTGTACTTAACGTTAGAAAGGAACGTAATGTTACCTTCTTGCGCTTTATCCATAGGAGCAACAGCAGAAACGGTTACAGTACCGTCACCATGTAGCTCCCCCCCGGTAATGGTCGCCAATTCGGCTAAAGTCAGTGTATTCATAAAACTTATTTTAGTTCTTTAATTACTTTCTCAGAGATGTTGTATTCAGGCTTGCCGTATTGTAGCGCTTGAATATCAACGATCATGTCGTAGCCTTCTTTCTCTGCAACTTTCGTTACAGCATCTTGAATCACTTTGAATAGCTTCTGCTTCTCTTGCGCTTCGCGACGTTGGCTTGCTTTTTCTAGAGCTTGAGCTTTGATTTTGTACTTGCTATCTAGTTGACCAACTTCGATACGAAGCTTCTCAACTTCGTCTGGACCTAGTAGCTCGCCATCACGCTTGAGCTTTTCAATCTTAGTCTTAGCTTCCGCTTGAATGCTTTGCAGCTCAGCTGCTTTGTCTTTGAACTCTTCCTGCATTTTTTGAAGAACAACTTCACGCTGAGGTAGAGCCTGGAATACTTGTGCAGTGTTTACATAACCCACTTTTTGCGCAGCTTCAGCAGCTGTTGCAAAGAAAGAAGAGCTAAGAACTACAAGGCCTAAACCTGCTGCTTTAATCATATTTTTCAAAATATTGTCCTTTAAATATTAGAAAGTTCTACCAATGGTGAATGTGAAGAATTCCTCATCATCACCTTCGTAAATTTTAATTGGTTTCGCTAGAGAGAAAACCAGTGGGCCCATCGGTGACATCCATTGAAGAGCGGCACCATAAGATGAACGGTAATTCGTTGGATCAGAGTAATCGTAGTAGTACTGGCCGCCACTGTTAGGTGCGCCACGGTCTACGAACTCGGTATCCCATACACTTGCCATATCGAAGAAGACACTGGTACGAATTTGGCTACGTGCTTCATCAGAAGCAAACGGCGTAGGTACGATTAACTCTAAACTTGCCAAAGCAACCGCGTTACCACCTACTGAATCGTCAGTAGCGGTGTCGTAGGTTGGGTTGTTACCCGTGCTGCTGCCGTAAACGGCTTTTGGACCTGCCGAGTTAGAGCCAAAACCACGTAGGGTTGTAAAACCACCCGCATAGTAGTTCTCGTAGAATGGGAACAAGTTATCGTTACCATCCGTTTGACCATAACCATTACCATAGCCTAATCGGCCGCGCATCAATAGTGTGAACTCATGCTTTTTGGTCAGCGGGATGTAATGTTTTACATCGTACTGCATTTTGAAGTACTGAGCATCAGAGCCTGGTACCGTCATTTTAGCGAAAGCACGTTGGTGGTTACCCTCTGTTGGGAAGAAACCACGGTTCAAGTTGTTACGCGTCCAAGAGATATTGATATCGAAGTCATCAGTTAAGATGTGCTCGTCACCGTATTGGTCGATACTTCTCGCAAACTGTTCAACCTGGATATAGGTCGGTACGTTACCGATCTTGTTGTGCGTATAGCCAACACCGAACTCAATGCGGTTCAGCTCATCCATAGGGAAACCCCAGGTTAAGCTCGTACCATAACTTTGGTTGGTATAGTCGACGATACCCGCTTCAGACGCTTCAAACTCGTTGTAGAAGATCTTACCACCTAAGCTCACACCATCTAGGTTCCAGTATGGGTCACGGTAGTCTAAGCTCACGTTTTTTTGGTAATCGTTCATCATGGCACTTACGCCAACACGGTTACCTGAGCCCGCAAAGTTGTCTTGTTGAAGGCCAACTTGGAAACTCACACCAGATTCAGTACCGTAGCCGACACCAAAGTTGATGCTACCTGAGTTTGCTTCTTTAACGTTGTAAACCAAATCAACTTGGTCTTCGCTGCCTGGAACACGAACGGTTTGTACATCGACAGTTTCGAAGAAACCTAGACGGTTAAGACGGCTCTTACCAGTATCAATCGATTTAGAGTTAAGCCAGCTGCCTTCCATTTGACGCATTTCACGACGTAGCACTTCATCTTTTGTCGAGTTGTTACCTGTGAAACGAATATCACGCACGTAAATACGGCTACCCGCTTCTACGTTGATAACCAGTGAAACTTCTTTGGTCTCGTCATTGAACTCAGGAATCGTACGAACTTGTGGGTAAGCATAGCCTGATTCACCAAGAATACGTTTAACGCCTTCTTCTAGTGAAGTTACAGAAGAGCCGTTGTAAGTATCACCATCTTCAAATGGAACAAGTGCTTCAAAATCAGCTTCGCGGCCAATAAGCTCACCACGGAACGACACGTCTTTAACCGTGTAAGCTTCGCCTTCGTCTAAGCCAAGTGTGATGTAAACACCTTTCTTATCCGGAGAAATCGCTACCTGCGTAGAGTCAACCTTGAACTTCAAGTAACCACGGTCAAGGTAGTAAGATTTAAGCGCTTCGATATCACCAGCCAGTACTTGCTTCTGATATTTTTCATCAGCTAGGAAGTTCCACCAAGCCACATCTACATTGAGATTGAAGCGGCTAAGCAGTTCAGCATCAGTAAACACTTCGTTACCGATAAAGTTAATTTGCTGAATCTTAGCTGAAACGCCTTCAGTAAATACAAATTTAAGGTCAGAACGGTTACGTGGCAGAGGTGTTACAACCGCTTTTACTGTCGCGTTGTACTTACCAACACTGTAGTAAAAGTCCTCAAGACCTTTCTCAATATTACTTAGCGTAGTACGGTCAAGAGCTTCACCCTCACGAACACCTGATGCATCTAGGTTCTGCTGAAGTTGTTCTTCTTTAATCGCTTTATTGCCCGAGAAAGAGATACTTGCGATGGTTGGTCGTTCTTTCACTTGAACAATCAATACACCTTCATCGCGAAGGACTTTTACGTCTTCAAAGTTACCCGAAGCGTACAATGCACGGATGATCTCAGAAACATCGCTTTCATCTACTTCATCGCCAATACGTACTGGCATTTTCAGTAGAGCTGCACCAAGTGCAACACGCTGTAAACCTTCGATCTTGATATCTTGAACTACAAAGTTTTGTGCTCCGTTCGCCGCCACACTGGTGGCTAATAGACTTGCGAACAGAATTTGCTTAATCGCCATACTTATTCTAATTATTCCTTGCTACTACCAATGCCTGTGAGAAACCATTCACAGACGAGTAAAATCGTTAAATATTGCCAGAGCCATTAAAGAGAAGAGGATAGCCCCTCCCACTCTGTAACCCATCTCCTGAACTTTCTCAGGGACTGGTTTACGAGTAACGGCCTCAATAGCGAAAAAGAGCAAATGTCCGCCATCAAGCATAGGCAGCGGAACCAAATTAATAATACCCAAGTTAACACTTATCAAAGCCAAAAAGCCTAAGAAGTAAACCAAACCGTAGTCGGCGGTTGTACCTGCGCCTTTAGCAATTGAAATCGGGCCACTTAAGTTGTTTAAGCCAACATCACCCACGATGAGCTTCTTGAGCATAGTAAGCGTCAGACCAATGATTTGACCTGTTTTATCAAATGCTTTTCCTACAGACTCAATTACACCAAATTGTAACTCAAAGCGATAATCTTCTGGCCATTCTGCGACTTCCGGAGCAATACCCGCATAGCCGATTGTTGAACCATCAGAAAGCTCACGGCTTTTCGGTGTCATAACGAGTGATTGCTCACCGCCATTTCTTGATACGACAACATCTAATGGTGTCATTGGGTTTGAGCGAATTAACTCAACCACTGATTGCCACTGCTCAATTGGTTGACCATCAATTTCAACAATTTGGTCGCCCGCTTCTAGACCAGCAGAGTAAGCAGCACCATCATCAATCACTTGAGCCAGCACTGTCGAGATCTCTGGAGAGTATGGTCTAAAGCCAAGCGTTGTCATCGCAGATTCAGTTTCTGGGTTGAACGACCAGTCTGAAATATCCAACGTCAATTGCTGCTCAAAGCCGATATCGTCTTGCGAAGACACCGTTACTGTCATCGATTGATCACCAATATGCGATATCAAACCCATATTGACTGATTCCCAATCTGCGGTTTTGATTCCCGAAATAGATTTAAGTTCCATCCCAGTTTCAATTCCGGCTTGTGCAGCAATAGATTGTGGAGTTACCTCACCAATAACAGGCTTAACCGCCGGCACACCAATCAAAAATACTAACCAATATGCGAACACAGCAAAGATGAAGTTAAACGCTGGTCCAGCACCGACAATCGCGGTTCGCTTCCACAACGGCTTTTTATCAAACGCGTACTGCTGCTCGTCTTCTGATAGGTCATCGACACGACCATCGAGCATTTTTACGTAGCCGCCCAGTGGAATCACGGACAAGCTGTATTCTGTACCGTCACGGCCAACTTTGCTCCAGATTGATTTACCAAAACCAATCGAGAATTTTTCAACTTTTACACCACAACGACGAGCAACCCAGAAATGTCCAAACTCGTGAACCGCGACCAGAATGCCAAGCGCTATGATAAAAGATGCGAAGTTCCACAGAATTCCACTCATGCTAGCTGCTCTTTAATAAATTGAATGGCTATTTGACGAGACATATTATCTAGCTCAAGCAGGCTTTCCAAGCTATCTAAGCCTTCAGAGTTATGTTGTTCACATACTTTGCTCATAACATGCTCGTTAATGACAGCAATATCGGTAAATTTAACCTGATTGTTCAAGAAAGCATCGACCGCAATTTCGTTTGCTGCGTTAATCGCTGTCGTTGCATGCTGGCCTAAGTAACACGCTTCAATGGCTAATTTCAAACAAGGGTAGCGGTTGAAGTCAGGCTCTAAGAAAGTCAGTTCACCAACTTTGGTAAAATCCAACGGCTTAACACCCGCTTCAGTGCGCTGAGGGTACGACATCGTCAGTGCGATAGGTGTCGCCATATCTGGTTCACCCATTTGAGCAAGTACTGAACCATCCTTGTACTGAACCATAGAATGGATTACAGACTGAGGGTGGATAATCACCTTGAGCTGCTCTTGAGACGCATTAAATAGCCACTTCGCCTCAATGTACTCAAGACCTTTATTCATCATAGTCGCAGAATCGACAGAGATCTTAGGCCCCATAGACCAGTTAGGGTGTGCGATAGCGCGTTCAGGAGTCACGGATTCCAGTTCAGCGACATCGGTATAACGGAAAGGACCACCAGAGCCCGTTAGTAGGATATGGTTAATACCATTGGCTTCTAAATCACAGCGACCTAAATTAGTTTGCACGTTTTGTGGCAAGCATTGGAAGATAGCATTGTGTTCACTATCTACAGGAAGAAGTTCAGCACCGTACTTTTCCACTGCGTCGATAAACAGCTGTCCAGACATCACCAAGGCTTCTTTATTTGCTAGGAGAATACGCTTGCCCGCTTTGACTGCTGACATAGTAGGAAGCAGGCCTGCCGCACCAACAATCGCAGCCATCACCGTATCCACTTCATCCAAAGAAGCAACCTTGCACATGCCTTCTGAGCCTGAGAGTACTTGGACGTTAGGGTGATTGATAGATAAGGTGTCAGCAAGCTGAGATGCAGCATCAGGACAAGCCATAGCAACATAGCTTGGTTGCCACTTTTCTACTAACGCCAGCATCTTTTCAACATTCGAGCCAGCAGCCAGTGCAACGACTGAATAAAGGTCTGGGTTTTGCTCAACGACTTTTAGTGTACTTGCACCAATTGAGCCAGTTGCGCCTAGGATAGTTAGATTTCGCATCACATATGACCGTAGAAATGTAATAAAGGGCAGATTCACTGCCCTTTTAATTAGAATGCTAAGTAAAGCAGAGCAAAGACAGGGAATGCAGCCGTTAAGCTATCGATTCTATCGAGTATACCACCATGACCAGGAATCAGATTACTGCTGTCTTTAACCCCTGAAACACGCTTGAACATGCTTTCAACAAGGTCACCAAGAACAGAGATAACAACGGTCACAAGCGTAATCACAATCATGTGTAGCGGGCTTGAGAATTGGATATTGAACAAGTCAGCAAAAATCCAAGCCACAATCACCGCGGTGATGATACCGCCAATCAGGCCTTCAATTGTCTTGTTCGGGCTAACGGCCGGAGCCATTTTACGTTTACCAAAGCTCTTTCCTGCAAAATAAGCACCGCTGTCTGCAGCCCACACAAGCAAGCAAACAAACATCACCAATTTCGCACCGTGGTAAGGGTCTACATCAATACCATTAGCACGCAGGATAACCACACTCCAGAAAAATGGTAGCAGAGTCAGCACACCAAAGGCGTGACGAAGAAGAGAGGAATCTTTCCATGCAGGCATAGACTTAGGATAAGTCACAGCCATACCACTCGCGATTACCCACCAAATCGAGCCAATCGTTAGAATGGCGTAGTGAGCACTCGATAAATTATTGAGACTAAATGCATCAAAAGGGATAAAAGCAAAACTTGCAGCACTTACCACAACCGTAGGAATCAACGCTAGATAACGCGATTTGCTTTCAACAAATTGAGTCCACTCCCAGTATCCCAATAGCGAAATAACCGCTAATGAAAGAATAAACGTAGGAAGTGATAACTCGAAAATTCCCAGAATAACTAGAGGAGCCAAAATCAACGCCGTAATAATTCGTTGTTTCAAACCAAAAAATCCTTATTAACTGTCCATCAGAGCTTTAATTTGCTCACCGGTGCATCCAAAACGACGCTCACGGTTAACAAACCAAGTCACAGCTTCTACTAAGCTGTCTTCATTAAAGTCTGGCCAGAATTGTTCAGTGAAATACATTTCGGCGTAAGCCAACTGCCAAAGCATAAAATTACTAATGCGGCATTCGCCACTGGTACGGATAAGTAGATCAACCTCAGGAATATCTGCCATAGTCAGGTGCTGTGTAATCATAGCTTCATCAATGTCATCTACATTAATATCGCCAGACTTTACCTGTTGAGCAATAGAGGTCATTGCTTGTTGGATATCCCACTTACCGCCGTAGTTAGCTGCAATATTAATAACCATACCGGTATTGGTGCTAGTCAAAGCTTCCGCTTCTTCGATTTTCTTTTGTAGTCGATCATTAAAACGACTTTTATCACCAATAACACGAAGTTGTAGATTATTTTTATGGAGCTTTTTCACTTCACTTGAAAGCACGGAGATAAAGAGTTCCATCAAAATACCCACTTCTTCCTCTGGTCGGCGCCAGTTCTCACTACTGAATGCGAAAAGTGTAACGGCTTTGATGCCGAGTCTGGCAGCAGAAGAGATGGTTTTGCGAACGGCTTGAACACCGTTTTTATGACCAAAGACGCGAGGCTTGCCCTGAGCTTTTGCCCAGCGACCATTACCGTCCATAATGACAGCAATGTGTTTAGGAAGAGAGTCTGTGAACGCTTGAGAATTATGCATAAAAGAGTGAATCAAATTCTAATAGTCGAACAGAGTAGCATAAAAAAACGCTGAACAGTGAGTACAGCGTTTTTCCGGAAAGAAAAGAATATGGAAAATTAAACTTCCATCAACTCTTTTTCTTTAGTTGCTAGAACTTCGTCTACGTTCTTAACCGCAGCGTCAGTTAGCTTTTGAATTTCGTCTTGTGCTTTACGATCTTCATCTTCAGAGATTTCTTTATCTTTAAGAAGTGC
Source organism: Vibrio sp. Makdt (assembly GCF_027587015.1). Lineage (NCBI taxonomy): Bacteria > Pseudomonadati > Pseudomonadota > Gammaproteobacteria > Vibrionales > Vibrionaceae > Vibrio > Vibrio sp. Makdt. Next base: position 51,482 of record NZ_JAPPTH010000004.1, read on the forward strand.
TTTTAGATCGCCATTCGCGTCACGACGGATGTTACGGATAGCAACACGGCCACCTTCAGCTTCGCCACGAACGATTTTAACTAGGTCTTTACGACGCTCTTCTGTTAGCGGTGGAAGTGGAACACGGATAACCGTACCCGCAGACATAGGGTTTAGACCTAGGTCAGATGTCATGATCGCTTTTTCAACTAGAGGCGTTAGCGTTTTATCAAACACTGTGATTGCTAGAGTACGTGCGTCTTCAGCAATAACGTTAGCAACTTGAGTCAAAGGCGTTGGTGCACCGTAGTACTCTACTGTAAGGCCAGAAAGTAGGCTTGGGTGTGCACGACCTGTACGAATCTTTTGCAGGCTGTTTCTTAGTGCATCAACACTTTTTTCCATGCGCTCTTGAGCGTCTTTTTTGATTTCGTTAATCACAATTTCACCTTGATTATGTTCTTTCTTCAAGAAAGCTTTTTATTTGGAGTGATAAGGATAAAGCTTACCAGAGTATAGCCCCCAGTAAGCCCGAAAAATTAGTCAGCGTCGCTGATTAATGTACCTTCAGTTTCACCCATAACCACGCGACGTAGTGCGCCTGGCTTATTCATGTTAAATACACGGATTGGCATTTTGTGATCACGTGCTAGCGTAAATGCAGCCAAGTCCATTACTTTAAGCTCTTTCTCAAGAACTGTGTTGTAAGACAAAGTATCATACAGCTCTGCGTCTGGGTTTGCTACTGGGTCAGCAGTAAATACACCATCTACTTTTGTCGCTTTTAGAACTACGTCAGCTTCGATTTCGATACCACGTAGACATGCAGCAGAGTCAGTAGTGAAGAATGGGTTACCAGTACCAGCAGAGAAGATCACAACGCGACCTTGACGTAGTTGGCTGATTGCATCTGCCCAGTTGTAATCGTCACACACGCCTTTTAGAGGAATTGCAGACATTACACGTGCGTTTACGTAAGCACGGTGCAGCGCGTCACGCATAGCAAGGCCGTTCATTACTGTTGCAAGCATACCCATGTGGTCACCAACAACGCGGTTCATGCCGGCTTCAGCAAGACCAGCACCACGGAACAAGTTACCGCCACCGATAACAACACCAACTTGAACGCCTAGTTCAACCAATTCTTTTACTTCTTGAGCCATACGATCAAGGATCGTTGGGTCAATACCAAAACCTTCTTCGCCTTGTAGCGCTTCACCGCTAAGTTTTAACAGAATACGTTGATACGCTGGTTTAGGGTTCGTAGTCATGGAGTTTACCTTCCAAAGAGTTGATGATTAACAGTCATGGATAAAAACTGAGTAAGTCAGTTTGCATTCATAACCACTAACGTTGCCTTCAAAAATAGTTCACTATTCATAAAAAGACCGCAGCATTTGCCACGGTCTTTTTTCAAACAATACGCTAAGGATTAACCTTTTTGTACCGCTGCAACTTCGTCAGCGAAGCTCATTTCAGCAGCTTTCTCGATACCTTCACCAACTTCTAGACGTACGAAGTTAGATACTGCAGCGCCTTTTTCTTTAAGGATTTCGCCAACAGTTTTCTTAGGTTCCATGATGAAAGCTTGACCTGTTAGAGAGATTTCGCCCGTGAATTTCTTCATACGGCCGATAACCATTTTCTCAGCGATCTCTTGAGGCTTGCCTTCGTTCATAGCGATTTCAACTTGAACTTCTTTCTCTTTAGCAACTACGTCTGCTGGGACGTCTTCTGGGTTAACAAACTCAGGACGAGAAGCAGCAACGTGCATAGCAACGTGCTTAAGAGTTTCAGCTTCGCCTTCACCAGCTACAACAACACCGATTTTCTCACCGTGACGGTAAGAAGCTAGTGCAGCACCTTCAACGTAAGCTACGCGACGGATGTTGATGTTTTCGCCGATTTTAGCAACTAGAGCAACGCGAGTTTCTTCGAACTGTGCTTGTAGCTCTTCTACAGAAGCTTTAGAAGCTACTGCTGCAGCTGCAACTTCTTCTGCAAACGCAGTGAAGCTAGCATCTTTTGCTACGAAGTCAGTTTGGCAGTTAACTTCAAGAAGAACAGCTACACCGTTCTCTTCTTTGATGATGATTGCGCCTTCAGCAGCAACGTTACCAGCTTTCTTAGCTGCTTTCGCTGCGCCAGATTTACGCATGTTTTCAATTGCTAGTTCGATGTCAGCGTTTGCTTCTACAAGCGCTTTCTTACATTCCATCATGCCAGCGCCAGTGCGCTCGCGAAGTTCTTTAACTAGAGCAGCAGTTACAGTTGCCATTCTCTATTCCTCGGTTGATTCGAAAATAAGGTAAAAATCAGGGGCCAAAATGAGGCCCCCGATCTAACTATAACTTAGCTTACATTTAATAAAGATTTCAAAATCTATATTAGCTAAGCCAAGCGTGATTCAGAGCCGCTATTATTCAGCTTCTACAAAACCATCTTTTTCAGCAGCTACAGCAGCAACGTCTTTGTTACGACCTTCTTTAACCGCGTCTGCAGCAGCGTTTAGGTAAAGCTGTACTGCACGGATTGCATCGTCGTTACCTGGGATAACGAAGTCAACGCCGTCTGGGTTAGAGTTAGTATCAACTACAGCGTAAACTGGGATACCTAGGTTGTTTGCTTCTTTAACTGCGATGTGTTCGTGATCAGCATCGATTACGAATAGAGCGTCTGGTAGGCCGCCCATGTTCTTGATACCACCAAGAGACTTCTCTAGCTTCTCCATTTCACGAGTGCGCATTAGAGCTTCTTTCTTAGTTAGCTTGTCGAAAGTACCGTCTTGAGCTTGCGCTTCAAGTTCTTTCAGACGCTTGATAGACTGACGAACAGTTTTGTAGTTCGTTAGCATACCGCCTAACCAGCGGTTGTTAACGTAGAACTGGTTGCTGTTTACAGCAGCTTCTTTAACAGCTTCAGATGCAGCGCGCTTAGTACCAACGAAAAGAACTTTACCTTTCTTCTCACCAACTTTAGCGATTTCCGCTAGAGCTTCGTTGAACATTGGTACAGTTTTTTCTAGGTTGATGATATGTACTTTGTTACGAGCACCAAAGATGAATGGCTTCATTTTTGGGTTCCAGTAACGAGTTTGGTGACCGAAGTGAACACCAGCTTTAAGCATATCGCGCATTGATACAGTTGCCATTTTAAAATCCTCTATGGGGTTAGGCCTCCACATCCCCCATGAATCCGACCCCTAACAACTAACCACTTTTCAGCCGTTATCTGTGTTGTTGAAGCACCCCGGAACATGTGACGGAATGTGTGTGATTTAAAGATATAAGTTAGTGGATACCAAAGCCTGTTTCGCCAGTTGGAGAAAACAGTCCTGATGTCCGGCGCGCTTTATACCATATTTTGTCTATCTATGGCTAGAAAAAAATCGAAAAATGGCGACTGCTATACTGATCTCTAAAGGTAAATTTCCTCTATAAAATAGTGTCTATATCAAGCGGCTTCTGCATCTGTTAGCCGAACATTATTTAATCACGTTAACAGTATCCTCCAGTATTGTACGGACATGGTAATGTTGCGCTAAATTGCTGCACTGATAGAATAGCCCCAATATGCACACTTAGGTGCTACCAAATTAAGAGATATGCAATGGCTGTAAAAATTAAAACTGCTGAAGAAATTGAAAAAATGCGCGTCGCCGGCAAACTGGCTGCTGAAATTCTAGAGATGATCGAACCTCACATCCAAGTAGGTACGACGACAGAAGAGCTAAACCAAATCTGTCATGACTACGCTCTAGAAAGAGGCGCATACTCAGCACCACTTGATTACCACGGTTTCCCTAAGTCTATCTGTACGTCTATCAACCACATCGTGTGTCACGGTATTCCGGCATCACAAGACGAAACTGGTAGCACAGGTCAATTTAAGCCTGCTGTACTTAAAGATGGCGACATCCTTAACGTAGATATCACGGTAATCATCCCTGACGACGAAAATGCAGATCTAAGCACTCGTCCTCAAGGCTACCACGGTGACACGTCTAAGATGTTCCTTGTGGGTGAAGTTTCACCAGCAAACAAGCGTCTATGTATGGTTGCTCAAGAAGCACTTTACGAAGGTATGCGCCAAGTTAAGCCAGGCGTTCAACTTGGCCAAATCGGTACCGCTATCGAGAAGTACATCAAAACAAACAACAAGAACAACCCACGTGCGAAGTTCTCTATTGTTAAAGATTACTGTGGCCACGGTATCGGTTCTGAGTTCCACGAAGATCCACAAGTCGTACACTACAAAAACAACGATCGCACAGTACTGAAAGCGGGCATGTGTTTCACTATCGAGCCAATGATCAACGCAGGCAAGTTTGGCTGCCGTCTTGATGATCAAGATAGCTGGACAGTGTACACAGCAGACAGCAAGAACTCGGCTCAATGGGAGCACACTCTAGTCGTAACAGACACCGGTTGTGAAGTTCTAACACTGCGTAGCGATGATACTATCCCACGTATCATGAAAAACGCTTAGTTCACTCAGCTAAACGCATCAAACCTTTAAAATATCCTCGCATTGTCGAGGATATTTTTTTATCCGCTCAATTTCGATTTTCCACCAGCTTCTGGTAGATTGTTTAATATTCTCATTTGCTTGCACGGATAGCAGACTATGCCTTATCAATGCCCTCTTACGTTCAATGACGAACAAATTGAAATCTGCGAATTAAAAAATCAGCTCGAGATCTTCACGCAGTACCAAAAAAATGAATTTCTAAACCATCATCCTGTCACGGACTTGGTATTGCTCCGCTCTGAATACATGGACTTGTTGCTCAGACGATTATGGGAGCACTTTGGTTTTAGTAACCTGCCTCATATCTCGTTGGTTGCTGTGGGTGGCTATGGTCGTGGTGAATTACACCCGCTTTCGGACATTGATATCTTAATCGTATCTCAAAAAACACTACCACCAGCCCTCGGTGAAAAAGTCAGTCAGTTCATTACCTTACTATGGGATTTAAGGCTCGAAGTTGGCCACGCTGTGCGTACCATTGCAGAATGTATTGATATTGGTATCGATGATCTGACCGTAGCAACTAACCTTCAAGAATCACGCTTACTGTGTGGCAGTGAGGATACCTTTCAAGAACTTAAGCTGAAGATTCATTCCGATTCATTTTGGCCTAGTGAGACCTTCTACAAGGCAAAGATTCAAGAACAGAGAGAGCGTCATGCGCGCTATCACGATACCACTTACAACCTTGAACCCGACATCAAATCGACGCCAGGAGGCCTACGAGACATCCATACCCTGAGCTGGGTGGCACGCCGCCACTTCGGTGCGACCTCTTTACTTGAAATGAGCAAGTACGGCTTCCTTACTGATGCTGAGTATCGTGAGCTTGTGGAATGCCAAGACTTCTTGTGGCGCGTTCGCTTCGCACTGCATATTGAGCTGCGTCGCTACGACAATCGTCTGACGTTTGCCCATCAAGCACAAGTCGCTGAACACCTTGGCTACACAGGCGAAGGTAACCGTGGCGTCGAGATGATGATGAAGGAGTTTTATCGAACCCTTCGCCGCGTAGCAGAGCTCAACAAAATGCTGCTCAAGCTATTCGACCAAGCGATCATTAATGGTGGTGAGACAGAAGAAGCTGAAATTCTCGATAATGACTTCCAACGCCGAGGCTCATTGATAGAAGCGCGCAAGCCTGCCCTATTCCAGGCGAGGCCGGAAACCATTCTCGATATGTTTATCCATATCGCCAATGACTCATCCATCGAAGGCGTTAGCCCTCCAACATTACGACAACTGCGTACGGCACGTCGCAGGCTTAACCGCTTCCTGCATACTATCCCAGAAGCGCGTGAGAAGTTTATGACTCTGGTTCGCCACCCCAATGCATTGCACAAAGCGTTTAGCTTGATGCACAAATTGGGCGTGCTTTCAGCGTATCTACCGCAGTGGAGCCAGATCGTCGGCCAGATGCAATTCGACCTATTCCATGTTTACACCGTGGATGAGCACAGTATTCGACTGCTCAAGCACATCAATCGCTTTGGTCAAATTGAAAACCACGATAAGCACCCTATCTGTTGTGAAGTCTACCCACGAGTGCAAAAAAAAGAGCTGCTGATCCTAGCCGCTATCTTCCACGACATCGGTAAAGGCCGTGGCGGTGATCACTCAGAGATTGGTGCGGTCGAAGCGTACTCTTTCTGTATTGAGCATGGCTTATCAAAACCAGAAGCCAAGCAAGTGGCATGGCTAGTACAAAACCACTTGTTGATGTCTGTTACTGCTCAACGTCGCGATATCTACGACCCAGATGTGATAACCGAATTCGCCAAAAAGGTCCGTGACGAAGAATCACTTGAGCTGCTGGTTTGCCTAACCGTCGCCGACATCTGCGCAACCAACCCAGAACTATGGAACAGTTGGAAACGAACTCTACTCGCAGAGTTATTCCACTCAACTCAGCGTGCGCTGCGCCGCGGCTTGGAAAACCCAGTCGACGTTCGAGACCGTATTCGTCACAACCAACAAATGGCATCCGCACTGCTGCGTAAAGAAGGCTTCACCGCTCGTGAAATTGAAGTGTTGTGGCAACGCTTTAAAGCCGATTACTTCTTGCGTCATACCCACAAGCAGATTGCATGGCATTGTGAACATCTACTACGCCTGGAAGATCCAAGCCAGCCTTTGGTTTTGATCAGCAAAAAAGCGACACGAGGCGGAACAGAAGTATTTGTTTACTGCAAAGACCAAGCGGCACTATTTGCCACCGTGGTTGCCGAGCTCGACAGACGTAACTTCAACGTTCATGACGCTCAGGTTATGGCGAGCAAAGATGGTCATGTTCTGGATACCTTTATCGTGCTAGATCAACATGGCAAGGCAATTGACGAAGCAAGACATAAAGCTGTCGCAAAACATCTGACCCATGTTTTGGCAGATGGCCGTCCAACGAAGATTAAGACACGTCGCACCCCGCGTAACCTACAGCACTTTAAGGTAAAAACTCTGGTTGAGTTCTTACCAACCAAGAGTAAAAAACGCACCTTGATGGAACTAAGAGCGCTCGATACTCCAGGGCTCCTAGCACAAGTTGGGGCAACCTTCGCAGAGCTGGGTATTAATCTGCATGGCGCTAAAATTACTACCATTGGCGAACGTGCAGAGGATTTGTTTATTCTGACCAGTGACACAGGTGGACGACTTTCTGAAGAGCAAGAACAGGCGCTCAGAGAGAGGCTAACCGAGCATGTTTCGGAGCTTGCGCCTTAGAACACGAATGGAGCACAACTCGCTGGTTGAATAACCAAATAAGTGTGGGCAAAGATAGAGAGCGATCTTGCCCACAACTTACAATCAATTCACAGATATCAACTATCTAGCTCGTCGTTAGGCTGCTACATTGATTAAGTCAATTACATAAAAGTATTACATTCATAAACTAGAGGTCGCTTATGTATCCAAACCTCACTGGCTTAGGTATCCACGAGCCTAAACAGATTGAACGTTACTCCCTTCGCCAAGAAGCACACAAAGATATCCTGAAGATCTATTTTCGTAAGCAGAAAGGCGAGCTGTTCGCGAAAAGCGTTAAGTTTAAGTACCCACGACAAGTAAAAAGTGTGCTTGTTAGCGGTGGCAATAATCAATACAAAGAAGTGACTGAGATTAACCGCAACCTCACGCTTGTGATTGATGAGCTTAATAAAATCACCAAACCTACGCCAACCACTGAGACGGATGTAAAACAGAAGATCCTGACCGACCTACGCCATTTAGAGAAGGTTGTGTCTAGTAAGATCGCTGAGATCGAAGCGGATCTAGAAAAACTAAAATGATCCCGATGCTAGGCGACTAATGACCATCGTTAGTTGTTCTGCTTAGATTATACAGACAATAAAAAGGGCTGATATCACTATCAGCCCTTTGTTTTAACGAACTTTTATTTAGACGACCGTGCTTGCGCATCGACTAAATTTGTATCCCACTCAAAGGCTTCAAATAACCTTAGCCAAGTTTCATCGAGGCTTGCCTTCATCACCAACTCTTCTTTAGTGAAAGGGTGAATAAAGCGCAACTCTGAAGCGTGCAGTAACAAACGGTGTGAATCCAAGTTTTCACGGAACAAGCGGTTATGCTTGCCATCACCATGCGAAGTATCACCAACAATTGGGTGTCTTAGGTGAGCCATATGACGGCGCAGCTGATGTTTACGGCCTGTCTTCGGCAACATCTCAACCAAGCAGTAGCGGCTCGTTGGAAAACGCCCTGTCGAATAGGGTACTTCCACTTTTGCCAAAGGTTCATAAGCCGTCACGGCTTCTTGTGCTTCCTTGTCCTCTTTTGCAAACTTATCCGCAATCTTGTCTAGTTCGACCTTAAGTGCGTAATCAAGCGTGTCGCCCTCTTCAATCCAGCCTCGAACAATTGCATGATAAGTCTTTTGCATCTCATGGTTAGCGAACATCGGCATCACCTCAGAAGCAACTTCACTTGAGAGTGCGAACACCAATACGCCAGAAGTCGGCCTATCTAAACGGTGCAATGGGAACACGTGTTGACCAATTTGGTCACGCAAAGTCTGCATCACAAATTGAGTCTCGTGTTTATCTAGCCATGAGCGGTGCACCAGCATTCCTGCAGGCTTATTTACCGCGACAAAGTACTCATCTTGATAAATGATCTCTAACATTAGGCGCATACCTCATCAATGCTTTGAATCGTCACTAGTAGCTCAGCTTTGTCTGCCTCATTTTTCCACACTTCACCAAAATATGGATGAATAGCAAACCCCTTAGGTAAAGGCATTTGCGCATCAATCATCGCATTAATCTTGACGATGAAGATCCACTGTAGCCACTCTTCGGGTTGCAGTGAATCGATAGCAAAAGGTTCAACGCTCGCCAGAGCTTCATCCGACGGTGCAACGCTACTCCACAGGGAGCATTGGCGCATTTGTTGTTCTAATTGTTGAAGTAATGGAGGTAACTTTGTGGCAGCTGTCATTTTTCACCAAGTTATTTATCTAGTGACCTTGAAATTGGGGCATAGAGTACCATCTATTTAGGAAAGAAAGTTAGGAGCTTTATTACTATGGAAACGATTCACACGCTCACTCAGTTACTAAAGAATAGCGGTTGCCAATACGATATCTACGACCTAGGTCGCCGTATTCAGAAGATCGACAACACCTTATTCTCTGATGTTGAGCAAGGGAAACAGCCGTACCCATTTCCACTTCAGAAACAAGCTCACTTAGCGATCAGCTACTGGAATGAACAGAAGCAGCCATGGATCTGGTTCTTAAAATTCAAACTGGATGAACGAGGCCTACTCAACCAAGCCGATGTAGGTAACTTTTTGAAGTTCGTATTAGAAGCGATGGGCACCCGTTTAAGCGGTGAGATCAGCGAAGAGCAACAAGAAAAGCTGTCGAACAACCCATACACCTTCAAGCCTTCTGAAGACAAAATGGCGGTATTCCATAGCCAAGTAAGAGCAGAATTAGACCTTGCTACTAGCCAATACTATGAACATGCTCAGCACTACTTCACCGGCGAGTTAGGTTGGGACAATTGGCAGACCGTTGGCCTACAAGGCATCACTGATATGTGTGCTCGTCTCGGCAGCCAACAAAACGGTGTCGCAATCCGTAAAGCCTTCAATAAGCTTCCGTCTGAGCCGCTTTACGCAACATTAGGCGCGCTTGAACACACGCAAATTAGTGACAAGCTAGCCCAACGTTTACAAGAGATGGCAGAGAACGAGATCAACAGCGATGAACCAGACCTGTTCTTATTGTCTGCGCTAGTGCGTGCCCTATCGGGTGCAGAGCCAAGCATCACCAATGCTGTGATTAACCAAGTTCTGGCGAGCCCACGTTTAAGCCACCAAGAAGTATTGATTGGTTTAGCTGGCCGAAGCTGGCACGCTCTACAAGACCCAGCAATTGCTGAACAATTCTTGCTACGCCTCGCACAAACGGGCAATCAAAACCTATTCAACCAGCTATTTGCTGATCTGGTGATGATTCCAGCTCTGAGAATGGTATTTTTACCTCTATTGAACTCAAACCCATCGCCAGAATTGGCGAATGCACTGATCGAGTTACAGCAAGCAACTAAATCTCAGTAATACTTTAGCAACTAACTGATAAGCCTCAACAAAGCAGCTTATAGCTAAGGTTAAATAGGAAGAAAAAGTAAAAGGAAGTATGGATTAAATGATAGATAACTTATTGGCTATTTTGTTTCTGTGCTTCTTTTGCTTTCTGTTTTGGCAGCAGCGCAGGCAATCTGAGCTTGCGAAAGCTGCCATTGCGAGAAAGTGTAAAGAGCTCGACTTGCAGCTGTTAAGTGTTGCTTTTAGTGGTCATAAACTGAAGATGCGCCATGAACTCACGACCATTTGGCGCTGGCACACCATTTACCAATTTGAGTTTTCAGCGTTAGGGGATGACTGTTACAAAGGGAAACTGACCATGGTAGGTTTCCGTTCTATGCGGTTTGAGCTACAGCCTCATAGAATGTAACGTCGCAATAAACGTTGTATCGATATTCATGATAGGGGCCAAACTGATCTTGTTTGGTCTCTTTAAATACAAAGCCGAGTTTTTCTAAAAGCTTAATCGATGGATTATGACCGACATTAACGGTCGCGAAAACATTGGTTAAACGCTCTTCAAAGCACACCAAATTAAAGAAAGGTTTCAGTACCTCACTAGCAAAACCTTGATTCCAATACTCTTTATCCAGGATAAAACCTAACTCGTGCTTACCTTCTTCTGATGAGATAAATACATGCCCAAGATATTCACGGGTTTGGTTATGGATAATGGCGCGGCAAAAGCCGACATTGTCTTGCAGTATCTCTTGAAATAGTTGCTTCGCAGAAGCGATAGAATGCGGCCCATTCATCTCTGCTCGATTAATCGGGCAGCAATTGAGCTTAATGAAGTCATGCTGTCGCTGTTCGGTATAAGGTACTAACAGCGTTCTTGAGGTTGCTATCGTCATAAAACACTCCTTGTGTTGACCGTTAGCAGAAAAGCAGATGTATTGCTCCTAAATAAAGAGCCTCTAGATGGGTGAAATGTCCAGATAAAGAAAAGCCCCGACACCGAAGTGTCAGGGCTAGGGTCTTACTCGCAGCAGTCCGGCTACTAATTAATGCTCCATGCATCGTCCATAATAGTGGCTGTAATCCTTCAGCTCTTTCCTTTACTTCGCCGTCCTAGCGGTGTCCAATCATCCTGAAAGCTAACAATCCTAGTTAGCGCACATCACTTGTTCCGTGAGCGGTGTCCTTTACATCATCCTGATGCTAATCCAACCCTTTATCCTAAAGGTGTCCATTGTCATTCCGTTGCAGCTAACTTCCTGTTAACTGACTGTGTCCCTACAATGTCCTTGCGCTCCATGCTTGATCACTCAATCCTAAGTAACCAAATCTTCATCCTGAAGATAACCAATTCCTTGGTGCTTTCCTGTTCCGTGTCAGAATCCTTCCGACAAGGTTTAATTTACGCGATTTAGGATTTCGGACAATAGATTTGCATCACATTTTGAATTCAAACAAGTTGTTAATTATATAAAACAATTAAAATTCAAAAACTTAACCATATGTGCATCAATCTCTCTAGAGAAGTATTCGCGTTATCTCACAGCGTTTGTAAGAGATCTCTCACACGCTATAGGATGTTTTATGATTCGCTATCAGTCACCGGAGCGAGTAAAATAACCAAAGACTAAAAATGGAGGTCAACATGCTGACAAAAGATGTTTCTGAAGAGTTGAAATCCGTGCTTGAAGGACTGCAAGCACAAGGCAAAGAGCCAACCGTTGCGCTAGTAAAAGCTCGTATGAGTACATCAGTTCCCATGCCAGCCTTAATCACGACCATTAAAAGCTGGAAAAACGCGAACCGTGTTCCTAAAGTCGAAGTGGCAACACAACAAGAGCCAGAACTTGATCGCATTGGTCAACTAGAAAAACAAATCCTGGAACTTACAGCTCGCGTCGCCACGCTAGAAGCTCAGTTAACAAATAAATAGATCGACAGTTAAATAAGCTAACAGAGAAATAGAACACTATGAAGATATGGGTTGATGCGGACGCTTGTCCTAAGGTTATCCGAGAAACCATCGTACGCGCAGCTGAGCGAACCGGTGTTGAATGCACCTTCATCGCGAATCACGTTGTCCCTGTACCGAAGCGAAACAACATTCACTCTATTCAAGTGCCAAGCGGATTCGATATCGCCGACAATGAAATAGTAAAACGCACAGAGAAAGGCGATCTCGTGATTACTTCAGACATTCCTCTGGCTGACGAAGTGATCACTAAAGGTGCACTAGCGCTGAGTTCTCGTGGAGAGCTTTACACTAAAGAGACCATTAAAGCGCGCCTCAACATTCGTGACTTTATGGAAACCATGCGCTCAAGTGGCATCCAGACAGGTGGCCCAAGCACGCTTTCTCAAACCGACCGTCGTGAGTTCGCCAACCACCTTGATCGACTATTAGCGAAGCGTTAATCCTTCCTTTTACCTCAAAGAGCTCCGAAAGAGCCTCTTTTGAATAACAGTAAGCACTGTGAAATTTTAATCGACCGACTCCGTTCTTGATATTTATTACAATAACGGAGTATTGATTATGGTTCGTCGTATCGCTTTAGCGTTGTCCGTCACTTTAGGAAGCACTCAACTGTCCTTCGCCAATCAAGAATATGGCATCGTTGGCGGTAGCCTCACCTACGGTGAGAGTGTTTTTTCTACCAAGAGTGCACCTCAACTTGGTGCGACACCCAACCTCTTCTACTCTGGTCCTAAAGGCTTTATTGATGGCAGTTTAGCAAACTGGCAACTGCTACCTTTTGTCGGGCTATCTGGAAACTGGCGTTTCGCTGAAGTGTCAGACACCTTCGTTGACCTGCCCAATGGCATTCAAAACAGAGATGGCAATGGCGAGCTCGGGATAACACTAGGGACCGTAGGCGCTAGGCTCACCTACTTACATGACGTAACCTCAGAGCATAACGGCTACGAAGTTCAGCTCCACTTAGGCAGAACATTGGAAACCTGGACACAGCCGTTAACCTTTACCCCCTACCTCGAAGTCGATTATCGTGACAGAAAACTCTCTAATCACCTCTACGGCATTGCTAACCGCGAGTCTTCTGCGTCAGGGCTAAATCAGTTCGATGCAGGCGCTACCTTTGTTTATCAAGCTGGGATCATTGGGCTCTATGAATTTACACCACGATGGATTGGTATTAGCAAAATGGAATTGACTCATCACGACTCGAACAGCCCTCTCATCCAAAGGGATGTAGGGTGGTCGCTGGAGGTTGGGTTAACCTACCGTTTTGCGGGCTTGTAACCGCTATCTTCCAATAAAGAAAAAGCCCGCACAATGTGCAGGCTTTCGGTGTAATCATAAAACAATGATTAGATTCTATGGCGTGTAGTACGTTGCTGCACCTGGGCCAACTGGTAGACCAAATACGAATACCCACACGTAGAACATTAAGCTCCAACCCACCAAGAATACGATTGAGTATGGAAGCATAGTCGCAATCAGAGTACCAATACCTAGGTTCTTCATGTAACGCGTCGCTACAGCAAGGATAAGACCGAAGTAGCTCATCATTGGCGTAATGATGTTCGTTGTTGAGTCACCGATACGGTAAGCCGCTTGAATCGTTTCTGGTGCGTAACCAACAAGCATCAGCATTGGAACAAAGATAGGTGCTGTTACTGCCCACTGAGCAGAAGCTGAACCGATCATCAGGTTAATGAAGCCACACATTAGGATGAATGCGAAGAACAACATTGGACCTGTTAGGCCGATGTCTTGTAGGAAGCTTGCGCCCGCTACTGCGAATACTTGACCGAAGTTAGTCCACTTGAAGAAAGCAACAAACTGAGCAGCGAAGAATACAAGTACGATGTACATGCCCATAGAAGACATAGACTTAGACATTGCATCGATAACGTCGCGGTCAGTTTTCATTGTGCCGGTAACTTTACCGTAAACGAAACCAGGAACTGCGAAGAATACGAAGATGAACGCTACAATACTTTTCAGGAATGGAGAACCAGAAACCGTACCAGCAGCAGAACGCAGAACGCCGTCTTCAGGAACAATTGTCCAAGCAAGAAGAGCTGATACTGCTAGAACTGCGATACCAGCTAGCTTAAGACCTTTCTTCTCCACATCTGTTAGTTTGCCCATTGTATCGTTTGATAAATCTTCAGACGCTTCTTCGTCGTTGTATTTACCCAGTTTTGGTTCAACAATCTTCTCCGTTACGAATGCACCCGTAATTGCGATGAAGAAAGTAGATACAAACATGAAGTACCAGTTTGATTCAGGACCAACGCTGTAAGTCGGGTCGATCATTTGTGCAGCTGTTTCTGTAATACCAGAAAGCAGTGGGTCAACCGTACCGATTAGAAGGTTTGCAGAGTAACCACCAGATACACCCGCGAATGCTGCCGCTAGACCTGCAAGAGGGTGACGACCTAAAGAGTGGAAAAGCATTGCTGCAAGTGGAATCAGTACCACGTAACCTAGCTCAGAAGCCGTGTTAGAAATGATACCTGCAAATACCACAGTTACAGTAACCATGCGCTTAGATGCGCCCATTACCATGCCACGCATCGCAGCAGATAGTAGACCTGAGTGCTCAGCAATCGCTACACCTAGCATTGCAACTAGCACAGTACCTAATGGCGCAAAGCCAACAAAGTTTTTAACTAAATTAGTTACGATAAGTTGTAAGCCTTCAGCATTAAGTAAGCTTACAACGTGGATCATGCCGTCAGCAGCACGACCAGGAGCACCTTCTGGACGAGGGTCCATAACAGACACTTCAAAGTACCCTGCGATACCAGAAGTCACTAAGATTGCGACACAGAAGATTGCGAAAAGAGTGATCGGGTGGGGTAATAGATTCCCCAAATACTCAACACCATCGAGAAAACGGGTAAAAATAGGTTTCTTTGGCGAGTTGTTTTTTATTGAAGCTGATGAACTCATCAGTTCCCTCCTTGTAGTGATTCCTATGCAATTGTGACAAAAATGTTCAAATTGCAGGCGAAGGGTACGCGACAAAATTATCAATTAGAAATTCAAAATGTTACAAAATGTGTAACAAATGACGACATTTAACTCTATTTGAACAATTAATTAGCAAATAAAACCACAATAAACACAAAAACCAGGTTTATAATTCACAATTACACATTCACTACTAATATAACTTACGATATAACTTCTTGATTAGTTTGAAAATAAAGTCCGCCGTACGATAAATAAACACTCGATATTCACTAAGATTGTTTGCGAAGGAAAAGAGAAACCGTTAAATGAATAAAGTTTGACTTTCCCCTCGTTTTTTACAGGTATGTCACAACACATTGACTGTTTATTTTTGAACCGCTTTGAACCTTGGGTTGGTTTTGCAGATTACATAGAGGCGCCCTCTACGCTTTACTATTTGACAATCTGGGTGACGGCTCTTTGCGCTTTTTAGTGATTTCACAACCTTCATCTATTTAGCTCCCTTACCCAATTGACCAAAGCGGCGAGTAAAGTTCGCCACACGACCTTCTTTATGTAGCACTCTCTGTTTTCCGGTATAGAAAGGATGAGACTTTGAAGACACTTCGATAGTGAAGTAAGGGTAAGTATTGCCATCTTCCCATTCGATCGTACGGTCTGTTTTCAAGGTTGAACCTATCAAGAAGTATTCATCAACACTGGTGTCATGAAAAACCACAGTGCGGTAATCAGGATGGATATTTGGTTTCATCTGTTTTCCCCAAAATTATTATTCGATACGTTATAACATTGCAAATGATAATTATTATCAAAAGAAAAACAAGTCGTTTTATGATATTTTCCGACCATAAATCGTAATTAGAGACCTTCTACCTATGTACTCCATTGAGCCTATTGGCTTTATAGAATCTCCCTATAAAGAGAAGTTCGCGGTACCAAGGCAGCCTAGGTTGGTGCCAACATCAACCTCTAAAGTAAAGCTTGTTGACGCGGCAAACTGCCTAGAGTCGGTTCGCAACATCGAACAATTCAGCCATGTGTGGCTCTTATTTCTGTTCGACAAAAACCTTGAAGCGGGCTGGAAGCCGACGGTGAGACCACCTCGACTGGGTGGTAATGAACGTATTGGAGTTTTTGCGTCTCGTGCCACATTTAGACCCAACGGAATTGGCATGTCAGCGGTGGAGTTAAAAGGCGTATCTCAAGATAAAGGGCAAACTTGGCTAGACCTTGGCAGTGTCGATTTAGTCGACGGAACACCAATTATCGACATCAAGCCTTACATCCCCTACTCCGATTCCATTCCGGACGCACAGGGAGGGTTTGCAGCCGAAGAGCCAGAGGTGTTAGAGGTTAACTTTTCACAGCAGGCACAAAGCAAACTGGCACAGCACCCAGAGGCGCGCCATATTATTCAAGTGATCAAAGAGGTATTAGGCCAAGATCCTCGCCCTGCCTATAAGAAAGGCAAGCCAGACAACAAGGAATATGCGGTAAATTTGTTCGATCTTAACGTGAAATTCGTTGTTGAGGCGTTTTTCATCAATGTAACTGACATTGAACGCTTTTGAGATCCCAAATAGGCTGATATTATATGCGGCTATATCGGATTTACTGCTGCCAATAGCGGCAGTAAATTTACTTTTATTAATGATGAAACGGATACCATAGAATGCGTACCAGTAACTATCTTCTTTCTACTCTGAAAGAGACTCCAAACGACGCAGAAGTTATCAGCCACCAGCTGATGCTACGTGCAGGTATGATCCGTAAGCTAGCTTCAGGTTTATACACTTGGCTACCTACCGGTCTGCGTGTGCTGCGTAAAGTCGAAAACATCGTTCGCCAAGAGATCGATAATGCAGGTGCAGTTGAGACTTTAATGCCCGTAGTGCAGCCGTTTGAGCTATGGGAAGAGACTGGTCGTAGCGAAAAAATGGGCCCAGAACTACTGCGCTTTACTGACCGCCATTCTCGTCCGTTTGTTCTTAGCCCAACAGCTGAAGAAGTAATCACGAGCCTAGTTCGTAACGAAGTTAACTCGTACAAACAACTGCCGCTAAACCTATACCAGATTCAAACGAAATTCCGTGATGAGCGTCGTCCACGTTTCGGCGTGATGCGTGCTCGTGAATTCTCTATGATGGATGCGTACAGCTTCGATATCGACAAAGAAGGCCTAGAAAAGTCTTACCAAGCGATGCACGATGCTTACTGTAATGCATTCGACCGCATGGGTCTTGAGTACCGTCCAGTACTAGCAGACTCAGGCGCTATCGGTGGTAGTGGTTCTCAAGAGTTCCACGTACTCGCTGAAAGCGGCGAAGACCTAATCGCATTCTCTACAGAATCTGATTACGCAGCAAACATCGAGAAAGCGGAAGCACTAGCTCCAACTGAAGAAGCTGCTGCACCAACTCAAGAGATGGAACTGGTTGATACTCCAAACGCGAAAACTATCGCAGAATTGGTAGAGCAACACGGTCTAGCAATCGAGAAAACCGTTAAGACTCTATTCGTTAAAGCTTCTGATGAAGTAGATGCAGACATCATTGCTCTAATCATCCGTGGCGACCACGAACTGAACGAAGTGAAAGCGGAAAACCTTCCACAAGTAGCTTCTCCACTAGAGATGGCTTCTGAAGAAGAAATTCGCGCACTTGTTGGCGCAGGCCCAGGTTCACTTGGCCCTGTAGGCTTAGAGCTACCATTCATCGTTGACCGCTCTGTTGCTGTAATGAGCGACTTCGCCGCGGGTGCAAACATCGATGGTAAGCACTACTTCGGTATCAACTGGGGTCGTGACGTTGAGCTTGCTCAAGTAGAAGATCTACGTAACGTAATCGAAGGCGACCTAAGCCCATGTGGTCAAGGTACACTTCAGCTTAAACGTGGTATCGAAGTTGGTCATATCTTCCAACTAGGTAACGTTTACTCACAAGCGATGAACTGTGGCGTGCTTGGTCCTGACGGTAAGAACGTTATCCTTGAGATGGGTTGTTACGGTATCGGTGTATCACGTGTTGTCGCTTCTGCAATCGAGCAGAACCATGACAAATACGGCATCATCTGGCCTGACGCACTAGCACCTTTCCAAGTTGCTATCGTTCCTATGAACATGCACAAGTCTGAAGAAGTTAAAGAAGCGGCTGAGAAGCTATACGCTGAACTAACAGCTATGGGTATCGAAGTACTATTCGATGACCGTAAAGAGCGTCCAGGCGTAATGTTCTCTGACATCGAGCTAATTGGTATCCCTCACACTATCGTGATCGGTGACCGCTCAATGAAAGAAGGTAACTTCGAGTACAAGAACCGTCGTGCTGGTACTAAAGAAGCTGTTGCTATCGATTCAATCGTTGAACACGTTACTTCTCAATTTGCTAAATAAGCAAACTCAGCAAAGTACGTGATCTTGCAAAGCAAATAATAGAAGGCTGCCATCTGGCGGCCTTTTTTATTTCCCCTCTTCACCTTCACTCACTCTCTCATTTCTCGATAAAGTAAATAACGTAAGTTAATCCCCGGTTCATCTTTAAATACGTATATTGGATTCATCAACTCATTAGACGCGTTTACCATTGGAGGTATCGATGGATCTTAAAAGCCTACTTAACCAAGCACTTAAGTCAGACCTTGTTAAACAAGGCACTCAGAAACTCTCACAAAGCTCATCTGGCCTAAGCGGTCTTGCACAAGGCAGTAAAGGCAGCAGCAAAAGTACACTTGGTGCATTAGGTGCAGGAGCAGTTGGTGGCGGGTTGCTAGGAGCTCTCATGGGCTCAAAGAAAACCAAGAAGATTGGCAAGAAGGCCGTGGGTATTGGTGGAGCAGCTGCGCTTGGTGCATTGGCATACAAGGTATATAACGATTACCAAGCTAAACAAGGCACTCCGGACTCATCTCCGCAAGCCACTTTCAATGAGCAGGATACTTGTCATAACCTGCTTATTCTACGTTCGATGATTGCGGCTTCTAAAGCGGACGGTCATGTCGATGAGCAAGAGATGGCTAAAATTGAACAAGCCGTCGAAAACATGGGCGCGGATTATCAGCTGACTAAGTTAGTGTCTGAAGAGCTGCACAAACCGCTCGATCCGAGCGAAATTGCTCAACTCGCAAGCTCACCGCAACAAGCCAGTGAGATCTACTTAGCTTCTTTGATCGTGGCTGACGAGCAGAACTTCATGGAAAAGGCTTACTTGAAAGAATTAGCGAAGCAACTCAACCTTGCAGATGAAGTGAAATTCCAGCTGGAGCAGCAAGTCGCGGGCTAGTCGACCAATCATTGGTTAACTGGTCACCTAATAAAGTGACAAACTGAAGCGCAATAAAATGAGATATTGAGCAAGAACAAACTAACTCTGATCTTCGTCAGATCCGCTTTGTTTTTGCTTATCTCTATGTGTATATTGAGATCAGTTATCATTTGGTTAGGTATAAAAATGAAAGTATACGATTGTTGTGATTTGGTACGTGAACTGTACTCTCAAATTGGCAGTGGCGACCAAGGCTACATCCCTAAAGCGATTACCTGCGCAGTAAAAACATTAAACGACCTTGCAGCAGATGAATCTCTTCCTAAAGAAGCTCGCGAACGTGCGGCATTTGCCGCTGCTAACCTACTCATTTCAGATTTCGAGGACTAATATGAACCTCGCTAATTTTGAAAAGATGGATCCTGTTATGTTGATGAGCATCGTCAACATGAAGCTACGTGACGACTTCGGCGGAGATTTAGACCGAGTGGTTAACTTCTACGAAATCGACAAAGCAGCACTAATCGCTAAACTTGCCTCAGCGGGTTTTGAATACCTGCCAGAAGCAAAACAGTTTAGATAATGACGTAAATTCAGATTGATAGACAAAGGCCAACTCGATGTTGGTCTTTTTTATAGGTGTACGTTTCAACCAACACAGCCGGCAGAATATAAATTATCTCCTCCTTACTCCCTTTTTATATCTTAGACTCTAAGAACGCGCCTTGAATCGTAGCGTGTAGTTGTATAGGCTACCTCAAATAGCATATAAAAACTCATCACCCAACTTGATGATAGTGAAGGATTAACAATGAAAAGACTCGGACTTTTGGCAGTGTTCGCTGCAACGCTTACTGCAGGTTGCGCTTCAAATACTCAGCAAGACAATTTTCGTGAAGCCTCTTTTGAGCTGTGTAATACTGAAGTCGATATTTACTCTGTAAGCCACGATGAAAGAGTACGTATCGTCTGTTCTGATGGCTCTAAATTCGCTTTAAACAGCGAAGATACACTAGAAGTAATGCGTGACATCAACATCGACTACTGTGATGGCGAAGGCTTAGGTAAGTTTAATGAAAGCCGCCATTACTACTCGTTCAAGTGTAAATCAGGCACCCTACTTAGCATCAAAAAGTAGAACCAACACAAACAACAAATACAAAGGGTTAATGTGAAAGCATTAGCCCTTTTTAGTACCCGTAATAACCAATCTTCAAAAACAAAAAAGCCCCAATAAAGGAGCCTCTAATATCATCATTTTTCAAAGTAGTCGTTTGAAATTCTAGGAGAGCACGCGGAGCTTACGAATGTAAGTGAGCATGGTCGACAACGAAGCTCCTCAAAAACAAAAAGGCCCCAACAGGAGCCTTTCAAATCTTATTTTTCAATCAAATAGCTTTAGTTCAAGGAAAAGGCGCGGAGTTTACGAATGTAAATGAGCACCTTTGACATAGAAATTAAGCTATTTGAGCCAGAAAAATTAAGCGTAAACAGGTAGACGCTTACAAATTTCTAATACTTTTGCTTTAGTCGCTTCGATAACGGACTCATCACCCATGTTATCTAGGATGTCACAGATCCAACCTGCTAGCTCTTTCGCGTCTGCTTCTGAGAAACCGCGACGAGTGATAGAAGGAGAACCGATACGGATACCTGACGTTACAAACGGGCTGCGAGGGTCGTTTGGTACTGAGTTCTTGTTTACTGTGATGTTTGCTGCACCTAGTGCTGCGTCTGCTTCTTTACCTGTGATGTCTTTGTTGATTAGGTCAACTAGGAACAGGTGGTTCTCTGTAGAACCTGAAACGATGTTGTAACCACGCTCAAGGAATTCAGCAACCATTGCTTTTGCGTTAGCAACTACGCGTGCTTGGTACTCTTTGAACTCTGGCTCTAGAGCTTCTTTGAACGCTACTGCTTTACCAGCGATAACGTGCATTAGAGGGCCACCTTGACCGCCTGGGAATACTGCTGAGTTCAGCTTCTTGTAAAGATCTTCGCCTTCGTTAGAAAGGATTAGACCGCCACGTGGGCCTGCTAGCGTTTTGTGCGTTGTTGTTGTAACAACGTGCGCGTGTGGAACTGGGTTCGGGTAAACACCTGCCGCGATTAGACCCGCTACGTGAGCCATATCTACGAATAGGTAAGCACCTACTTTGTCAGCGATTTCACGCATGCGCTTCCAATCACAGATTTGAGAGTAAGCAGAGAAACCACCGATGATCATCTTAGGTTTGTTCTCGATAGCCAGCTTTTCCATCTCTTCGTAATCGATTTGGCCAGCTTCGTCGATACCGTAAGGGATGATGTTGTAAAGCTTACCAGAGAAGTTTACTGGAGAACCGTGAGTTAGGTGACCACCGTGCGCTAGGCTCATACCTAGAACTGTGTCGCCTGCGTTCAGTAGCGCCATGTATACAGCGTTGTTTGCTTGAGAGCCTGAGTGAGGCTGTACGTTAGCGTACTCAGCACCAAACAGTTCACATGCACGTTCAATTGCTAGAGTTTCAACTTTGTCTACGTACTCACAACCACCGTAGTAACGCTTGCCTGGGTAGCCTTCAGCGTATTTGTTTGTTAGCTGAGAACCTTGAGCTTCCATTACACGTGGGCTTGTGTAGTTTTCTGAAGCGATAAGTTCGATGTGCTCTTCCTGACGAAGAGTTTCTTCTTGGATAGCTGCGAATAGATCCGCATCGTAATCAGCAATGTTCATGTCACGCTTAAGCATCTGTATCTCCTGACTCAGATTGTACTGAAAGTTTCAAAAAAACCACACAACGACCGAAAGCAAACGTTTCCGTCACCGTTTTGATGTGACGCATTCTACATAATTTGATCTAGGTCATAAAGAGCTAATTGCAATTTTATCATGCAGTTTTTTCATAATCACAAATAAGATTCATCATGGTTATTGGGCTTATCCAACCAAAGATGTTCCTTACTGTCAATTTTACGATTTACACCCTGTAAAACGCAGATTACATAGGTTTACCTTAATTTTGCCCCTCTAGCTACCGAAAGCTTAAGTTTTTCTCTACTATGCACGCCTTTATTGATTAGGTAATTATTAAAACGATGGAAAAACACTCACGTAAAGAAGATTGGATTGCAGTCCTGACCGGCACGTTTTTAGTAGCGTTAGGCGTCTTCTTTTTACAGTCTGCGCACCTGCTTACCGGTGGTACTACTGGTTTGGCTCTACTGTTGAGTCAATTTTTGCCTGTAACCTTCGGTATTCTATACTTTGTCGCTAACTGTCCATTCTATCTATTGGCGTGGAAACGTTTTGGTCGCAGCTTTGCGATCAGCAGTGCGATTTCCGGCGCTTTAGTGTCTGTGTTTGCCGATCATTTATACTTGGTTATTTCGCTCGAAGTTCATAATGAGATCTACTGTGCAGTAGCCGGTGGTTTATTGATGGGCTTGGGTATGCTGATTTTATTCCGTCATCGTTCGAGCTTAGGCGGCTTCAACGTCTTGTGTCTATTTATTCAAGATCGCTACGGCATCTCAGTGGGTAAAACTCAAATGGCGATCGACGCGTGTATTCTGTTTGCCTCGTTCTTCTTTGTATCGCCTTGGGTGATTGCAGTGTCAGTGCTAGGTACAGCAGTACTGAATATCGTACTAGCGATGAATCATAAACCCACACGCTACTCGGTGAACTACGCGTCTTAACACCAGCTATCCAATCAATGAATTACTAGCTGTTTTTCATAACGAAAACAGCTAGTATTTAGCTTTTATAAGCTACCCCTCTTTCGTTATGCAAGATTACCTCTCCAGCGCCAAAGACACTCAAACCTCGATCTTCATTGAAGGTTTAGAATTCAACCCAATGACACGTGTCTTGAGTTGCAACGAGCAGGTCATCGATTTAGAGCCTCGTTCTATCGAGTTACTTGAGCTATTTCTCACGAGCGTCGGAGAGCCATTAGCGGCAGAGCAAATTATCTCGGCAGTTTGGCAAAGTAATTTCATCTCCAAAAACGTACTCACCAACCGAATCAGCACACTTCGCTCGGTACTACAAAAACACTTGCCAGAGAGCGACGCTACCAAGATTTTGGTCACTTACCCACGCAAAGGCTACTTTCTTAGCCCTAGCTCGGTCAGCTTATCTAATGCAGCATCTAAAACAGCAGAAACAGTTTTGGAAACAGAACAACCTAAAGCGCGAAAAACTCCGACGCTAGTGACCTCTGTTCTCCTGTTAACGACTCTGGTGTTACTGATCACTACAGCAAGCTTGGGTTACATGTTATGGCATTCGTCGAACCATGCCTCTGAGGTTGAACGTGAACAGAGGTTAATTCCTAAGGTTGAGCTGCTACTCAATCGCATCGATGCGGTCGGTGACAATGCAAGACATTATCGCAAGATGGTTAAAGCTCTGTTGCTTCAACAACAAATTGAGTACGCCTATACCGATTTAGCCAACCAAGATGCCCCAAGTTACTTCCTGGATCCGGTAGATAGCTCTCCTTTCTTCCCTGGCGCAAAGAACATGCGCACCAGTGACTATCTGCTTAATATTCAGCTGAAGGACCAAGAGGTCGACAAACGACTCGCAGCCAAGGTCAGCCTTATCTACCCGAGCTCAGGTAAGCTTGCCTTTCGTGGCGTTTATTCTATTGAGATAGACAATCTCAGCGAGAGCTTGATGGAGATTAACCAAGAACTTGCGAGCTACTTTGCTCTGCCTGCTCCGCTCTACCCGGAATGGTCTGTCGACAATCACGCATTAAGTGCTCTATTGAATGGCACGACTATCGATCTTGAGAACGTACCACTCAACGTGATGACCTCAACGCTGATCGCTCGCCAGCTAGCGCTATTTGAGACAGATCACCAGCGACTGATTCGATTTACTAGCCTAGTGCAAACCCACTTTAAGTTGATTCCAGACGAACTTAAGCTGTGGCTGGGGATTATTCACTTCAAGTTGAGAGATCTGCAAACTTCGAAGGAATTCTTAACCAACACCGCCGGAAACTCGACTATCGAAAATGCTCTGGTTTATATGGTGGTATCTCACGTCGCTTATAAGCAAGGAGACATGGATAAGTTTCGCCTCAACTACATGGAGTCTTTGGTTGCCTTACTACGAGTCGTTCCATCGGAAGAACTGTTTGCGCGCTTATCCAAGCCAGAGTCAAAATCGACCTGCCTTCAGCCTTGGAAAAATCTAAAACTCAGTGTCAAAGAGCCGCTGATCATCAAGCAGTGGGAGAATCTGATGCTAAATTACTGTACGGCTGTCGGGCATCAACTATCGGACTAAATAATATAAAGCCATTAATAACAGTAACTTAAATATAAATTAAGGTTTCATGTGTCTTCGTTTTTTGCCCTATAAACCCTCATATCAATAGCATTCCTAAAAACATCCGACCGCTCACGGTCAACAACATTATTAGGAATGCTTCACATGAAAAAAACCATGACGCTGCTTGCGACTTCTCTTTTTGCTCTTT
The DNA here is from genome assembly GCF_027587015.1 of Vibrio sp. Makdt. Taxonomy (NCBI): domain Bacteria; kingdom Pseudomonadati; phylum Pseudomonadota; class Gammaproteobacteria; order Vibrionales; family Vibrionaceae; genus Vibrio; species Vibrio sp. Makdt. Next base: position 76,240 of record NZ_JAPPTH010000004.1, read on the forward strand.
ATGGCTGTGGCGGCGGAGGCGGCTCTTCTTCTGGTTCAACCAATGGCAATAAAGGCCCAAGCAATCTAGTCGATTACCCAATCAATGACTCTCAATTCGCGCCTCAAGCAAGCACAGCATTGAAATACGCATTTACCAAAGATGGTGAAACTGAAGGCTCGATGACGATGAACTTCACGCCGTTAAGTGGTGAGCTCGTCATTGCAGGTTTAGAATCAGAGTCAGGCAATGAAGCGGAAATTCAAGTTATCAACGACCTGATCAATTACGGCATCACCGAGTTTTATGTCTCTGAAGACATCATGACGAATGCTGAAGGCACACAAGAAGACGGCAGCATTTATTTTGCAGGTCCTGATCGTGGGTTACACGAAATCACCAATGCTTACTTCATTGGTAGCCAATACATCACAAGAATGATGTACAGCAGCCCGCTGTTCCGTTTAAAAGGAACAGATGTAAAAGAGAGCAACCCAATTATTGATATCAGCGAAGAAACCATTTCACTGCAGATCACGCTTGATGGAGAAGCCGTCGCGAATATGTTGAGTGACTTTGAGGATCACCAGTGGGTGCAATCACTGCCAACTGATGCGTCATGCCAAGTTACTTGGCAGCAAGAAATCAATGAAACAGGTATACGTAAAAGCTTCACTGTTTCGGGTAAATCGATCGAAGCTGCGAATCTTACGGAGAAAAACACTTACTACATTGGCTGTGTCGGTATGGATTCAGCAGAGTTTGGCACATCGTCTGAGCGCTGGTTCAACCCAACGATTGGCCTGATTGAGCAGATTGAATTGATGTCAGTAGAACAATCTACCATTGAGGAATCAGCAGCTAAGCTGACAGCAATAGAAAAAGCGTAGTGATACTAACTGCAGCACACTGATGTAAAAAAGGCTTTGGGGAGCAATCCAAAGCCTTGTTGGTAAGCTTATGACCTACTGGGGTACTAAAGATCATGAGCTTTATTTTGTGTTTAGATATACCTTAATAAAGTGACCTGGCTACCTAGCCCTCAATCAACAAAATACGAGTCTCGTAAGGGCGAAATACTTGATGATGCGATGTTACTGAGCCATCTGTCTCTTGATAGTTAGAAAGCAAGCACTTGGCATTCGTCATATCAAAACGCTCAGGTAAAGTACATTCCGACCCTTCACCATAATAGTTATTAATACACAGTAGAGTCTGCTCTTCACTCTCACGAGAATACGCAAATACCGATGGGTGCTCTGGTAGCAAATCTTGATAACTACCATGAGTAATCACAGGCACCTCTTTACGAAGTTCAATCAAACTCTTGTAGAAATAAAACACCGAGTCTGTGTCTTCCAGAGCTTGCTCTGCGTTGATCTCAGGATAGTTGTTCGCAACATCCAGCCATGGCTGAGCCTTCGAAAAGCCCGCGTGCGCTTCGCTATTCCATTGCATCGGTGTGCGAGAGTTATCACGAGACTTCTGCGCTAGAATCGCCATCATATCTTGATGATCCACACCATCACGATTGACCATGATATCGTACATGTTAGTGCTCTCTACATCGCGATACTGGCTAATTTCGGTATAACCTGGATTCGTCATACCAATCTCTTCACCTTGATAGATATAAGGTGTGCCTTGCATCATGTGAACAGACGCCGCCAGCATTTTAGCCGACTCAACGCGGTAGTTCTTATCATCACCTAAACGACTCACCACTCGCGGTTGGTCATGGTTACACCAGAACAGCGCGCCCCAACCCTTTCCGTTTAAGCCAGTTTGCCAATGGTTGAAGATCGATTTGAGCTGCAAGAAGTCAAACGGTGCATTAGTCCACTTCTCACCATTGGTGTAATCCACTTTAAGATGGTGGAAGTTAAACACCATCGATAACTCACTGTTATCAATGTTTGAGTACTGCTGGCAATGCTCGAGTGTCGTCGAAGACATCTCACCAACCGTCACGCTGCCATATTTCTGGAATACCGCTTCGCTGATCTCTTTTAGATATTCATGTACACGTGGGCCGTCTGTGTAAAAACGGCGACCATCACCGATATCGTCATTAGGGAAATCTTGCTGCTTTGAAATCAGGTTAATCACGTCTAAGCGGAAACCGTCGACGCCCTTCTCAGCCCAGAAGCTGATAACGTCTTTCACTTCTTCACGTACGACCGGATTCTCCCAGTTCAGGTCGGCTTGCTCTTTGGCAAACAGGTGAAGGTAATATTGACCAGTCGCCTCATCGAGTTCCCACGCATTGCCCCCGAACTTAGACTGCCAGTTAGTTGGAGCTTGACCATCTACTGGATCTTTCCAGATATAATAATCGCGGTACGGGCTGTTTTTGTCGCCCAAAGCAGATTGGAACCATGCATGTTCAGTGGAGGTATGGTTAACCACAATATCCATCACGATACGAATACCACGCTGATGCGCTTCAGCCAGCAATAAGTCGAAGTCTTCCATAGTGCCGAATTGAGGGTTAATCGCGTAGTAATCTGAAATATCGTAGCCGTTATCAATCATTGGCGATGCGTAAACCGGAGTTAACCAAATTGCATCGACACTCAAGTGTTTGAGGTAATCCAGTTTCGAAATGATCCCTTTGATATCACCAGTTCCTTTGCTTCCACTGTCACAAAAGCTCTTTGGGTAGATTTGATAGATGGTTGCGGTTTTCCACCAACTTTCATCATGCTCAGTCATCGCCATCTCTAACACTCACTTACCAGAAAATATAAAATAAAAATCACCATGTGAATCATGGTCGAATAGCCGTTATAACTAAAATAAAAAGCTATAACTAAGAGAAAAAGCGATGACTCAATTGAAGTCATCGCTTATAAAATGCGTTACGCGTTTGCGGTTTCGAGCTGACCTTTTGACTGTGCGCGCTTGTAGAAGAACAGCGTCAAGGTTACAGGTAATACAATCGCCACCAGCATCGCAATTAAGTAAACAGACCAATATTGCGGTTGAATAGATAAGATGCCCGGCAAGCCACCAACCCCGATACCATTCGCCATCACACCGGCACTACCACAGATTGCAGCCGCAGCGGCACTGCCGATCATTGCGCTCAGCATTGGGAATTTGTATTTCAAATTGATGCCGTACATCGCAGGCTCTGTCACACCTAAGTAGGCAGAGATTGCGGCTGGAACCGAGATGTCTCGTTCACCTTCGCGTTTACTTAAGATAATGATGCCAACAACCGCTGAAGCTTGTGCAATATTAGATAGCGCAATCAAAGGCCAGATTGGCGTACCGCCTAAATCTTGCATCAACTGCAAATCGACGGCGTTGGTTGTATGGTGAATACCCGTAATAACCAAAGGTGCGTAAAGGAAGCCAAATACCACTGAACCAAGAATCGCGAAATCACCTGTCATGGCCGCTTTCGCAGCGAATGCGACGCCATCACCCAGCATACGACCGAATGGACCAATGAAAGCGTGCGCTAGAATCACAGACAAAATGATCGACACGAATGGCACAACAACGAGATATAAGTATGCTGGCACGATGCGCTTTAGATTGGTTTCAATGAATGCCAGAGCCACACCCGCTAGCATCGCAGGTATCACCTGAGCCTGATAACCGACTTTCTCGATCACGAACAAGCCAAAGTCCCACACCTCAGGTACCGATTTACCTATCATGTAAGCGTTCATGAGTTGCGGCGACACCAAGGTCACACCGAGCGTGATGCCCAAAATAGGCGTTCCGCCGAGTTTCTTAACCGTCGCCCAACACACACCAACCGGTAGGAAGAAGAAAATCGCTTCGCCAATCAGCCACAAGAAAGAGTGAACGGTTGCCCAGAATTGGCTGATTTCAACTAAGGTTTTGCCGTCGAACATGCGAATGTCGCCAATCACATTACGGAAACCAAGAATCAAACCACCAGTAATAATAGCAGGCAGCAGTGGTACAAAAATTTCGGCTAAATGGGAGATACCACGTTCAAGGAAATTCATGTTCTGACGAGCGGCTAGCTTCGCTTCATCTTTTGATGAGGCCTCTTTACCCGTTTGCTCAATCAGAAGTGCGTACACTTCATCAACTTCGGTACCAATAACTACTTGGAATTGACCTGCGTTGGTAAAGCAGCCTTTAACTAGCTTGAGCTTTTCTAGTTCTGCTTTATTTGCTTGTTCTGTCTCATTCAATACAAAACGCAGACGAGTCAGACAATGGCTGACACTCGCAATATTTTCTTTGCCGCCGACTAACTCGATAAGACGCGTAATGTCTTGCTTCGCTATCTTACTCATACTACCCCACCCTGGTTTCATTCAATGAATCATCTAAACCATTCAGTCACAATCACTCAGGCTTAGATTTATGGGAACATTCCCAAAACTGGTTATTATAATGCCTAGCTGAATGATAAATTAAAATGGGAACAGTCCCATTAATTGAAAGAGATCACACTCTAGTTTTAATCTAAGCGGTTCAATTTCGCTTAATTGAGTGGATTATTGAATTGGTGATTGAGTGTGATGAGAGATCTCTGTATTACCTAAAAGCTGAGATATCAATAAATTAGCTGCCAACTTGCCTGCGGATTGATAGCCAGGATCAATACTAAATACGCGAGGAAACAAGAAAGAGAGAAGATCGTTACCACCAACACCGGTTACAACGACATCTTCACGTTGTCGTTCTTGCAGGCGCTTGATTACACCAAGAGCTAATGTGTCACTGGCGCAGACAATCGCTTGGGTTGTAGGAGTCAGTACCTCATCCACTAACTGATAAGCGCTTTCATGATGAAGTTGACCTGTACGATAATTCGCAATCACCCCACTGTTCTCGCACCAATCTAGATAAGCCTTGAGACGAAGTTCACCGGTTGATTTATCGCTAGGATCGACACCAATAAATCCAACATCGGAGATCCCCTGATCCGACAGATGCGCTAACGCACTGTTGATCACCTGTTGGTTGTCATAGTTAATAGACGTTACGTTTTCAGTATCCAACGCAATCACCACAGCTTTGTGCCCCCAAGCTTCGATAGCAGGGATGTCACAATCCGTAAAGCCAAACACAATGATGCCATCCACATTGCGACGCTTTAGAACCTGAAGGTGTTCATTGGCTTTGTCTCTGTCGAGTTGGCTTTCCATGATCACTACATCGTAATCTGCTCGATACAACTCAGCTAGCATAGTACTTACCGCTTTGTTTTCTGAGGGAGAATCCAAACGAGAGATGATCACGCCGATAACTTTTTGGCTGCCACCACGCATTGATTGCGCAGACTTTGAAGGCGTATACCCAGATTCTTGAATTACTCTTTCCACCCTTTCACGGGTTTCAGGTTTCACTTTAGGATCATTGGTCAGAACGCGAGATACGGTTGACTTACCAACACCGGACAGCTTAGCAATATCGAGAATAGTGAGTTTTTTGCTCATAAAAAGTCTAACGTTAAAGGGAGGAAAATAAGCAGTGAGGGCATAATCCCTCACTTAACTGTTTGTAAATCTTAGTCGTTAACTATGACTTACTTTCGGCAGTTTCGATAGACCACACGGCCAAGTTCTAGACGTGCGTTGTCACCTTTAGTACGTAAAGTGACGCTGTTGATAAGCTCCGCAGTACCATCATCTAAGATGTATTTGGTGCCTGAACCTGCTGCCACTTGAGTCAGACGGTATTCATTTTCAGGTAAACGTAATACCGCTTTCTCATTATCAAGGTAAGCCACTTCAAATGAAACGTCAGACTCACATTGATAAGTCACGAATTGATTGTCCGATGCAGCACTATCCGGCGCTGCTGATTTAGAGCACCCCATTAATGCTACCGTACATAGAGATGCTACCAACATAGCTTTCATACTTCGTTCCTCATCTTTATACCGGTAAAGGTCGTGACATGTCTTAGCCTTTCAGGAAAGCAGGCACGTCCGCAATGCTATCAAGGACAACGCTTGCCAAGGCTTCACCCTTTTCAGTGATTGGTTTACCGGTTCTTACCAATACCTTAGTGCCAACACCTGCCGCTTCTGCAGCCATCATGTCTTCAGCTTTATCGCCGATCATTACGGAGTTAGCCATATCAATCTTTAGAAAGTCACGTGCGGAAATGAACATGCCAGGCTTTGGCTTACGGCAATCACAATCTTGCTTGTAGTCACCAATACCGTGTTCAGCGTGGTGAGGGCAGTAATAAATGCCATCCAGCTCAACGCCATTATCGACAAAGTTCCAATCCATCCACTGCGTTAAAGAGAGAAAACGGTCTTCACTAAACATGCCGCGAGCAATACCAGACTGGTTAGTCACAAGCACCAATAAATAACCCATATCTTTAAACGCTTTCGCCGCTTCAAACACACCATCGATGTATTCAAAGTCATGCTCATCATGTACGTAGCCGTGATCAACATTAATCACACCATCACGATCTAAAAAAACAGCAGGTTTAGACAAAATTTTGTTCTCTATCAACTCTCTATTAATCATTAATTATTACACGCTTTATTTGCTTCATCACTATCTATTTAGTTTTGCGTTCGTTAACGATTTGTTTCCATCTTAGCAATACAATCGACGTTTAGCCGTCTAGACGTAAAAATATCTATTGACTTAGATCACGGAACACCATAGCATCGTCTGTAAATCGAGCGAGCTATCGACATATTATTCTGTTCTACCTGCACGGGTTTCTCTATGATTAAAGTGAATCAAGTCAATAAGGTTTTTTATCAAGGCACTAAAGAAATCAATGCCTTAATTGATATCAACCTCCACATTCCTCAAGGTCAAATCTTTGGAGTCATCGGCTCTTCAGGTGCAGGCAAAAGTACCCTAATCCGCTGTGTAAATATGTTGGAAGCCCCGACTTCGGGTGAAGTGATTGTTGATGGTATCGACCTAACAAAACTCAGCAAATCAGAGCTTAGCGAAGCGCGCCGTAACATCGGCATGATTTTCCAGCACTTCAACCTGCTGTCTTCTCGTACTGTATTTAACAATGTAGCACTTCCTCTAGAACTAGCCGGTAAAGATAAAGCGGTTATTGAAGCGAAAGTCAGTGAGCTACTTGAACTGGTTGGCCTTGCAGACAAGCGTGATACTTACCCGGCAAACCTAAGTGGTGGTCAAAAGCAACGTGTCGCGATTGCTCGTGCACTGGCATCAGACCCAAAAGTACTGCTGTGTGATGAAGCGACCAGCGCTCTGGATCCTGCAACCACTCAATCGATCCTTGAACTGTTGCGTGAAATCAACCGTAAGCTACACATTACTATCCTGCTTATTACGCATGAAATGGATGTAGTGAAAAGCATCTGTCACGAAGTGGCGATCATCGGTGGTGGTGAATTGGTAGAGAAAGGCACGGTTGGCGACATCTTTGCGCATCCTAAGACTGAGTTAGCGCATCAATTTATTCGTTCAACCTTAGATCTAACAATCCCTGAAGATTACCAAGCACGCTTGCAAGAAACTCGAGTCGATGGCAGTTACCCTCTGGTACGCCTTGAGTTCACAGGTGCAACCGTTGATGCTCCGCTAATGACGCAAATCGCTCGTAAATTTAATATCGATGTCAGCATTCTAAGCTCTGACCTTGATTACGCCGGTGGCGTGAAGTTCGGCATGATGGTGGCTGAACTGTTCGGCAACGAAGCAGATGATAATGCTGCTATCCAATTCCTACGCGATAACAATGTAAAAGTAGAGGTGCTTGGTTATGTCCTTTAGTTTCAACGAGATTGCTGACTGGATCAGCCTTAACGGTAACCTTCTATTAGAAGCAACGGGCGAAACACTTTACATGGTTGCTGTAGCAGGCATTGTTGGCTTTGCTGTCGGTATCCCCCTAGGCGTGATTCTACACACCACCAAAAAAGGCGGCTTGCTAGAAAACACCAAGCTTAACCAAATTCTTGGTGCGGTAGTCAACGTCGGCCGTTCAGTGCCTTTCTTAGTGTTGATGGTAGCGATTATCCCACTGACCAAGATGCTGATTGGCACCTTTATCGGTACAACAGCGGCGATTGTTCCACTAACTATTGGTGCAATCCCATTTGTTGCTCGTCTTATCGAAAGTGCACTGCTTGAAGTACCAACGGGCCTAGTTGAAGCAGCGCAATCAATGGGCGCGACACCAACACAAATCATTAGCAAAGTTCTGCTTCCTGAAGCACTACCGACTATTATCAACTCAGTAACCATCACACTCGTTACCCTAGTGAGCTACTCAGCAATGGCAGGTACAGTTGGTGGCGGCGGCCTAGGTGATGTGGCGATTCGTTACGGATTCCACCGTTACGATGTGACCATCATGGCTGTAACGGTAGTGATGTTGATTGTGCTTGTACAAATTATTCAATCAATCGGTGATTCATTAGTTCGCCGCGTTGACCACAGATAAAGACTCAGCGTTAAAACGCAAACTATCTAAGACAAGAGTCGTCTGAACCAAATTAAATAGATTTATTAAAAGGAGATTATTATGAAATTTAGCCTTAAAGGTTTACTAACTATCGCAGCGGCAGCTTCAGCGCTAGTTCTAGCAGGTTGTGGTGATAAAGAAGTTGATACGTCTAAAGTAAAAGTAGGCGTAATGGCAGGTGCTGAAGCTCAGGTTGCAGAAGTTGCAGCTAAAGTAGCGAAAGAGAAATATGGCCTAGATGTTGAGCTAGTAACGTTCACAGATTACGTAACACCAAACGCAGCACTAGATGACGGTTCTATCGACATCAACGCATTCCAACATGCACCTTACCTAGATCAGCAAGTGGCTGACCGTGGTTACAAACTGACTATCGCTGGTAACACGTTTGTTTACCCAATTGCAGGTTACTCGAAAGAAGTGAAATCGGTAGACGAAATCCAAGATGGCGCGCGCATCGCTGTACCAAACGATCCGACAAACCTAGGTCGTTCTCTACTGCTTCTTGAGCAACAAGGTCTACTTGAGCTTCGTGAAGGCGCAGGTCTTCTTGCAACAGTACGTGACATCGTTAAGAACCCGAAAAACCTAACGATTGTTGAGCTAGACGCAGCACAACTACCACGCTCTCTTGATGACGTAGCACTGTCTATCATCAACACAACTTACGCGAGCTCTATCAACCTGACTCCACAAAAAGATGGCGTATTCGTTGAAGACAAAGATTCTCCATACGTGAACCTAATTGTGTCTCGTGAAGAGAACCTAAACGCTGAAAACGTACAAAACTTCGTTAAAGCTTACCAAACTGAAGAAGTGTACAACGCGGCATCTGACATCTTCCAAGGTGGCGTAGTTAAAGGTTGGTAATCACCTAAACTGCAGCATCATATAGATACCCGAAGGGGCTGACATTATGCCAGCCCCTTTTTTATTGCTCGCAGTTAATTCGAGAGGCTCGGCTTACCACCAAGCTTCTACTTGCATACCGACACTCATTTCACTGCTTTTACCTTCACCGAAAGCATTGTCGTTTTCTGCGTCATTCAGGTATGTCGCAAAGATACGGAACTCAGGACGAGACCAGAAACCCACTTGCGGTACCCAAGCCTGAGCAACGGTAAACTTACCGCCCGCGCCGTCTTGGTTATCAATGGTCTCCACAAAGCCACCAATTTCAAGAATGGTACGCATGCGCTTGTCCCACTTATAAAGCGGTCGAATCACGGCACTGAACGACTCATCATCACTGTTGTTCGCACCCACACCGGATGATGCGGCATAACGCACCGTGTGACCAAATTCGATATTCTCACCGATTTCTAGTACGCCCCAGTTAATCAATCGAAAACCATCCGCATCATTATTGTTGGCATCACGAACGATACCCTTACCAGACCCAAAAGTCGTCATCTGCTCGGCATAACCAGAGTTAGCAACTTGAAGGATGGTCTTGTTGAAACCACCTACTAAATTTTGATTTAAGCTGGCGGTCAACATCACACTATCATCCGCATCCACCGTTTGACCCTGCTTTTCATTGGCGAAGTTCATATCAATACCAACCTCAAGATCCGCATTGTTCCACAATGGAATACCTGCATAGCGTATATCAGCAATCATGGCTGTGGTTTCTTTGCCATCAAACACATCACCTGTCACCGTATCTTGAATCAATGCCACCGATAATTTACCTGGTCCCATATTGATATGTTCAACACCTGCACCAATACCACTTACATCCCAGTAGTAATTATCAACAATGTGTACATCATGGCGTTGGTAGTAGCGCTCACCTGCCCAAATACCAATGTCTTTATCTTCAAAAAGTCCTACCGCTTGAACATTAAGTTGAACCACATCAACGCTTTTATCCGCGGCGTTCTCATCTTGGCCTTGCCAGTACGACAACATGGAATCAACTAAAAATGAAACGTCGTCCTCAGCATACACCTCTTTCTTAAAGCCAAACTCACCATATAGGTCATTTTCGTTGCCGAGTCGGCCAACTTTACTCACCTCCCACTTGCTGTTTGAACCGCCTTCATTACTAAGTCCAACGCCGCCCCGCATGTAGCCATTGAACTCCAATGGCGTGGTTTCATCAGCGTATAAATTAGGTGCCAGTAACGCAGTAGAGAGTGCAGCAGCAATAGGTAACAGTTTCATCGTCCATTCCTTTCAGATCTAGAATCAGGTTATTATTTATAAATGGGAACATTCCCATGGGATCGATCCCATTTATATTGAGAGGAATATAAATTGAAAGAGAACTGATCAATTACTGTGATCAAGTTAACTATTGAAATCAGAAAAAGTTGATAGGTGTAGGATTAGCCTGATGAATGCTTTGGGCTAAAAATGGAGGCATAAAGCACAAAATGGGTCTAGTTGAGAACAGATAAGAGAATAAGACAGAGAGTCAGGGAAAGAGAAAAATGGATAAATCAAACAGGTATCGAAGCATCTGATTGATACCTCGACACCTAAACTTGACGATTAAATAAGCTCAGCTGGATTACTTAAGTTGATCCCAAGAGATATTTGATACCAGACGGCAGTCATCACACTTGAAATAGAAAATATCGTGGATCGGCGCATCTAGTAGCCATTCACCGCCACATTGCGGGCATTTACGCTCTTTTTCATCTTTCAAACTCGTGCCGCCCACACGGTACAAGTAATAGTAAGTGGGGATCTTAGTCAGATATTCGATGCGCCCTCTCAAACCCCAACCACGCTTAAACAATACGCTTTTGGTATCGCTGATTTCCGTCAAGGTTGCGTGTTCAGCTCGACAGCCACCACCCATTTGTACTTCATCACAGGCTTGCCATTCCGTCTGCCATTTCAGCACAGCTTTATGGTCGCCATTAAACGTTGGTGGATTACGGTATAGTGGGATCGGCAACAAGCTATCACCACTGCGCAGCGGTGAGCAGGTATGCACAAAGGTGGTGTACAGCACTTGCCAACTTGGCGCTTCATCTTCAGCCACTTCTTCTGAGTTCAAATCTCGACCCAGTAAGCGCATTTTCGGAGTAAGCAGGCTCGCATTAGACAGACGATCCAAGCACACTTTCACAAAATCTGAGTGGTTACGTGGGTGCAAGCTATCTTGCTCCGGGCACACAACGCGAACATAAAATTCACCATCACCCATCACGATAGGAAACTCACGGCCGAGCACTTGTCCGTTATAACGCAGTGCATCCATTAAGCCATTCACCGCCTTGTCGACAGCGCTTACCGTTGTGTTATCAAAACACTCAAATTGAAGTTCTAGTACGTACATCTATTTATACCGCTGGTTGTAACTTTTCTAAAAACTCAGCCAATGTCTCAGCAAGTACATCACGATTTTTGGTGCCTAAGCGCTCTAAAATCACGTTGCCAGTTAAGTTACAGATAGAGATAACATCCAGCTCAGCATCAGTTGCTGCGATAAAAACCGTCGGTTTCAGCTTTAAGCGACGCTGCGTTACCAAGTGACCTAGAATGTTTTCTTGTAGACATTCGAAGTCTTCATCACTCCAAATTTGCAGAAGGGTCAGCTCATTACCGTCAAATGTCGCATTCATATCAGCGCTGTATTGAGCACCGTAGAAGGTTTTGATGTCTTCATGCAGTGTTAGCTCAATGCCCGTTTCTACGTTAGTAAAATCAGCAAATTGCTCACGTGGATAGTGTTTCCATAACACGGCGTCACCGCTCTTTTCTTCTACGCATGGCGATACGATGTCCACCAACTCCTCATTGCGAGGTAAGCTTTGGTGTTGCTGTTGCCACGCGTCAACGTATCGTTGACTAAAAGAAACCAGTGCGTCTTGAGCACGTTGAGTCATGAAAATCTCCTAAACACATAATAATAAATAGAATCTGAGCCTCTCCTTGTCGAATAAGCTTATCTAATAAGCGATGACTTAATGACAGGGTAAAGGGGATTCAGTAAAATCGACCCCATTCTAATCGAATTTGAAACGAAAGTATGAGCAAATATTCTGACGCAAAAGAACTAGCGGGTTTAACGCTGGGCCAAAAAACTGAGTACTCTAACCAATACGATGCAAGTTTGTTGCAACCAGTACCGCGTAGCCTGAATCGTGATGATCTCGCGCTAAACGGCGAATTGCCTTTTGTTGGTCATGATATTTGGACCATGTACGAGCTTTCGTGGCTGAACACAAATGGCCTACCACAAGTGGCGGTGGGTGAAGTTTTCATCCCAGCAACTAGCCCAAATTTAATTGAATCAAAATCTTTCAAGCTATACCTGAACAGCTACAACCAGACTCAATTCGACAACTGGGAACAAGTGACTGAGCGCTTAACGCAAGACCTATCGGCATGTGCAGGCGAAGCTGTGATCGTGAATGTTAACTCGGTAACCGACTACACCAACCAACCTATCGTGACGATGGAAGGCGAATGTATCGATAACCAAGATATTCAAATCACTAGCTACGACTTTGAAGCGTCTCTGCTTGAAGGTGCTGCTGGCGAACAAGAAGTCGAAGAAACACTGCACAGTCACCTATTGAAATCGAACTGCTTGATCACCAATCAGCCGGATTGGGGCAGTGTTGAGATCGCATATTCAGGCAAGCAAATTGACCGTGAAGCCCTGCTGCGCTATTTAGTTTCTTTCCGTGAGCATAACGAATTCCACGAACAATGTGTTGAGCGTATCTTCACTGATATCATGAAATACTGCGCGCCTTCGAAGCTAACTGTTTTTGCACGTTACACGCGTCGTGGTGGTCTGGATATCAACCCATACCGTTCAACAGAGCAAGATAGACCAAACCACAATAAGCGTATGGCTCGCCAATAATAGGCAAACCACACACTTATTTGGCACCTACCTAATCTTTAAAGGACATTGAAATGCGTTGGTTATACGTTGTTAGCCTATTTATTTTAAGCTTGAGCACCTCGGTGAATGCGTCGGTCTATTCCTCGGCGCTACTCAACGAAGCCAATAACTTGGTTGAGATTGAACCAAGCCAAGCAAAACAAATGGCCAACAGCTACCTGACGCTTCGTGTCCTTTCTGATCAGCGCGAGAAAAGCCCTTCGGCGATTTCGCGCGAAGAGACAGACTCCTCGATCCGCACTCCAAACAGCAGTATCGATGCCTACAAGATCTTAGCGAAAGCGGAGTACAACCTTGGCAATATTCGTATTGCGATCAAGCACATCGAAAAAGCCTCTGAACTCGCTAAAACCTACAAGCTCGACTATCTAAAAGTAGACCTTGAGATCCTTAAGGTTCGTTTAGTATGGCTCAATGATAAAAAATCCGACAAAGCCAATACTGCGCTAGAGAATATAGAAGCTAACCTAGAGTCAGTAAGCAAAACCTTGCGCCTAACCGAAGGCATCACCTACCGCTTAATCATGTTGAAAGCAGACATCGCGTCATACGACAACAAGATCGATGAAGCGGAGAAATACTACCAAGAAGCCAAGAATTACCTCGACCAACGTTATTCAGAAAAAGTATCCATCGACTACCACATTGCAGTCGGTGAGTTTTACCTAAACCACAAAGAGTACAATCACGCGCTGTCTGAATTGCTATATGGCTACTGGAAGTCAGTAGAAGGCAACCTGAGTGCACGATTAGCAAAAGTTAACCGCCTACTGGCTCAGTTGTTCTTTGAGCGCCAAGTGTTAGACAAAGCACTAGAGCACCTCTCTCAAGCCGCTGATTTCTATGACAACTTTGAAAATTCGCCAGTATTAGCTCAAGTGCTCAAAAAAATGGGTGATGTGTACTTCTACCAAGGTAAATATAACCTTGCCCTAGTTCATTTCTTCAACGTACTGGATCATGAAAGTACTGACCGAGATATCTACCAAGTCATCGATATTCGCTTAAGTTTATCAGCGACTTACCTGCGCCTTTATAATTACCCTCTTGCAGAACAGTACCTCACCCGTGCCCTTGAACTGCTAGAGTATACCGATATTCCAAAGCTGGAAGGACGTGCTGCGCTCCTATCCGCTGGGCTGGCTTACCACCTTCAAGAGAGTGAAGATGTGATCAAGCATGCGACACGCGCGCTTGAGATCTCACGCCAAGTCGAGAACTCACGCTTATCACAACGCTCTTACTACTTGCTCTCTTTGGGTTACGAACAAGCAGGTCGCCCTCAACAGGCACTCGCTAATCTCAAACAATACAACAGCCTAGTCTCGTTAGAGCAGCAAAAACTCAACCGTGTTGGCGAAGATGCATTCCGCCAACAGAAAGAGTTTGCCGAGCAGACCTTACACTACGCAGGACAAGCTCAAGAGCTAGAGAAATACAAACTTGAACATCGCAAGTTCCAGAAGATCGCGTTCGCACTATTCCTATTCAGCATTGTGTTGTTCTTCTTTGTGTTACGCCGAGGCTACATTATTCAAACCTTGGCCAAAGAGGTGGATTCACTGCGCACCGACCTCTTTACGCACTCGCGTTCGAAACTGCCGAACCTAAGAATGCTCAACGCCAAACTGTCGAACTCTTTAGAGCAAACCAGCCAAACCTTTGAACAATGGCAGATGGGTGAATTGATTCATGAGCCATTGAATGACCGTCTGCGCTTCGTGATGATTGATTTGCCTTTCCTACGCAATATGTACACACAGAACGGCTATAAAGCAGGTCTAGAGCTTGAAGATTCGTTCGGTGAGTTCCTCAAGTCGAAACTGGAAGGTCCATCTCGCGTCTACCACTTCTCGGATGCCAACCTGCTCTATATAGAACCGAATTCAGATCGTGATTCATCGCCTGAAGCCATGTTCAGAAAGGTTCAATCTTGGGTGAATGAATTCGAGACTGAACGCAATATCAATCGCACGGTTCGCATGGGCATCGCTGACTACCCATTCTTGCCACGCGCGTACACTGCGATTAACGATCAAGAGTTATTAGATGTGCTACTGATGTCGACAAATCTGGCGCGTGAGATAAGTCTCAAAGAGCGCAGCAGCCAATGGGTATACCTAAAAGCTATCGACAACGCACCGGCTGCGAGCCTTGCAACCGGTAACATAAGAGAAGCGTGTAAACATGCGATTAATCAAGGGTTAATAAAGATACAATCCTCGTATCAGAATGAGGACAACATCAAAAAAATGCTAAAAGATGACTGATTTGCGAGCGGTTAAGACTTGCAACTCGTGACCTTATTTTTAGTTTTGTTATTATCGATGTAACGGAATTTCATCAAAATGATCGAGATCGATCTACGCGGCGCTAATTAATACATCTATGGGCATTCTTGAAAAAGACATTCAGGCGCAACTCCACCAGCTGAAATTTCAGTTGGAGCAAGTTCGTTTGACGCAAAGAGACACCTCGTTCAAATTTATTCGCGAACAGAAAGTTCTAAAGCGAATCGTCACATCTTTAAGTGACGCGTGCGTTGGCAGTAATAGCCATTTAGATGAAAACCTCATTGCCCTTAGGGAAGAGCTAGAAAAACAGAAAGACATTAGCTCGATGATCCCAAAGCTGGCAGTACTAGAAAGGATGCTGAAGCAGAAAACCTTGGCTATGGATAAACAGAACGGATATCTGGACGATAGCATTAAGCACAGTGGGGAAACGCTGCAACGCATAACCGGCCTTCCAGCACAGCTTAAACGCGACCTACGAAACTTACTTAGCTTCTCCGAATGCAATGGTAGTCAGAAAGTCGACCATGCAATAAAACTGCTCGGTATTTATGAGCGTGCCATAAAGATCATGGCGAATAACTCACGCTCTCAGTTCGCCGACACTGCACACAGCCCAGAACAAGAACTCCTTTCTGATCTATCAAACGAATTACAACATCTGATTACCGAACTCGATTTTGAGGGTGAATCAGGTGATGTGCTGACCGATATTCGCGCAAAGCTATTGCTTGGTGTTTCTACACAAAACCTGCTTGAGCTGACACTTCAGATCCTCAAGCTAGTGATTGAAGGCACCACACTAGAGCGTAAAAAATCTGAGCAGTTTATCGACCAACTCAACGCGTCACTCGCATCGAGCATAAAAACCGCAGACCAGAATACCGATCAAAGTCAGAGCTACTTTGAGCACCGCCAAGGCCTCAACTCTGAGCTCACTGAGCTGGTGAGCAAAAGCCAAAGCTCAGTTGAGAGAGCGAAGGATATTGATAGCTTAAAACAGTCGATCAATCCTCTACTCAGTGAAATCGCCTCTCTATCTGAAAGGTTGAATCACGCCGAGCAAAAAGAGCAAGCACTGATCGAACGAATGAGCTACGGAAAAACTCAGCTCGATTCCCTATATGAAGTGACTCAAGATTACCGTAAGCGTTTAGAAGATCAGGCTCAGCGTATGCTGCTTGACCCTCTAACAAAGGTGTACAACCGTACCGCGTTTACCGATCGTTTAGAGCTTGAGTACCGCCGTTGGATTCGCGCACAACACTCGCTACGTGTAGTACTGCTTGATATCGACAATTTCAAATCGATCAACGACAGCTTTGGTTACACTGCGGGCGATAAAGCCCTAAAGATCATCGCAAGAACCATCACCAAAGAAGCCAGCACTACCGATACCGTAGCGCGTTTTTCTGGTGAAGAATTTATCTTATTGCTACCAGAACAAACCGATGAATCTTGCCATCAGGTGATTCAAAACATTCAAACTCAGGTAAGCCGTTTACCATTTAAGTTCCGTGACCAACAAATCACCATCACCTTATGTGCAGCCAGCACTCAATTCAAAGAGTCAGATACGCCAGAAGAAGTGTTAGAGCGACTCAATAAAACATTAAATAAAGCAAAACATCGTGGAACCAACCAACTTGTTTGGAACTAAGCAGCCCTAGATTTAATTTATTTCATTTTTTCAAATACTTATCACATACCAATTTCCTAAATGTTTGCTAAGCTAATGATTAACATTCGCTTAACAAGCATTCTTGGCAAGCAATGCTGTATATAAGATTTCAAGCAACCGTATATTTGCTCTTAACCAATTTTTATATAATCCATTAAGCAACGCTGTCGTATCCGTTTCGTCTGGTTAACTCTCTCACCCTTAACCAAACACTTTCAACGTTTGCTTCTCACTCTCGAGCCAGAGGGTTACTTAAATGTCTCCCCCTGCTCTTTTCAACAAGGAGGCACTATGATCACTCATATTAGCCCTGCCGGTAGCATGGATTTACTCTCTCAACTTGAGGTTGAGCGTCTTAAGAAAACCGCGTCTAGTGATCTGTACCAACTGTATCGTAACTGTACGTTAGCGGTACTCAACTCAGGTAGCCATACCGACAACTCCAAAGAGTTGCTCGACAAATATCTGTCGTTCGATGTCGAAGTCGTGCGCCGTGAGCGTGGTATCAAGCTCGAACTGAGCAACCCACCAGAACATGCCTTTGTCGATGGTGAAATCATCAAGGGGATACAAGAGCACCTATTCTCAGTGCTACGTGACATTGTGTACGTCAACATGCACCTAGCCGACAACCAAAGGCTTAACCTGACCAACGCCACTCATATCACCAACCTAGTGTTTGGTATTTTAAGAAATGCTGGAGCACTAACTCCGGGCATCGAACCGAACCTTATCGTGTGTTGGGGCGGTCACTCAATCAATGCCAGCGAATACCAATACACTCGTGAAGTGGGTAATGAACTTGGCCTGCGAGAGCTGAACATCTGTACCGGTTGTGGACCGGGCGCGATGGAAGGCCCTATGAAAGGAGCGGCGATTGGTCACGCGAAGCAACGCTACACCGATCACCGTTACCTAGGTCTTACTGAACCATCTATCATTGCGGCTGAGCCACCAAACCCGATCGTGAATGAGCTAGTGATCATGCCAGATATCGAGAAGCGTCTTGAGGCGTTTGTTCGTATGGCGCACGGCATCATCATTTTCCCTGGCGGCCCAGGTACTGCCGAAGAGCTGTTGTACATCTTAGGTATTATGATGCACCCGAACAATGCCGATCAGCCAATGCCGATTGTATTAACGGGCTCGAAGGAGAGTGAAGCCTACTTCCGCTCAATTGATAAATTCATTGGCGAGACATTAGGTCCAGAAGCACAAAAACATTACGAGATCGTGATTGATGACCCGGCTCGCGCTGCAAAAATTATGAAGCAAGCTATGCCGGATGTCCGTTCTCACCGTAAAGAGACCGGCGATGCCTACAGCTATAACTGGTCACTGCATATTGAACCTGAGTTCCAACTGCCTTTCGATCCGACTCACGAATCGATGGCGGCACTCGACCTACACATGGACCAGAAAACAGAGAGCCTTGCGGCGAATCTGCGCAAAGCGTTCTCGGGCATTGTTGCGGGTAATGTCAAAGCTGAAGGTATTCTAGAGATAGAAAAACACGGCCCATTCATTATCGATGGTGACAAAGAGCTAATGACCAAAATGGACCAACTGCTTAACGACTTTGTTGAGCAACATCGAATGAAGCTACCGGGCGGGACCGACTACGTGCCTTGCTATAAAATCGCCTCACGTGATTAAGGCGTTTACGTTACCAACGTTTCAACTCACTAACTGATACGTTACTATAAGGGGCTAGCAGCCCCTTTTTTATTGCCTATTTAGTGGAAACTTATGTCTATCCATCTTGTTATTATCGATGCCTTGAATCTCATCCGACGCGTGCACTCGGCTCAGCCGGATCCAACCGATATAGCAAGAACCATCACCACGACAACTCGTACTCTAAATAAGATTACTTCAGAGTCTAAGCCGACTCATATCATCGCAGTGTTTGACCACCACCTGCAAGACCGAGGCTGGCGCGCGGAAGTGCTGCCTGGCTACAAGCAGAACCGAAAACCCATGCCAGAGCCACTCATGCAAGGCCTTGATGCGATCCAACAAGCTTGGTGGGAGTTAGGCATAGATTCGTTACTGTCCGATGGTGATGAAGCTGATGATTTAGTGGCAACGCTGGCTAAGAAGGTCGCAGACCATGGCGAGACCGTCACCATCATCTCTACAGACAAAGGCTACTGCCAACTGTTGTCGCCTACCCTGCAGATCCGTGATTATTTCCAACATCGCTGGTTAGATAAGCCCTTTATCGAGGCGGAGTTTGGTGTAAAACCAGAGCAGCTTGCAGATTACTGGGGGTTAACCGGTGTAAGCTCTAGCCAAGTGCCAGGCATCCCTGGCGTGGGACCGAAAGCAGCAAAAGAGATCTTAACCACTTACCCAGACATTGAAACGGCCTTTCAAGCGGAAGATTTACCGAAAAAATATCGTAAGAAGTTTGATGAACACGTTGAGTCCGCTCGAGTGTGTAAGCAAGTCTCAGCTCTCAAAACAGACATAGATTTAGGTTTTAACCTGCAAGATATTCGTTACGAAGCAAGCACTTAGCTCTATATAGCAACTCTCTGTCATACGAAGTTCCAGATACAGAAAAGCCTTAGTCGATACTAAGGCTTTTTGTTATTTTGGCTGCCGCCTAACTGAACTTAATCGAATGATTAGAAGTTATAAGCGATAGAAGCTTTGAAGTTACGACCGGCTTCGTAGCTGGTGTACTTGTCTGAGCCCCAAGAGATACCAAAGCCAGTATGCTCTGCGTATTTCTTATCAAGAATGTTATCGATACCGATGTTCATCTCTAGGTCTTTCGCAAACGTCGGCGTGTAAGCCGCCCAGATATTATGTGTTGCAAAACCAGCACGCTTCACTTGCTCACCCTTTTCATCCGTGTAGTCATTACCCGGAACGAAGCGAGAATCCCAACCAAACACAAACTCACTATTTAGACTGTAGTTAAAGCCCGCTTTGAAGTTATGAATGCCAGTTTTGCTCATGTGACTTGTTTTGCCACTCTCTAGATCTTTCTGGTCACCATCCGAGTAAGAGTGGTTAGCGTATACGCTTAGAGAGTCTAGTGCGTAGCTCAGTACCGTTTCCACACCCCACACTTCAACATCATACTGGTTTGCCAGTGTTGAGTTGTTCTTAGTTGGGTGCATTTGGTTATCAAGGTTGTAGGTGTAAGCCGTGAAACCTAGGATAGCGTAGTCCGCAGCAAGCAAGCGTGTCAGCTCGTAATCAAAACCAGCCTCGTAGTTATTACCCGTCATCGCCTTAGTATCAGACTGATTAACATCAGATGCGGCTTTCATCGTTAATGCTTCTGGCAATGATGCGCCTTTAAACAGACGACCGTAGCCTACACGAAGTTTTAGATTACCCGTGGTTTGGTATTCACCTTTGAATTTAGGAGACAGCTGGTCAAAATCACCATCGTAAACACCACCAAGTTTATGAACGTCGTAACGCAAGCCAGTGGTTAAACGGAAGTCGCTAAACTCGTACATGTCTTGTAGGTAAAGGCCGTAGGCCGTCACAGTACCACCATCCATGCCGTACTTCTTGGTTTCACCTTGCTTAGAACCACTTTGGTAAACACCGTCGCCCGCGTCAATCCACTGCTCAGCTTTATAGCCATCAAGACCATAAGTCAGCTCATGCTCACCAACCCAAGAGATATTGCGAATGTCACCACCAATGGTCGTCACGTTGTATTCACGATGTGGGATTGATAACTCACCATCTTTAGTAAATTCCCAAGAGCCATTTACTTGATTCCAATCGCCGTAGTCTTCAGTTAGAGCATCACGGTCCATGTACTGGCGGTTGTAGTAGATATTAGTTTTTAGGTGTACCAAGTCACTACCGGCATCGTATTCGTGCTGCAGAGTCACAGTATCACGGTTAAGCGAGTGGTAGTTATGCTCATCATCCGCATACAGAGCACCGGCTTTCTCACCAGAAAGCTGACGTTTACCGCCATCGTTGTATCGGTTGAAAGTCAGTTTAAATTCGTTAGCATCATTCGGGATGAATACCACTTTCGCGATACCAGACTTCAATTCGCCTTGCTTAGACGTCACTGCTTCCTGATCTGGGATATGTAGATCACCGTCTTCAGAGTAGTTTGCAATCCCCATGAATTGCAGCTTGTCGTTTACTTTTGCATACACAGCAACGTTGGTTGCGAAACGCTCGTAAGCCGTTTGGTAGCTAGTTTTAACTCGAGCACCAATGCTTTCACCAGGCTTAAGAAGGTCGCTTGGATCTTTTGTCTCGTAGCTAAATGAGCCGTTGATCGCACCAGAACCCGACAGTGCAGAGTTACCACCTAATTCAATTTCAGCACGCTTAAGCATCGCTGGGTCAATGGCCTGATCACCAGAGTGGTGGAAAAGCTGACCTTCTTGACGTGCGCCATCAATGGTCACCACGGCAAACTTGTCTTCCATACCACGTACATACACTTTGCGAGAGTAACGTGCGTTTCCGTCTACCGTTACGCTTGGCATAGTATTCAGAACGTCTTTAATGTCTGATGCTTGTTTCTTTTCAAGTGTGTCAGAGTTGATTTCAGTCTGAACAAGTTGATCAAGAGCAGAGCCAATTACGACGACTGTTTCTTGTTCGTCGGCAGCAAGGGCTGTAAAAGAAGTTAAGGCAACCGTAACGGCTACTGAAAGTGCTTTAAGTTTCATATTGTGTTTTTATATTTTATAGATTCAAGTCAGGGGACGTGAATATTACACAAATTGAATGATAATTCTTATCATTTACATTCTTTACTTACGTTCACTTACTTTTAATAAAATAGAATTTGTTAAGATGCCCTCGCTGTAAAACTTACTTCGTTTTGCTGCTGAATCTTTGAATAAATCCTGCTTCGTATCACCCCTGAAGATAGGTAGCCGTAAGTCTCGATCACTTGCGGCTTTTTTAATATTCAAATACTGAAATAGCCTGCATTTCGACAACTTTCCTCTTATTTCGCGCCTATATTCGAGTAATTTCACGAACTTCAGATACAAAAAATGCCCCTTAAAGGAGCATTTTTATCACTGATATATCAACGCCAATATTAGTGCGGTGAGATATTTGAAAGTGACTGGATATGGACCGTAATTTCTTCGCGGTCATGATATAGGTGCTTCGCCTGCATCTTGAACTTCACTTTGTTCTCAATCAGGAACAGTTTTAGGTTCTCGATATCTTGCAGAACTTCATCGTAACGGCCCTTCATTGGCAGTTTAAGGTTGAATAGAGCTTCTTTCGCCCAACCTTTGATGATCCACTCCCCCATAAGGTGTGCAACGCGCGCAGGTTTCTCAACCATGTCACAGATGATCCAAGTTACGTTCTTACGGTCTGGTTCGAACTTAAAGCCATCCACCATGTGGTGTTTGATTTGACCAGTTTCCATCAAGCTGTCCGCCATCATGCCGTTATCCACACAGTGAACGAACATCGAACGCTTAACCAATTGGTAAGTCCAACCACCTGGACAGGCGCCTAAGTCTACGCCCCACATACCCGGAGCCAGACGCTCATCCCACTCATCACGAGGAATAAATACGTGGAATGCCTCTTCTAACTTCAATGTAGAACGGCTTGGTGCATCTGAAGGGAACTTCAAACGAGGAATGCCCATGAAGAACTGCGAGTTGTTGGTTGGGTAAGAGTAACCAACAAAGCAGTGACCAGGCGCGATGAAGCACAAGTGAAGCACAGGCTTCTTAGCGTTGTCCTTCGCTGTCATCAAACCTTTACCGCGCATTGCTTGACGCATTGGCACAGTAAACTTACGACAGAACTTCAGTAGCTCTTTTGCTTCGTTAGTATCCGGTGTTTCGATACGAATATCACCACAGCGAGGGAAGCCTTCTTTCTCAGAAAGCGCCTCAAGAATTGGAGAGATACGGTCATCGGTTGGCAGATCTTTGATTTCAACTGCTACTGCTAGCATTTGACGAGCAAAGATCAGCGATTGGAAGTCAATCTCTTTGATCAACTTATCCGCTTCACCAGCTTGGTAACATTCAAACAGTACAAAACCGGTATTGTTCTTTAAGCGAGGAAAACCAAACACTTCCAGTTGTGTTGCCTTGTCTTGAATTTCGCCAGCACATTCTTTTTCAAAACCAGAGCGACAATAAAGTAGTACGTGTTTCACTGAGTTACCTCTTTTATATTCAAAGCAGCGAAGGAGAAGACTCCCCAACCAATGATAAATAGTAGACCACCAAACGGAGTTATTGGGCCAAACCATTTTATTCCTGTCAGTGCCAGCGCATACAGGCTACCACTAAAACAAAGGATGCCGATGATAAAGCAAATTGCCGCAATGAAAAAATATTTTTGTGATTTAGCGCCAAGTTTCATCTGTAGCAGAGCGCCGCACGCTAATATCGCTAGCGTATGGATAAACTGATACTGAACCCCTGTCTCGAATACGCCCAGATGATACTCAGGCAGAATCGCCTTTAACCCATGTGCAGCGAACGCACCAAGCATTACCGCAATAGCGCCAGATAGACCAGAAAAGGTGAGTAGGTACTTACTCTTCATTAAGCACCTCTTTAATGAATGCAGAGAGCTTTTCGACTGTTAATGCGATGTTCTGCTGTTCTGTGTAGCCAGAGCTCTTGCGCGGCTTGAAGCTGTGATCGCCATCGGGAATAAACTCGACTTGAATAGAATCCGATAGGTCGAAATCGACAAACTCTTCACGCTTACCAAAGGTATCGCGCTCGCCTTGTAGAATCAGACACGGCTTTTGCAAAGAGGCAAGATGCTCACCTTTGTAATTCTCTGGTTTACCCGGAGGGTGGAAAGGGAAACCCAAACAAGCCATTGCTGCGACTTTATCTAGCTCAGATAAGTGGCTCGCCATACGGCCTCCCATCGACTTACCACCAATCACAAGCTTGTCAGCATCAGTTTGCTCAATAATCTCTTGATAGGCTTCAAGCAGCTTAGGCGCTCTATCCGGCGGACGACGCTTACCATCTTCGGCACGCTTAATCATATAAGGGAAATTGAAGCGAACCACTCGTATCCCTTTAAAGGCTAATCCTTTGGCTACCGACTGCATGAATTCATGATCCATACCTGCACCCGCACCGTGCGCAAAGATAAAGGTAATTGGATTATCTTCACCATCAATAATGATGTTACTCATCTAGTAAATCCTCTTGTTCACTTTGCGCTTTAGCCAGCATCCAATCACGGAAAGTAGCGATACGCCCCATGTCAGCTTGTTTCTCATGACACACCACATAGAAAGCGTTCTTGCTTACCAACACCTCATCAAATGGCGCAATCAAACGACCCGCTTCGATTTCAGGTTGTGCGAGAACGTTGTTACCTAGCGCAATACCCTGCCCGTGTGCGGCAGCTTGCAACACCATGGTTGAGTGGCTGAAGATCGGTCCATGGTTAACATTTACCCCATCGATACCATTTTGTTTCGCAAACTGTTTCCAATCTTTACGAGACGTGTCATGCAATAGCGTATGACATGTTAAATCTTTTAGAGATTCTAATGGCTTTGTCCCCAGTAACACTGAAGGTGAACACAGTGGAATCAAGTATTCTTGATACAGCTTATCGGCTCTCAGTCCCGGCCAATTTCCTCGGCCGTAGTAAATAGCCACGTCCACATCATCCGTCAACGAGCCTTCATCCATATCAACCGCTTTGATTCGAACATCAATATCAGGTTCTTGTTGATTAAAGTCAGCAAGCCTTGGCACCAACCACTGAATCGCGAAGCTTGGAGGCAAACTGATGGTTAACGCGCCCTTCTCACTTCTCTCAAGCACCTTATCAGTTGCCTCAGCCAGCGATGTAAATATATCTTTGATATCTAAGAAGTAGCTCTGCCCTTCTTCTGTAAGCAGTAAAGAGCGGTTTCTTCGGCGAAAAAGCTTCAAAGACAGAAACTCTTCAAGCGCTTTGATCTGATGACTCACCGCAGCTTGAGTAACAAACAACTCTTCAGCGGCACGCGTAAAACTCAAGTGTCGAGCCGCAGCTTCAAACACTCTTAACGAGTTTAATGGGGGTAATCGACGAGACATAGTTACTCTCTAAATAAGCATTAGTTTTTTTTATCTGAAACATTATAATTTGTCCATTGCCTAGCGGCTAGAGAAATTCTATATTTCATTCCGCAGTAGCTAGCCTGAACGGCTTGATTCTCTCTAGAATCAATTGGCTTAGCTCCTGCGATGTTGTGTTTGCAAACTCGTACTTTTCGAGTTGGGTAGAGTTCTACCAAATGTTTTGTTGCAGCTACGCGCTGAAACGAGGCATCTACTTCCTGTATTTATTTTGACCTGTCTGTCAAATTTGTTTACACCGCCTATAAGGCGGTGTTTTTTTATGTCCAAAGCAAAGTAACAACAAGTTTATCAATAGCTGTACTAATTAATCCTTACTATTTCTTGACTCTAATCACAAAATCTAACGTCCGCTTACTTAAACAATCATACGCATACAAAAATAAGCATTTAATTGCACCTTTTAGTAACAATGCAGATGCTAACAGTGCAAACTAAAAATCGATTTATAACATCAGCTTGGGTGTAAACAAAAAGACCATACGAGCAACACAGTGGAACAACTGTATCGATTACAGAATAACAATCAACCGGTAAATAAAAAGCCGCTTACTTTTCAGTAAGCGGCTTTCTGTATCTGTTACAACCTAAGTCGTGCTCTAAGCTAGCAGACTATGGGCGGTAAACCTTAACATTCTTGAAGCCCTGCTCTTGCAGGTAAAGCGCTTGCAGACGGCTCATAACACCACGGTCACAGTACAGTAGGTACTCTTTACCTTGGTCTAAGTCACCAAATTGCGTCGCTAGCTTGTAGAAAGGAAGGTGTTTTACATCAACGCCATCGATTTCTAATGGGCTTTCGTCTTCTTCGTCTGGGCTACGAATATCAAGAACGATAGCGTGCTCAGCAACAGCTTGAACCTGTTCCACTTCTGGAGCTTGCTCTTGGCTCTCTTTCTCAATGTCACGGATATCCATAACACGAGCGTTCTCGATCACTTGCTCTAGCACTTCAAAGTTAAACTTAGCTTCTTCTGCTTCAAGTTTACCTTTCTTCGCTTTCACTGTTGGCTTCTTAGAGATAACACCACAGTATTCTGGCATTACTTTCGCGAAGTCTTCAGTGCCGATCTCGCGCGCAAGGTCGATGATGTCTTCTTTGTCCCAGTTGATAAGTGGACGAAGGATCAGCGTATCCGTTACGTTATCGATGTGACGCAGGTTAGTTAGCGTTTGGCTTGATACCTGACCTAGTGCTTCACCAGTAACCAATGCTTCGATCTTGAACTTATCTGCAACCATACCACCAGCACGCATGAACATACGCTTAAGCACTACGCCCATTTGGCCGTCTTCTACGTTCTCAAGGATTTCAGCCACGACTGGTTCAAAGTCTACAGAGATGAACTTCACTTTTGCCGAAGAACCGTACTTGTTCCATAGGTAATGAGCCACTTGCTTAACGCCAATCTCGTGCGCAGGACCGCCAAGGTTGAAGAAACAGTAGTGAACTTTAGAGCCACGTTTGATGTGTAGGTAGCTTGATACGCCTGAGTCAAAGCCGCCAGAGATCAAGCTCAATAGGTCTTCTTGAGTACCAAGAGGAAAACCACCAAGGCCCTTGTGGCGAGCGAGAACTTGGTTAAGTTTGTCGTTCGCGACTTCAACTTTAACCGTAACTTCTGGCTCTTTCAGCTTAACGCGTGCCGACTCAACCGCTTGGTTCAGACCGCCACCTACGTAGCGCTCAAGCTCGATAGACGTAAACTCATGCTTACCACGACGCTTAGCACGAACAGAGAATGTTTTACCTTCAATGTCAGCACGGCTGCGCTCTAATACTTGCTCATAGATATCGTGCAAGTCTTTGAATTCAGACTGTTGAACCTCAAGAGAATGGTGAATACCTGGAGTGTGAGTCAGAGCCTCTAACACTTCGTTGTAGTACTTATCACTTTCTGATGTCACTTCGATATGGTCACGACGGTTAAATACCGCAACACCTTCACAGCGACGCTGAATAACGTTACGAATGTTGCACTCTAGAATCCTTGTGAAGCGCTTACGCACCGATTCACTTTTTACAAAAATTTCCGGATGGGGCTTAACAATAAATTTCATAGTACGTTCACAACATTAATGTTCAAAATTTTTAAAAGGCTCTTCGCCAAGTAAATTGGAGAATTTACACAGCACTTGAAGCAAGAGTAGATCATATCTAAATCTAAGGGCGCGAATTATACATGAGAAAGTGAAACAAGGAAAAGAGTGCTTGCTTAGGCACCAGTAATAAATATGCACCTTATTAAAAATAGCATGCTTACTCACTGCCGGTAGCCAAAGAGGTCAATCAACCGTTCATCGCCCAAATAAAAAGCCCAACCTCATCATAAGGTTGGGCTTTCTGGTCAATTACATCTCTCGAGATAACTCAGGCTATTGAGAGATAGCTGGGACTTCGTCACTGTATAGCGGCTCACCCTGCATAATGCTGATTTCTACACGGCGGTTTAGGCTGCGCTGCCATTCAGTATCATTAGGCTCTACTGGCTCTGTATCCGCCATACCACGTACTCTCAAACGTTGATGAGAGAATCCGCGAACCTTTTCCATCTCTTGAGCAACAGATACCGCGCGCTGAGATGACAGATCCCAATTCGAGCGATACAGCTCAGAATCAAGACGTTGATTATCAGTGTGACCAGAGATTCGAACAATGCCCGGTACATCTTTCACCAATTCAGCCACCTGTCTCACCAAAGGTCGAAACTTAGGCTGTAAGAAAGCAGAGCCCGATGGGAATGCACCCTTCTCACGAATTCGAATCACAATCTGTTGGCCTAGATTTTCCACCTCAATCGCGCCTTGGTCGATCTCTCGTTCCAACGCCTTCTTGATGCTTTCCATCAAGGTTTCCATCTCTTGAGATTGAGCTTCGGCTTGCTGTTGCTGTTGGTCTGACTCAGAGTTTTGGTTGTCGTGAGTCGATACCTCTGGCGACTTGCCTCCAGTCATCTTGCCTTGGTCACGCATGGTACCACCAGCGCGCTCAGATTCACCTTCATGAAATTCCAGCGTCTGCTGAGTGATATCTATCGTTTGCTGCATGATCACATCAATTGGCGTTGGCTCTGGGCGACCAGGACGAAACTCTTGTGCAATGATGCTGGTCCCTTTCGGGATGTCTTTGACTTCTAGGCGGTTCTGCACACCAAATGCGAACTTCATCGAGCCAGCGATCTGCTTAAACTTCAGTACATCCATCTCAGAGAATGAGAGTAGAAGTACGAAGAAACACATCAGCAGTGACATCAAGTCAGCAAATGTTCCCATCCATTGAGGTAACCCCGGAGGAGGACATTTACATGGATTCTCTTCATCCATCTTCAACTCCTCTTACGCAGGTTCACCATCAATCGTACGCTTACCTTCATTTAGGTAGCTCTTCAGGTAACCATCAATAACTCGTGGGTTTTGACCATCTTGAATCGCTAACACACCATCCATCACCAAACGACGGTTCAGTGTCTCTTGGTCACGACGCAGTGCAAGCTTGTCTGCGATAGGGAAAAACACCATGTTCGATAGAATTGCGCCATACAGCGTAGTCAAGAGTGCAACTGCCATCGCAGGGCCGATCGCTTTAGGGTCATCCATGTTCGAAAGCATGGCAACCAGACCAACCAAGGTACCGATCATACCCATTGCAGGAGAAACATCACCAAATGCAGAGAACACCTTCGCCCCCTGTTCATGACGTTCGGTGGTTAGCGCAATATCTTTTTGCAATGCAGCACGCACCACATCACCGTCATGGCCATCGACTAACAGGTCGATGCCCTTTTGCATAAAGCTGTTGCTGATTTCCATCTCTTCCAGAGCTAAGAAACCACCTTTACGTGCTGCGTCCGCCATTTCAACAATCTTAGCGATAAGGTCTTCAGGCTCATCGGCTTTAAACATAAAAGCTTTGCCAGCAATCTTAGTCGCGCCAAAGAACTGTCCCATGGTGAACTTCATCAGAACAACAAACGTTGAACCACCAACCACGATCAATATGGATGTCGTGTCATAGAACATCCCGAGGCTTCCACCTAGGATCATTGCCATGATTACAAAGGCAAATCCACCAATCAAACCTATTAGGGTTGCTAAATCCACTGAGCACTCCTCATGCTTTTTTGTAGCTCTATGTCGACGATAATCTTTTTATCGGCAAGACTATAAGATCTTTTAGTAAATTCTTGGCCTAAGTATCACACTTTTGCTTTTTGTATCACAACTATTACCCGCTTCCCCGTTCTCGAGCAGTCATAAACTCGATAAAGGTGAGGATATTAGATGAAAGTGGCTTCAAGCCTCTTAAAAACGAACTTTCTAGCAAAATTTATTGGTTACATTTGACCATCTCAACGCCCTAAGGTAACGTTCGTTCATCTTTCCAAACGCAGATTTATTATGGCTACTAAGAAACCTGAAAATATGAGCTTTGAAGCAGCAATCGAAGAGCTCGACGGCTTGGTTGATCAACTAGAAAACGGTGATCTAGCTTTAGATGATGCGCTGAAAAAATTTGAACGAGGTATCTCCCTCGCTCGTGCTGGTCAAAGCAAACTAAACGATGCTGAACAGCGTGTTAGCATCCTACTGCAAAATGATGAAAACGCAGAACTTAGTGACTTTAACCCACAACCAGAATAACGAATTGTATGAGATCCCCTATGATCGAGACTTTATTGTCTTATCAGGCACGTAATAACGAGCAACTGAACCTTTGGCTTGATCGCCTGCCACACCAAAATCAGAACCTGATCAACGCAATGCGTTATGGGTTACTTTTAGGCGGCAAACGCGCGCGTCCATTTCTTGTCTATATTACAGGGGAGATGCTCGGTTGCACCGCTGAAGAGCTCGACACTCCAGCTTCTGCAGTCGAATGTATTCATGCCTACTCTCTGATTCACGACGACCTGCCAGCAATGGATGACGACGAACTGCGTCGTGGCCATCAGACCTGTCACATCAAATTCGATGAAGCGACCGCCATTTTAACGGGCGATGCCCTACAAACTCTGGCATTTACTATACTTGCTGAAGGCACATTAAGTGCTGACGGGGAAAGCAATCGCGTTCGAATGATTCAACGCCTAGCTGAAGCCTCTGGTGCTCAAGGTATGTGTATTGGTCAGGCGCTCGATATCGAAGCTGAAAACCGCGCGGTTACGCTAGAAGAACTGGAAGAGGTTCACCGTAATAAAACGGGTGCTCTTATGAAAAGTGCCATCCGTTTAGGTGCTCTAGCTGCTGGTGAAAAAGCGTTTGAGGTGCTCCCTCAATTAGATAAATACGCAGATGCCATCGGGTTAGCCTTCCAAGTTCAAGACGATATCTTAGATATCATTGGCGACACCGAAACTTTGGGTAAACCACAGGGTTCTGACCAAGGTTTGAACAAAAGCACCTACCCTTCTTTGCTAGGTTTAGAGGGCGCTCAAGAAAAAGCGCAATCTCTACTGCAGGAAGCGCTTCAAGCTTTGGCTGCAATCCCATACAATACCCAGTTACTCGAAGAGTTCGCCCGATACGTCATCGAGCGCAAGAACTAAGACAATAAGCGCGCATTACCTATGACTCTTGATATATCAAAGTACCCAACTCTTGCTTTGGCTGATAAGCCAGAGGATTTGCGTCTTCTCCCGAAAGAGACGCTAACACAGCTTTGTGATGAATTACGCACCTATCTTCTTAACTCAGTGAGCCAATCAAGTGGCCACTTAGCGTCAGGTCTAGGTACGGTAGAGCTCACTGTTGCTCTGCATTATGTGTACAACACGCCTTTTGACCAGTTGGTTTGGGATGTTGGCCACCAAGCATACCCGCACAAAATTCTTACTGGTCGTCGCGACCGTTTGTCGACTATCCGTCAAAAAGATGGACTACACCCATTCCCATGGCGTGAAGAGAGCGAGTACGACACCCTTTCTGTTGGTCACTCTTCAACATCGATCAGTGCTGCACTCGGTATGGCGATCAGCGCGAAGAAAGAAGGCAAGAACCGTAAAGTTGTGAGTGTGATTGGTGACGGTGCTATTACTGCCGGTATGGCATTTGAAGCCATGAATCACGCGGGCGATGTTCACAATGACATGCTGGTTATCCTTAACGATAACGAGATGTCGATTTCTGAAAACGTTGGCGCGCTGAACAACCACCTAGCTCAAGTTCTTTCTGGCAGTCTTTACACGTCTATTCGTGAGGGCGGCAAGAAAGTGCTATCTGGTGTTCCACCGATTAAAGAGCTAGTTCGTCGTACAGAAGAACACCTAAAAGGCATGGTTGTTCCTGGCACCATGTTTGAAGAGCTAGGCTTTAATTACATTGGCCCAGTAGACGGCCACGATGTAAACGAGCTGATTAAAACGCTTAAGAACATGAGAGACCTAAAAGGTCCTCAGTTCCTGCACATCATGACCAAGAAAGGTAAAGGCTACGAGCCAGCAGAGAAAGATCCAATTGGCTACCACGGTGTACCTAAATTCGACCCTGCACACTCAAGCTTGCCTAAGAGCACCAGCTCTAAGCCAACGTTCTCTAAGATTTTTGGCGATTTCCTATGTGATATGGCAGCGCAAGATCCTAAGCTAATGGCGATCACGCCAGCAATGCGTGAAGGGTCAGGCATGGTGCGTTTCTCGAAAGAGTACCCAGAACAATACTTCGATGTTGCCATTGCTGAGCAGCACGCAGTAACGCTAGCAACCGGTATGGCGATTGCGGGTGATAAGCCGATTGTGGCTATCTACTCGACATTCCTACAACGTGGCTACGATCAACTGATCCACGATGTGGCTATCATGGATCTACCGGTTATGTTCGCGATTGACCGTGCAGGTCTTGTGGGTGCCGACGGTCAAACACACCAAGGTGCGTTCGACTTAAGCTTCATGCGCTGCATTCCAAACATGGTGATCATGGCACCAAGCGATGAAAACGAATGTCGCCAAATGCTTTACACTGGCCACCAGCACAATGGACCAAGTGCGGTTCGATACCCTCGTGGTAATGGCATGGGCACAAAGATTCAAAGTGAGTTTACTGCACTTGAGATTGGTAAAGGTCGTATCGTTCGTGAAAGCTCAAAAGCAAAAGATGGCGCTAAGGTTGCTATCCTAAGCTTTGGTACTTTCCTAGAAAATGCACTTCAAGCTGCTGATGCAATGGATGCGACCGTTGCAGACATGCGCTTTGTTAAGCCGCTAGATGAAGCTCTAATCAAACAACTTGCCGCTGACCACGATGTACTGGTGACTATCGAAGAGAATGCGATTGCCGGTGGTGCAGGTGCAGGTGTGATTGAATTCTTGATGCAAGAGAAACTGCTAATGCCTGTACTGAATCTTGGCCTACCAGACAAGTTCATTGCTCAAGGCACTCAAGGTGAACTGCATGAAGAGCTAGGCTTAGACGCGAAAGGTATTGAGAAGTCTATCTCTGAGTACCTTGCTAAATAGCTTTCAGTAGCGAACTGCATAAGCAACAAAACAAAAAAAGGTTGGCCCTAGGGTCAACCTTTTTAGTATCCGCTAACTCATTAGCTAGCCACTGTTTAAGTCAGTTGTTACAACAAATTAGCAGCACGGCTTAAGAACAGGTGCGTCGTAGTTCTCTGGTTCATCAGAGTAGATAGCAACATTAAAGTTCTCAACTAAGCCTGTTTCATCAACACACTGCTCTTGAAAGAACTGTTGAATTTCACGACGTTGACAATGTGCTTCAAACGCTTCGTTATCTGCCCAAATTTCGTTGAAAGCGATCGGAAAGCTCTGACCTTCAGCAAACGGGCTCTGGATGTGACGAGTTACTGTGTATTGAATACAACCATCTTCACGCAGAGTGTTTGGCTCTAGTGCTTTTAAAACCTCAAAAAGTTCGTTCAATTTGCCTTCTTTCGGTTGAAATTGAGCGATGCAGTAAACCTTCTTAGACATTGTAATTCCTTGTTTTATCTTATCTTTAATTAAACTAGCCAACCTGCGAAATGGGCCACAGCATACAGAGAAATCGCCGCCATAATACCTGCCACAATATCATCAATCATGATACCCAAACCGCCATGAATTCGAGCATCCAACCAGCCAATTGGCCACGGTTTTACCATGTCGAAGAAGCGGAATAGAACAAAGCCCGTCAACAACCATTTCCAATCATCGGCAGGAATGCTCAACATTGGCACTAGGCTCATGGTGATCCAAAAGCCCGCAAACTCATCCCATACGATAGAGCCGTGGTCATGTACTCCCATGTCATCTGAGGTCACTTGGCAGATCTTGATACCAATAATGCAGCTTATCACTACCACCGCGACATAAGCCGGGAACGGCAATTGAACCAATAATAGGTACAGAGGAATCGAAGCGAGTGTACCCATGGTTCCAGGAATAATAGGCGATAAGCCACTGCCAAAACCCGTTGCTAGAAAGTGCCAAGGGTTTTTAAGAGAGATTGCAGATAGTGGGTTTGTCATCAATTAACCTTAAAGTGATCGTAACCGGTTAAGCTCCAGCTCAGCGGTTCACCATTATTGTGTAGTTCAAAGTATTCTACAGGTCTTATTTGACCAATACAGGTGACTTTTGTTCCAGTGTGTGACAAAGCACTTTCAAGAGAGCCTTTGTTTTCTTCAGGGACGGTAAAGCAAAGCTCATACTCTTCACCACTGGTCAGCGCATACTGCTGCGCCGTAGCGATATCAGGGGCAAACTGACGTAATTCAGGTGAGATAGGTAAAGTACTCACATCAATACTTGCACCCACCTGTGAGCGCTTAAGGATGTGTTTGAGATCTGCAATAACACCATCTGAGATATCAATAGCCGACGAAGCAAGATTGACAAGCGCTTGACCCGCTAACACTCGTGGAGAACTGATATAGTGTCTCTCTTCAAGCTCCCTCGCATACGGCTTAGCTTGGTTTTTATCAGGGTCTAATAGAACCTCTAGACCAGCCTTGCTGTCGCCCAGATTACCTGTCACGTAAATCCAATCCCCGACTTTCGCGCCATCTCTACGTAGGGCTTTCCCTTCTGGCACAAAGCCTTGTACCGTCAATGTTAGGCTCAGCGGCCCCTTTGTAGTGTCACCACCAATTAACTGAATACCAAAGTAGTCTGCAAGTTTGAAAAAAGAGTCGCAGAACGGCGCTAACCAAGCTTCATCTACTTCAGGCATGGTTAAGGCAAAAGAGACCCACGCCGGCGTTGCACCCATCGCAGCCAGATCACTGATGTTTGAAGCCAATGCTTTGTGTGCGACCCAAGCTGGGTTTGCTTCTGCTAAGAAGTGAGTACCCGCCACTAAGGTATCTGTGCTGATCGCGATCTCAACATTACTTGGCGCTTTAACCAAAGCGCAATCATCACCAGCGGCGAGGTGCACGTCTTTACGTTGAGGCTGTCGGTTTACGAAATATTTATCGATTAGGTTGAATTCACCAGACATCACATGCCCTATCTTTGGAATTTACTAACAAAAAAGGCCAGCATGAAAGCTGACCTTTAGATTCAATATACGTAGAGATTACTTCTTACGTACGTGTGGCGCTGCTTTATCAAGCACACCATTCACAAACTTATGGCTGTCTTCTGCTGCGAATACTTTCGCAAGCTCGATAGCTTCGTTGATAACCACTTTGTATGGTACATCTTCGCGACGAGTCATCTCGTACATAGCTAAACGTAGAAGAGCAAGTTCCATTAAGTCCAGATCTTGCATCGGGCGAGATACGAATGGACGAAGCTTGCTATCAAGTTCCATGTGACTAAGAGCAACACCAGTTAGTAGGTCGCGGAAGTATGCAACGTCTGTTTCTGGCATAGCAAGTGCAGGTTCTGCAGCATGATGTTCTTCTTCATCATACTTACCACCAGATAAGAACTGTTCTTCAACGGTAGCAATATTTTCTTTAGTAATTTGCCAAGAATAAATTGCTTGTAGAGCAAATTGACGTGCGTTACGACGTGCGGCTGGTTTCACACTGGCCCCCATTAGGAATCGATTTCAGAAAGAACGTTGATCATCTCAAGTGCGCTTAGTGCAGCTTCTGCACCTTTATTACCAGCCTTGGTTCCTGCGCGTTCAATAGCTTGATCGATCGTATCAACAGTTAGTACGCCGAATGCTACTGGAAGAGAATATTCCAGAGACACTTGCGCCAAACCTTTATTACATTCACTACAAACATAGTCAAAATGAGGCGTACCGCCACGAATTACTGTACCAAGAGATACAATCGCGTCGAACTTACCTGTTTTTGCAACGCGTTGCGCTACAAGTGGAAGTTCTACTGCACCAGGACAACGAACAACAGTGATGTTGTCTTCGCTTACTTGTCCGTGACGTTTTAAAGTATCGATTGCACCAGAAAGTAAACTTTCGTTAATAAAACTGTTGAAACGAGCAATAACGATAGCAATTTTTGCATTTGGCGCTGGGAAGCCACCCTCGATCACTTTCATAAGCCTTCCTTTAACTATTTTCATCAAGTGAGAATCGCCGGATTCTAGCATAAAACTGTGAGCAATATCTAATGCTAATTTAGAAGAACAGACACCGGAGATGTAAAGATGATAGCCAAGCCTCGCTCCCAACTATTTAGGAGCAACAGGTCGCTAAGCGCCAACGCTTGACACGACAAAAGTCAGGCTCAGCGACTGGGCTCTTTTTGTCCGATTTCGAACCAAAAGAGCCGCTCAAATCATCATAAATTATGTTGCTATAAAGTAGTATGTAAGTGGTTACTCACAAACGTATTCAACAACGTTAAGACCAAAACCACCAAGAGCATGGTAACGCTTGGTGCTTGAAGACAATAGGCGCATATCATGAACACCTAGGTCTTGTAGAATTTGAGAACCGACACCAACGCGACGAGAAGTACCTTGCTTCTTAGCCATAGTTGGTTGCTCGTTCTTATCTTGAGCTTCGAATGTCTTCACTTTATGAATCAAAGAATCAGACGACTCTTCGTTGCCCAGAATAACCAACACACCACCTTCGTCGCCAATGCGCTTCATTGCCTTATCTAGTGACCAGCTACGCTCAGTACCACGATCAGAATGAAGCAGATCGGTGAAGGTATCATGCAGGTGAACACGAACCAGTGGAGCTTCGCCCGTTAAGTCACCTTTTTGCATTGCGTAATGGATTTGATTATCGATAGTGTCACGGTAAGTCACAAGCTCAAAGTCACCGAACTCAGTCGGTAGGTGACACTGTGCAACGCGCTCAATCGTGGTTTCTGTGTTGTTACGGTATTCGATCAAGTCAGCAATTGTGCCTAGCTTGATGTCGTGCTTTTCAGCGAACACTTCAAGATCAGGGCGACGAGCCATGGTGCCGTCATCATTTAGGATCTCAACGATAACCGATGCAGGCTCACAACCCGCTAGGCGTGCTAAATCACAGCCCGCTTCAGTGTGACCAGCACGAGTTAGAACACCACCCTCTTGTGCTGTTAGCGGGAAGATGTGGCCAGGCTGAACAAGGTCAGCCGCTTTTGCATCTTTCGCAACGGCAGCTTGAACCGTCACCGCACGGTCAGACGCAGAAATACCCGTAGTTACACCTTCAGCGGCTTCAATCGAAACCGTAAAGTTAGTGGTGTACTGTGCGTTGTTGTCTTGAACCATAGGCGCAAGACCCATGCGGCTTGAACGCTCTTTAGTCAAGGTTAGGCAGATTAAGCCACGGCCGTACATCGCCATGAAGTTAATCGCTTCTGGCGTCACATGTTCTGCTGCCATGATCAGATCGCCTTCATTCTCGCGATCTTCATCATCCATCAGGATAACCATTTTTCCTAGGCGAATGTCTTCAATAATTTCTTGAGGAGTACTAATTGGCATTGTTCTATATCCTTTGAAATGGTTCTGCTTCCTAGAACCGACACTATTTAAACCTGATGATATTGCTTCGTTCTACAAAGTGACGCTCAGCGCACTTCATATCAACGATTAGGCAAAACCATTCTGTTGTAAGAATTCCATCGTCAATCGAGATTCAGGTTCAGACTCTTGTTGCTGACCTTGCAGTAGGCGCTCCATGTAGCGCGCTAACACATCCACTTCTAGATTCACTTTACGACCAACATGGAATTGATCGATGGTGGTTTCTGAAGAGGTATGAGGAACAATCGTCAGCTTAAATGCATTCTTACGTAAATCGTTCACAGTAAGACTAATGCCATCGACAGTAATCGAGCCTTTTTGAGCAACGTACTTTGATATTTCAGCGGGCATTTCGACCCAGAATTCAATAGCACGACCTACTTGATTGCGCTCAACAATCTCGCCTACACCATCTACGTGACCCGATACGATATGACCACCGAAACGTGTCGTCGGGAGCATCGCTTTCTCTAGGTTCACTTTGTCACCCGCTTGGTAATCAACAAAGCCCGTTTTTTTCAGGGTCTCAAGTGACAGATCAGCACTGTAGCTGTGGTCGTTAAATTCCACGACCGTCAAACACACACCATTGGTAGCAATACTATCGCCTAACTGAACGTCGGCCATATCAAGCTTACCCACGTTAACCGTTACGGTAATGTCTTCTCCGCGGGGAGTGATTGCACTCAATGTACCTACGGCTTCTACAATTCCTGTAAACATTTTAAAACTCTTTTTGTTGTCAACGACATGTATGTAGTTGGAGTGACTATTTCGAGATTGGTTTAGCCACGATGCGAATATCCACACCAACCTGTCGAACATCTTTAATTTCTAGGTCAATAACATCAGACATCGAAGTGAGCCCTAACGCGCCCATCAAACCTCTTCCGTCACTGCCCATAAGTTTAGGAGCTAAATAGAGGATTAGCTCATCCACCAGCTGTGCTTCAATCAAGCTTTTTGCCAATGTTGCACCCGCTTCGACCCAAATATGGTCGATATGATTGGCAGGCAATTGGCACATCAGCTCGTACAAATCCAGCTGACCTGTCTCAGTGGTGCCGATCTCAATGTCCGCAGACGCCTCTGCGACTCTTAATACGGGTGTTGGCGATTGGTATAACTTGAGCTCAGGGCGCAGTTGGTTTTGACGGTCAAGAATCACACGAACAGGCTGACGCACGTCAGCTTCAGCGTAATGAGCTTGTGCGCTACTTGGTAATTCAGCCCAGCGAACATTCAGTGAAGCGTTGTCATCAATCACCGTTTGGCTGGTTGATAATACTGCGCCCGCCTTTGCTCGATAATTTTGAACATCACGACGCGCTGCTGGCGATGTGATCCACTGGCTCTGACCATTTGCTAGTGCCGTTTGCCCATCGAGACTGCCTGCCATCTTAAGCTGAACAAAAGGCATGCCTGTTTGCATGCGTTTAATAAATGCAGGGTTCAAGTCTAAAGCATCTTGCTCCAGTAAACCGATTTCAACCTCAATGCCCGCATCACGCAGCATTTTGATGCCACGACCAGCAACTTTCGGGTTTGGATCCTGCATCGCGCAAATGACTTTAGCCACTTGAGCCTTAATCAAGCCCTCGGCACACGGTGGTGTACGCCCGTAATGAGAACAAGGCTCCAGTGTGACATAAGCCGTCGCACCTTTTGCTTTATCACCCGCCATTCGCATGGCATGTACTTCAGCATGAGGTTCACCCGCTTTGGCGTGAAAGCCTTCACCAACAATTTGCCCATCGGTTTGTACAATCACACAACCGACATTTGGATTTGGCGCAGTGGTATAAATGCCGCGCTTCGCTAAATGAATAGCGCGCGACATCATTTGAAAATCTAGGGGAGAAAAGTTAGACATGACTGAGGGATTAATCCTCTAATTTAGCGATTTCTTCGCCAAACTCTCGAATGTCTTCAAAGCTGCGGTAAACAGAAGCAAAACGGATGTACGCAACTTTGTCTAATTCTTTTAATTGGCTCATGACTAGGTTGCCAATCATTTCGCTTGGAACTTCACGCTCACCTGTTGCACGGAGTTGTGACTTAATATTACTGATAGCAAGTTCAATCGCATCAGCACTCACAGGGCGTTTTTCCAGAGCACGTTGCACACCACCAACCATCTTATCTTCATTAAACGGTTCGCG
This sequence comes from Vibrio sp. Makdt, assembly GCF_027587015.1. NCBI lineage: Bacteria > Pseudomonadati > Pseudomonadota > Gammaproteobacteria > Vibrionales > Vibrionaceae > Vibrio > Vibrio sp. Makdt. Next base: position 115,637 of record NZ_JAPPTH010000004.1, read on the forward strand.
GTTTCCATTCGACTTAATGACTTTCGGCATCACGAGTTCTGCCGATTCGAACGTAGTGAAACGCTCGCTACATGCAAGGCATTGACGGCGACGACGAACCTGATGGCCATCAGCAACCAGTCTTGAATCGATTACTTTAGTGTCGTTCTCTGAACAAAAAGGACAATGCATATCACCTCCAAATAATTGATTGTCAGTGTAACGGAATTGCCAAACGTTAGGAAAGAAAAAGGGCCAATTAAGGCCCTTTTGTGTGCTGATTCATTGATTATTGCTACGCGATAGCAATTTTTAAAATGAGCTGCAGAGTAAAGCTAACGAGAAACGTTAACCGCGAACGAGATAATTCGCTTTGCCCACCCACTTGTAGCTGGTCAGCTCTTCTAAGCCCATAGGACCACGAGCGTGCAGTTTCTGAGTAGAGACTGCTACTTCGGCGCCTAGACCAAACTGTGCGCCATCAGTAAAGCGAGTTGATGCATTAACATACACTGCTGCAGAGCCTACCGAGTTAATGAAACGCTCAGAGCTTTCTAAACTATTAGTCATGATCGCATCTGAATGGCTCGCGTTATGTACGCGCATGTGGTCAATCGCTTCCGCAACATCCGCAACCACTTTTACGCCTAGTGTGTAGCTTAGCCATTCGGTGTCAAAGTCGCCTTCAACCGCATCACGTTGGTCTTCAAAACCCGCTAGCAGCGTTTTTGCACTGGTATCAGCAACCAAGGTTACCTTGCCTGTTAAACGCTGTTTCAGCTTAGTTAGGAAAGCTTCAGCAACCGCTTCATGCACTAGCAGTGTATCTAACGAGTTACACGCTGATGGACGTTGAACTTTTGAGTTTTCAACCACATCGACAGATTTCTCAAGATCAGCGCTTTCATCAACGAAGATATGGCTGATACCAAAGCCGCCGATGATAACTGGAATGGTACTGTTCTCTTTACACATCTTGTGCAAGCCAGCGCCGCCACGAGGAATGATCATATCCACGTAGTCATCCAGTTTAAGCAGTTGAGAAACGAGTTCACGATCAGGCTTCTCGATGTACTGAACAGAAGCTGCAGGAAGCTCTGCTTTCTCTAATGCAGACTGGATAACTTTAACCAGTTCCATGTTCGAGAAAAACGTCTCTTTACCGCCACGCAGGATACTTGCGTTACCTGTTTTCAGACACAGTGCAGCAATATCAATGGTTACGTTCGGACGCGCTTCATAGATAACACCCACCACACCAAGCGGTACGCGGCGGCGAGACAATGACATACCGTTTTCCAGTACCTTACTGTCGATTTCGCTGCCCACAGGGTCATTCAGGCTAATCACGTTACGAACGTCATTAGCAATGGCTGTTAAGCGCTCTTCGTTGAGCAACAGACGATCTAATAGTGCATCAGTTAGACCGGCTTCACGGCCAAGTTCTATATCTTTTGCGTTCGCTTCTAGAATCGTTGCAGCGTTTGCTTCTAGCTCATCAGCGATGATCGCCAATGCTTTATTCTTTTGCGCCGTAGATGCGGTCGCTAGGTGGAAAGCAGCGTCTTTTGCTGCGATACCCATGTTAGTTAAATCCACGTTTAACTCTCCCTAAATTCTGTCTGTCTTTGGATGCAAAAAGGCGATTCGCCTTATCATCACGAGCTACTCTTGAATCACAACTAGGTCGTCACGGTGAATGACTTCTGACCCATAATCGTATCCAAGGATGTCGCCAATATCTTTACTGTGCTTGCCTGCAATTTTTGCTAGGTCTTGGCTTGAATAACTGGCGATACCACGCGCAATTACTTTGCCTTTGCTGTCGGTGACTTGGGTAACTTCACCACGAGAGAATTCGCCTTTAACTCGAACAACCCCTTTCGCCAACAAGCTACTGCCTTTAGTGTTAACTGCGTTTACTGCGCCGTCGTCAACCACTATGTCACCTGCTGAAGCAGGGCCCGCTAAAATCCAGCGTTTACGGTTTTCAAGCGCTTCCGCTAAAGGCAAGAAACGTGTGCCTTGTGGGTTGTCACTGAGTGAATCAAACACCACATTTTCAGCACTGCCCGCAGCAATAATCACTTCGATGCCTGCGCGACGAGCAATGTCAGCCGCCTGCAGTTTTGTCGCCATGCCGCCGGTACCTAATGTCGTACCACTGCCGCCTGCGATCTTGCGCAGTGTGTCATCAATGGTTTTCACTTCTTTGATGAGCTCAGCATTTGGGTCTTTACGAGGGTCAGCCGTAAACAGGCCTTTTTGGTCTGTTAGTAGCAAAAGCTTATCAGCGCCGCACAAAATACCCACTAAGGCCGACAAGTTATCATTGTCGCCCACTTTAATTTCGTTGGTTGCTACTGCGTCGTTTTCGTTTACTACTGGAATAATATCGTGCTCAACCAGTGCGTTGATCGTGTCACGTGCATTAAGAAAACGCTCGCGATCATCGAGATCAGCACGAGTCAGTAGCATCTGGCCAATCTTAAGGCCATAGATAGCAAACAAAGACTCCCAAACTTGAATCAACTGGCTTTGCCCAACTGCCGCAAGCAACTGTTTGCTCGCCATTGAGTTGGGAAGTGCGGGGTAACCAAGGTGCTCACGTCCTGCTGCAATTGCGCCAGACGAAACCATAACCACAGAGTGGCCTTGTTTTTTTAATTCAGCACATTGACGAACCAGCTCAACCATATGAGCGCGGTCTAATGCCAATGTTCCACCAGTTAAGACACTGGTACCCAGTTTAACAACGACAGTTTTACGCTGTGTTGTTGTCCCGCTTTGATGATTTGTTGTCATGAAGTCTTTTATGGATAAAACAAATAAGAGGTGATGTTTTAGCAATCAAAAGGGGAATTCACAAGCAGAAAAGGTGCGAAATCGCACCTTTTTGCTTTATATAGAAGAGTAACCTTTAAAATTAGACGAATTCGACAGACTCTTCGTCTAATTGGATACTGATTTCAAACTTACTTTGAAGTTCATCAACCAGTTTCTTGTGGAAGGCTTCTTGAGTTCGAGAGACCTCAGCGACCGCCTTTTTAGGTAACGGCAAAGAATCCCAGTTACCATCAATGTTGTACTTACCGATATTGTACTTCGCCGAATATCCCTCTTCCGACTTATCCAATTCCAGCCACCAGCCCCAGAACTCGCGTTCTTCTGGTGATTTTTTATCGTTCACACATACAGACAAGCAATCAAAGATGTAGTGGCCTTCTTCTGATTGCGGTTCCCTTAAGTAAGGCCCGATCGCCTTTAAAACATTCAACAAGCGGTAATGCGTAGGTTGTTGTGTCACTTCTGACATATTGAATCTCCATTTTCAATGTTAAGAATGACGTTACTCAGACTGTTATACGTAGAAACTACGCATTTGGATTTTATAAATTATCCCTGAGTATCAGATACTTAGTTTGTACACTTTTCATGCTTAACTAATTTAGGAGAAATGTCATCTAAATAATTCATCCTCAAGCCACTTTATCGCTAATTCGAGGGATTGCTCATAACCTTGTGTAATTGATTTAGATTTGATTTTCTTTGCCTTGCCGTAATCACTGTAAATAGCAACCAGTTGATTATCCATTGGCGGTGACACAGGATCCCCTTCTAAGGCTAACGCTAAGATAGGAACGCTGGTTTTACTGTTCGCTAACAGACCTTGGACCTTCAAAGACCACGCCATCAACTGACCAGAAAGACTATTGATATCAACAGCACCTTTACCTAAACGAGAAGCCAGTACATCTAAATGCATCTTCGGCATCTGCTTTAGTTTATCGGCATGCACAAAAATATCGTGAATTGGCGCACCAAGAGAGATACACGCTTTGACCTTCTGTTGCTCGATAAACGACAGCCTCACCATCGCATTGCCGCCAAAACGGAAACCAAACAAGCCCACTTTATGATGATCAACCCATGGGATATTTGGCAGCTCGTTCAATACCGCTTGGTGCAGGCACGAAGAATCTTCGGTTAACGGCCAATGAGAGCTGTGACCTATCGATGGCATATCGACGGTAAGCATCGCAATGTTCTTTGGCGCCAGATAATCCCTAAACAAACGCCACATGTCCGTTTGCAAGCTATCCAAACCTGCACTCACGATCACAACTGGTTGCGGTTTGTCGGTTTTCGCTAGGTGTAGGTTGGCTTTGATTTTCTTGTTCTGATACGGCACCTCAATCTGCTTAACAATCAGCTTGGTATGCTTAATTGCTTCAGAATAGGCTGCGTTTGCTAATACTTGGGCCTGAGCCGCCAAATTGTCATTCTTTAGGTGCGGGTAACCTGCAATGCTGAAACATAAAGACGCCGAGAACAACTCTTCAGCCACCTCTTCACCGCTTTTGTCGTTGGAACGGTTCTGATGCAACATGCCCAACTTGGTCCACTCATAGGCCCAGTTACCACTGCGGTATCCCATCACGGTATCTAGCCACTCATCGGTAGTTCGAGAGTTGTCTGACGACGCAATACGAGCTAATACAGCTTCTTGCTCAATAGGGTTCACGCCTTGCCATACCCACTGAAGACGCCTTAAGTTTCGGTACCACGATGAGTTTTGCTGTTCACGCTTCTCATCCAATAACGCTTCAGAGCTTGGCATGTATTGTGTCAGCATTGAGGTCTCTTTGGCCTGCTTGTGTTTTACAAACAAGGTTTCCGAAAGGTTCGAGCTCGTTTCTTCTGATTCAGACATTGGGACACTTAATAAGAAATGATTTTGACTAATAATATAAAAAAAAATGACCCTATAAAGGGTCATTTCTCAAAAAACTAAGTTTACGCTTATTTTGACTTACGATTTACTGGCTCAACGTAGCTTAGGCTTGTATCCCAAGGCTGCTCGATCCATGTGTCTTGAGCGATATCAACAATGTACTCGTCTAGTAGGTGCGCGCCTGAAGGCTTAGCACATACCGCGATCAGTTTTGCTTTAGGGTACATTTCACGAAGCTTACGTGCAGTGTCACCACTATCAACAAGATCTTCAACGATTAGGAAACCTTCGCCGTCACCTTCAGGTGCTTTAACGACAGTCATATCACGTTGGTGATCGTGGTCGTAGCTAGAAATACAAATCGTATCTACGTGACGAATACCCAGTTCACGAGCCAAGATTGCACCAGGAACCAAACCACCACGGCTTACAGCCCAGATACCTTTCCACTGCTCTGCTGGCATTTGCTTTTCTGCTAGTTGACGGCAGTAAGTCTGCATGTTGTCCCAAGTGATAACGAATTTGTTGCTCATAGTATAAAACCTAATAATTTTTCATGTTATTAGAGGCTATGCCAAACATAGCCTCTTCAGCGTTTAAGCAGAAATCTAGACGATTAAGCGAAAATGTATTTAAGAATAAAGATTACCGACATGATCCACACAGCAGGTGAAACGTCGCGACCTTTACCACTTAGCAGCTTAATTGCAGCGTAAGCGATGAAACCTAGTGAGATACCCTCAGCAATAGAGTACGTCAGCGGCATAAGTAGACATGTTACCACGACTGGTGCTGCTTCCGTAAGATCACGCCAATCAATGCCAACTAGGCCTGACATCATCAGAATTGCTACATAGAAAAGCGCGCCTGATGTTGCGTACGCCGGAATCATACCTGCAAGTGGTGAGAAGAAAAGAGCAAGAAGGAAAAGTACGCCCACGACAACAGCCGTTAGACCAGTACGACCACCTTCAGCAACACCTGAAACACTCTCTACATATGAAGTCGTGTTCGATGTACCTAGAAGAGCACCAATAGACGTTGCTGTTGAGTCAGCAAGCAGTGCTTTGTTCAGGCGAGGTAGTTTGCCATCTTCTTTAATTAGGTTCGCTTTTGTAGCAACACCCACTAGCGTACCCGCTGTATCGAATAAGTCGACGAATAGGAAAGCAAATACAACAGAGATCATACCGATTTCAAATACTGCAGAGAAATCAAGCTGCATGAAAGTAGGAGCAAGACTTGGTGGTGTAGACATGATACCGCCGTACTGAACGTCACCAATGATAATGCCAAGAGCTGTAATAGCTAGAATTGCAATCATTACTGCGCCTTTCACACCGCGGTGTACAAGGGCAATAGTAAGGAAGAAACCAAGAGCACCAAGGATAGGAGCAATAGCAGTAATGTCGCCAAGTGATACTTTAGTTGCAGGGTTAGAAACCACGATGCCAGCATTGCTAAGTGCGATAAACGCTAGGAAAAGACCGATACCCGCAGAGATACCTACACGCAAAGACATAGGAATCGAGTTGATAATCCACTCACGGATCTTAAAGATGCTCAAGAAAATGAAGATCACACCCGAAACAAACACTGCCGCTAGCGCAACTTGCCACGTGTAACCCATGCCCATTACAACCGCGTAGGTAAAGAAGGCATTCAGGCCCATACCTGGAGCTTGAGCAATTGGGTAGTTAGCAACAAAGCCCATGATGAAACAGCCAATAGCAGCCGCTAAACAGGTTGCTACAAATACAGCGCCGTGGTCCATACCAGCATCAGCTAGGATCATTGGGTTTACAAAAATGATGTAAGCCATTGTTAGGAAGGTTGTTAGACCTGCGATGATTTCAGTGCGCACATTGGTGCCGTTTTCACTGAGTTTGAATAGCTTTTCGAACATTATCGAATCCTATAAGGGTAAAAAGTAAACGGTTGCGTAATCGATTGGCTGTGGATTATAAAGTTATCAAATAACAAATTCCAGATAGAATTAAGGCTCTAAATAATATTTATCAGAATGGCGTATGAAACCAAGCGATTAAAAATCACATCAAAAAAGAAAAATACACATTAAAAACAATAGACTAAAAACAATTTAACGGTCGTATTTATTTGATTACTTTTTCAACCATCAATTATTTTCATTAAGAATCTGGCGCTAAATTTGCCAATTCAAACCCACAAGAGTTGTCCGATTTTCAACAGGATCGGTAATAAGGCTCAAATTGATATTTTGCTGTTTAAAAAACAACCGAGCATAGTTGTAGATAGATGACGAATCACAGCTGGGGATAAAGTAGCAGGCAAAAAAAACGCCACTCAAAACTGAGTGGCGGTAGAATCTGTCAACCAAGAGGGTTGTAAGAGAATTCCAATATATAGGGGTGAACAAAACTGTTCGAGTTACATGCTTATAGTATTAGTAACCAAAGCTTGTAGGGTATGCAAAGTTGCTAGTGTAAACAGAGTTGTTAAGCCAGAACATTGCAGATGGTAAACCTTTCATAACTATCACCTTAATAAATCAATAAAAAACGAATTTGATTTCTCGGTTCCTTGGAGGCGATAAACGGACTCATCCTTTGAGCATTTACTCTTCACTTCAGAAGTTGGTTATAAATATACCCTAAAGAAAAAAGATTACAAGTATTTTTTGCTTCAGGTCACACTTTTGACCAATAACGGTTATTTTGCAAACTTAATTTCGTAATAAAATTACAAAACAGACTTAAACAAACGTTTGCTTACATCTTTATAAGCATCAGAGCACTTATAAAAGATCAAATGAACAAGATGGCGTTCAAAATTTGAAGCATTTCAGGTTTAGAAGCGCTACTCGTCAAAACACTCTAATGGTATGCTGTCGGCATCAAAACAGACCTATATTTTAGGTTTTTGCTCTATGTTTACACCCATAGAGAGCCTAAATATATGGTTATCAAATAAAAAAGGAGTCATCCGTGTCTGAATTCCATTCTGAGATCAGTAAATTATCCCCTGCCCCTATTTGGCAGTTCTTCGATAAGATTTGCTCAATCCCACACCCTTCTAAGCATGAAGAAGAGCTTGCTCAATACATTATTGCTTGGGCAACAGAGCAAGGGCTAGATGTACGCCGTGACCCAACGGGCAACGTATTCATCAAAAAGCCTGCGACGCCGGGCATGGAAAACAAAAAAGGTGTTGTGCTACAAGCTCACATCGATATGGTTCCACAAAAGAACGAAGATACGGTTCATGACTTCACTAAAGACCCAATCCAACCGTACATCGACGGTGAGTGGGTTACTGCAAAAGGCACAACGCTTGGCGCAGATAACGGCATGGGTATGGCATCATGCTTAGCGGTTCTTGCATCAAACGAAATCAAGCACGGCCCAATCGAAGTTCTACTAACTGTAGACGAAGAAGCAGGTATGACAGGTGCATTCGGTCTTGAAGCGGGTTGGTTAGAAGGCGACATCCTTCTTAACACCGATTCAGAGCAAGAAGGCGAAGTGTACATGGGTTGTGCTGGCGGTATCGACGGCGCAATGACATTTGATGTTGCTCGTACTGCAATCCCAGCAGATTTCGTGACTCGCAAGCTTACGCTTAAAGGTCTAAAAGGCGGTCACTCAGGTTGTGACATCCACACTGGTCGTGCGAACGCGAATAAACTACTTGCTCGCTTCCTGGCTGGTCACGCAAAAGAGCTAGACCTACGCATCGTAGAATTCAAAGGTGGTAGCCTACGTAACGCGATTCCTCGTGAAGGTTTCGTTACTGTTGCTGTTCCAGCGGCAAACCAAGAAAAACTGGCTTCGCTATACAACTACTACACAGAGCTACTTTCAACAGAGCTAGGTAAAGTAGAAGACAGCATCGTGACTTTCAACGAAGAAGCTTCAGTTGAAATAGGTGCACTTGCAGCTGCTGACCAAGCTCGCTTCATCGCAGCACTTAACGCGGCGCCAAACGGCGTGATTCGTATGAGTGATGAGATTGAAGGTGTTGTTGAGACATCTCTAAACGTGGGTGTTATCACGACAGAAGAGAACTCAATCACTGTACTTTGCCTAATCCGCTCTCTGATCGACTCTGGCCGTAGCCAAGTTGAAAGCATGCTTCACTCTGTAGCAGAGCTTGCGGGTGCGAGCATCGAGTTCTCTGGCGCTTACCCAGGTTGGAAGCCAGATGCAGATTCAGAAATCATGCACATCTTCCGCGACATGTACGAAGGCATCTACGGTCACAAGCCAAACATCATGGTTATCCATGCTGGCCTTGAGTGTGGTCTATTCAAAGAACCTTACCCGAACATGGACATGGTTTCTTTCGGCCCTACTATCAAGTTCCCTCACTCTCCAGATGAGAAAGTGAAGATTGATACGGTTGAGCTATTCTGGAACCAAATGGTTGCGCTACTAGAAGCAATCCCAGAAAAAGCTTAATTAGATAAGCTACGTTTGTTCAATAAATGGTGTTTACAGTAAACACCATTTATTCAGACAAAATAAAACAGGTACTCAATGAGTACCTGTTTTTGTATCTAATCTTTGCAACCAGCTAAGACATTAAGCGCGTGACGCTGCGTAGCTCTCTAGCTCATCAATTGACGTTTGTGCAACGACTTCGCCATCGATGAAGTACGTTACCATCTCGCCATCACGAACACCGATTAGTGTCGCTCGCTCACCAGACTGGTAAGTGATATCCATTTGGATAGTGTTTTCATCAATCTGCTGCATCTGACCTTTTTCGATCATATTTACATTAGTGATTGGACCTACAGGCGCTTCCGTTAGAGACGGATCTAGCTGATGGTTGATATCAATGTAAGTATCCACCTTAGTATCAAAGATATGCGGCGCACCCGTTAGTGGGTTGCTACCAGTCCAGAACTCTAGTGAGTTGAATACCAAGTAATCCGCTGCAACCGTTAGACCGTATGCCGGTGCCAACAGTAAGTTTAAGCCACCACGTGCGTAACGGTTATCAACGGCTTTAAGGTTGAACTTCATTAGGTAACCCGTTACTGCGTTGCTACCAACACAGCCAGATAAAGCAACAGATACCACTGCAAGTGCTACAACTTTTGAAATTGTTTTTTTCATTTTCATCTCGATATTTGAAATTGGCCGCCAGAAAATGGCGATGGATAATAGCAAGTGCGAGAAACACAATTATCAGAGTTAAATCAATAAATTGTCAGAAACCTTACAAATAAAAAGCGTATTCCAAAGGGGGCGCCATACATGGAATACCGTTCCCGATACGCCTCCACAAAAAAGTTTTGTCGTTACCGTAAACCGATTGATTCGTACTAAAAATCAACGATTGCTACATTCCGTGTTAACGAATTATCACCATGTTGAGAACAACCTAAATGGCAAGACTAAAACCTAATCAACCATTCGAATTACTTGGTTCTACTGTTCAGCCAGGACAGCGAATGGAGATTGAACTGCAAGCAGCTCAGCTTTACACGCACTCTCCACTTTCAATCCCGATTGAAATCATTCACGGTCGCCAAGCAGGTCCAACACTGATGGTAAACGCAGCGATTCACGGTGATGAGTTAAATGGTGTTGAGATTGCTCGACAACTGACGAACGCTATCGATCCAAAGAAACTGAAAGGTACCTTGATTGTCGTGCCGATCGTTAACGTGTTCGGCTTCATCCATAAGTCTCGTTACCTACCAGACCGTCGCGATCTAAACCGTTGCTTCCCAGGTAGTGAGAAAGGATCGCTAACATCACGTATCGCTTACACTTTCTTCGAGAACGTGGCTAAGCACTGTGATTTCATTCTGGATCTACACACGGGTGCGATTCACCGTACGAACTTGCCACAAATTCGTGCGAACCTTTCGAACCCAGAAACCATGCGCATCGCAAAAGCATTCGCGACCCCAGTGATCATCGACTCACCTCTACGTGATGGTTCACTACGAAGTGAAGCGGAAAAGTTGGGGATTCCAGTACTGACATACGAAGGTGGTGAGGCACTGCGCTTTGATCACCTAGCGATTCGTGCAGGCTACCTTGGCATTCACCAAGTAATGAAAGAAATCGGCATGCTGCGTCCGAACCGTAAGAAGCTGCCAGAACCAGTATTGAGCAAATCCACCAGCTGGATTCGTGCAGAATCAGACGGTATCTTGCGTAACATGGTGAGACTGGGCGAACAAGTTGAAGCAGGACAAACTCTTGCCTACATCAGTTCTCCACTGGGTCATCAAGAGAGCCAAGTTATCACGACTAAAGGCGGTATCGTGATTGGCCAACAAACGCTACCTTTGGTGAACGAAGGTGATGCTGTGTTCCACATCGCTTACTTCAAGCAAGACGATGAAGAAGTGGGACAAACAGTAGAAAGCTACATTGAAGAAGTAGCAGAAGATGATTGGCTAACTGCGCTGAATAACTGATTAAAGCTTAGGAGATCGGCGTTAAAAGCAGAAGCCAAAACCGTCGGTCTTAAGCAAAATAGAAACGAACTCCACAAACGAAAAAGCCCCAACATAGGTGACTATATTGGGGCTTTTTTTTATGGTCCCTTATCTTAAATTAAGGGACCTATAAATTAACCGTGCACCGAATTACTCAGCGTCTTCTTGCTCTTCTGCACGAGCTTTAGCGCGTGCTTCACGTGCTTGCTCAGCTTTAAGCTCTTTAGCGTGACGTAGTTCGTCGCGCTCTTTACGTTGTTCCGCTTTACGCTCGTTACGTTCAGCTTGGTTTGCGATGAAAGATGCTAGCTCTTTCTCAGCCCACTCTTGTGCAAGCGCTTCTGTTTCAAAACCAGACTCACGCTTAGATACTGTTGTGCTGCGAGACGTTACTTGACGAGTAATCTCTGCACACCAGCCGTTGCGTTTTTCTGTAAGGCGGATATCAAATTTTTTGTTCTTAGACATGTTCTATTTTTTCCTAAGGGAGATCATTAAGGGATCGGTCAACTTTGATAACTCCATCTAAGTGAGCATCTTTTAACACCATCCCTTGGTAAGCGCGGTATTAGAGCACAAATCAACGAATATTGCTGCAAATATTTGCAGCGGATCACACTCCAGTGCTGCAAATCGTTTGCGGATCATTTCAAAGCCCTCAACAGCCTCTAATCTCTAACAATTTCAACCTCATTTCATCGACAACCATCAAATGAACTATGCTCAAACAGAGATAAATGAGTCGTCTAACCCGTAACCTTGGTTGGCGCTAATTATCTCCCTTACTCCGCCCATAATTAAAATAGCTAAGGAGTTGCTATGGATAGCTTCATCAAAAATTTACCGAAGGTTGAGCTGCACTTACATATTGAGGGCACACTAGAGCCCGAACTGATGTTCGAACTGGCCAAGCGCAATAACGTGTCGATTCCCTTTGAGAACCCAGAGCAAGTACGAGATGCCTACCAATTCCACAATCTTCAGTCCTTTCTCGACATCTATTATCAAGGCGCCAATGTACTGATTCATGAACAAGACTTTTACGACCTCACTTGGGCCTACCTATTAAAATGCCAACAAGACAATGTGGTTCACACTGAGATTTTCTTCGACCCACAAACCCACACCGAGCGCGGCATCGCCTTTGACACTATTATCACTGGCATCACTCGTGCACTCGACCAAGCTACAAATGAACTTGGGATAAGCAGCCAACTGATCATGTGCTTTCTACGCCACCTTGATGAAGACAGCGCGTTCGAGACACTCAAACAGGCTCTGCCTTACAAAAATAAAATCATTGCGGTTGGTTTAGATTCATCGGAACAAGGTAACCCACCCGAGAAGTTTAAGCATGTATTCCAAGAAGCGCTCAACCAAGGCTTCCTGACTGTCGCACACGCCGGAGAAGAAGGCCCTGCGCAAAACATTATCGATGCATTGAGTTTGTTAGGTATTACACGAATTGATCATGGCGTTCGCTGTGTTGAAGATAAAGAACTGATGGAGCAACTAATAGCCAAACGTACTCCACTGACGGTTTGTCCACTATCGAATACCAAGCTAAAAGTCTTCGATACCATGCAACAACACAACATTGTCGAACTGCTGAGAAAAGGACTCTGTGTCACCATCAATTCCGATGACCCAGCTTACTTTGGTGGCTACATGAATGACAATTTCCTCGCGGTTGCCAATGCCCACCCAGTCACCCATCAAGAGTTAGCCCAGTTCAGTATTAATGCCGTGGAAGCGAGTTTCATCTCCCCTAACTCCAAAGAGGACCTGATTACGCAGGTACGTCAATACTTGATAGCGAACAGTCAATAAGTTGATAAGCGTTAATTTCAATCAAAAAAGGGAAGCTCAATGCTTCCCTTTATAATCAAGATACTGAAATCAATTTACCCCGGATGACCATCCACTCGTGGGGTAAGTAACATCATGCCGAATTTCCAAATAAACAGACCAAACGCCAACGTCCATAAGCCCGCGCTTAGGTTCACCATCTCAAACAAGTAAGCAGGGAAGAAGGTGACACCTAAGCTCCGTACTAGCGCTGCCACAAAAATTGCAGAGAATGCGAGCGCCATGCTTGGTCCTTTGTAAATCGCACGACCAGTGTGTCCCATTGTCACTCGGGTTATCATCGCCAGAATCAAACCGCTCAAGCCACCAATTGCGAACAAGTGCAGCATGTTATGACTGGCAAATGGGTTATCTAACAGGCCACGTAACAACAAGCTTAGAGGAATACACAAGTAAGCCGCATGCAGTGACCACACCAAAGGCTCAGACAAGGTTGTCCAAGGCTTCCAACGGATAAAGCGTACCAGTTGAGCAACACCGGCAAAAACCATTAATCCGCTGCCCATTTGAGCAAAGGCCAGAGGGAAGAAGCTCAAGATAAACAGTCCAACCAAAGGTAGATTCGCTAACCATTCCAACCACACTAATGGCTGCGCTTTTTCAAAGTTAAAGCGACGAGCGGTAAAGAATGGAATTACTCGTCCACCCATTACAGATAGCAGTAAAGTGAACCACCACAGCATGGCTTGCCATACCGCTGACGAAGGAAACGGCGGCATACCCTTAATGGTCGCGTAACTCGCAAAGTTCGCCACAATCGCCAGTATAAACAGTGGAACGAAGAATAGATTTTTCCATCCTTTCGACTGCACGACTCGAAAGCCAATCTCGTAAGCAGAAAAAGCCAAAAATAGCGCTTCAATCGACGAAATTAGCCATAGCGGTGCCGGTGTCCAAAACAGAAGACGAGGTGCTAACCATAAACCGACTAGCGCGGTTAATCGATAATGCTTGGTGCCATTGACGCCTGTCCAGGTTTGCACTGCAGTGAGCACAAAGCCGACAACAATCGCCATCGAAAAACCAAACAGCATCTCATGCACGTGCCACCACAATGCGGGAACGTTTAAAATCTCTGGCTGACCGTTTTGGAACATGATGACCCAAGCCACAATCGCAATCACGGCATAGAGACTGCCTAAAAAGAAGAAAGGTCGAAAGCCTAAACGCAGGTAGGCTGGAATCGCGTCTTCTACACTTTTATCTGTGATATTTAACAAACTCGCTCCTAATTCTCAGATAAGCGGTCAAGGTATTACCTAAACCAAATTTGGTGTGCATCAAATTCGATGCAATATAAAGCTCACATTGCATGAAACGCGCCAATTAGATAAAGTCAGTAAAAACAGTGACTCACGAGATCAACAAGCCAGTAAACAAGTCAAAAAAACACAACCCAAAGAGTCATAAAGACATATAGATGTGTAAATAGAAACTTACTGACTTTTGCCATCTCGCCACATATAGTAAGACTAGTCTCAAATACAAAAGAACAGACAAGGAACGCGATGTATATTTTTGGTTATGGCAGCTTGATCAACTCATCTTCACGTCAACTCACAGGTCAAACAGGTCAAGCAATCCCAGCGATTGTTCATGGCTTAGTGCGCCATTGGAGTAAGATCGATGACAGTTACGTGTTATCCCCTTTGATCGTCAACCTTGGTGAAGGGCAAGTGAATGGTGTTTTGCTTGAAGTCGACGAGATAGCGCTTGCTGAGTTTGATCATCGTGAACGTGGCTATCACCGAATCGAACTCAAACCCGAGCAGATAGAGAGCCAAACTGACTTTAAAACAGATCAATCGATCTGGGTATACATCAAAGACGAGATTGAAGCGCCTTGTGAGAACAGCCCTATCGTTCAAACCTATGTCGATACCGTTATAGCTGGGTGTTTAGAGGTGTCTGAAAGCTTTGCGGCACACTTTGTAAAACATACACAAGGTTGGCACCACCCATTAGAAAATGATCGCCACCAACCTAAATATGGCAACCTTGCGGGAGTGTCTGAGCACCACCACAGTGTAATTGATGGTTTGATATTGAGTGCGCGCGGCTAACCTTTAAATACTTAGGTGATGTTGAAGCTGCAATCATTTGGATCTTTGGTCATTTTGGAGCTTTGAGAACATAGAGGTCGGTGAGCTTATAACAAATAAGCTCACCGACTAAGTAGACCGCTTAAACTACTCGAATACCCGCTGGCATCGCGCGTTCTGGTGTCAGCAATACGCTTTCAGATTCGTCATCGGTTTCTGCACACAGCAGCATGCATTCAGAAGTGTGGCCTCTCATTTTGGCTTTCGCTAAGTTACATAGCACCACGACCTGTTTACCCATTAACTCCTCTTCTGTGTAGTAAGGCACTAGGCTAGTCACTGTTTGCAGCGTCTTTTCACCCACATCGACTTGCACGATGTAAAGCTTGTCCGCATTTTCATGACGTACAACCTCGATGATCTTACCCACTCGCATTTCTAACTTAGCAAAGTCACCATAAGAGATAGTATCCATTTCTCACTTCCTATATTGATTGATTTTTTACCTACCAACATTTACTAAAATTAAGTAAAATGTAAATGTTTACACTAGCACTAAGTTCAATAATTACAAGCGGTAAAGATCTCAATAATAGAAGTAAAATAAGAGTTTCATTGCCTTGCTCTCATTGTCGGTGTTAAATAAGCACAGCAATCAAATGAGGTTAAAAATGGCGACAATCAAAGATGTAGCAAAGGAAGCTGGTGTTTCTGTTGCAACCGTATCTCGAGTGATCAATAAATCCCCTAAGGCGAGTGCTAGCTCTATTGAGTCAGTAACTAAAGCGATGTCTAAGCTTGGCTACCGTCCCAACGCCAATGCTCGCGCCCTGGTAAGCCAAAGCACCAATACCATTGGCGTACTCGTGGGTGATATTTCGGATCCTTTCTTTGGCACGCTCGTTAAATCGGTCGACAACGTGGCAAGAGAAAACGGCAAACACATCTTAGTGGGCAACGGCTCTCATGACCGTGAAGAAGAGAAGCAAGCCATTGAACTGCTGATCAATAACCGCTGCGATTCACTTGTGATTCACTCAAAAGGTCTAACCGATGAAGAGCTGATTGGCTACGCCAAAGAAGTGAAAGGCTTGGTACTGATCAACCGCTATATCGAAGAGATTGCCGAACGTTGCATCTTCCTTGATAACAAGAAAGGCGCCTTCCTCGCGACTGAATATTTGATTCGTCATGACCATAAAAACATTGCCTGTATCGCCTCTTCTTCAAGCATTGAAGATGCAAATGAACGTGTTGAGGGCTACCAAGCCGCTCTGAAAGAGTACGGCATTGAGCTATCTGAAAGTTATATTGAGCACGCCCAGCCAACCAGTGATGGTGGCGAGTATGCGATGACCAACCTGCTGACCAAATCCCTACCGATCACCGGTATTGTGGCCTACAACGACTACATGGCCGCGGGTGCTTTGTCTGTGCTTGACGAGAACGGTATTCAAGCACCGGATAACATGTCGATCATCGGCTTTGATGATGGCTTAATTGCCCGCTATGTTCACCCGAAACTAACGACCATTCGTTACCCTATTCAAATGATGGCTGAGAAGGCAACACGACTCGCTTTGAGCTTGGCAAAAGAGGAAACAACTTCGGCAGAGCCTATGATGTTCTCTCCTACTTTGGTTCGCCGTAACTCGGTAGAAAAAGCCTAAGCGACCGATTGACAAAACGCACTAAAAAACAAAAAAAAAGCCCTAACAGAATCACTTCTGCTAGGGCTTTCTTACCTTACTCAAGTACCCAACACTCACTTCCTATTTAGACAAAATGATTGCTAGGTGCCGCTTTGGTTCATCTCCCCCAGAGGCACATGACAAGTCACATATCTCTATTCATCAATAAACAAAAGCAATGGCATCACCGCTTTGAGCTAGAGCGTACTAGTTTGAAGAATCCCCCGAAAATTCAAACTGGTAACAGGTACGGTAGCGGTATTCTTGTTCCGGCTGGAGAATACAACTGTCCTGCTTCCACTCTGGGTGGTTAGGAGAGTCAGGTAAGAACTGGGTT
This sequence comes from Vibrio sp. Makdt, assembly GCF_027587015.1. Lineage (NCBI taxonomy): Bacteria > Pseudomonadati > Pseudomonadota > Gammaproteobacteria > Vibrionales > Vibrionaceae > Vibrio > Vibrio sp. Makdt. The sequence continues at coordinate 132,732 of NZ_JAPPTH010000004.1, forward strand.
TCTAATGCCAACCCTGCGTAATCTTCATAGCTACCACCACTGCGGTTTGGTGTACCACCAAGCCAGTTTCCGGTGTATAGCTGCATCGCAGGTTTAGTTGAAAATACTTTTAAAGTGACGAGCGCATCTGGCGAAGTCACGGTCGCAGCACATTGAGTCCCCTTGCAACCGTCAGCCAACAAGAAGGAGTGATCGTACCCCTTGGCGGCTTTCTGCTGCTCATCCCCCAATAGACGCTCGGAGATCATCATAGGCTGATTGAAATCGAAGCTGGTTGATTTCACCGACTTTAGGTTACCTAATGGAATGCCTACCGAGTTAGTCGGCAAGAACTGAGACGCGTTGATACTCACAATATGTGACAAGCAATCGTGCCCAGCTTCTGCACCCAGTAGATTGAAGTACGCATGGTTGGTCAGATTAACTGGCGTTGCTTTATCTGTAGTTGCTTTGTATTCAATAGAAACTCGATTGTCTTCGGTGAGCTCATATCGAACCGACACGTTCAACTTCCCCGGAAAGCCTTGGTCGCCATCAACTGACGCTAAGCTAAACGCAACCGAAGCTTCAGTCTGCTCTGTAATACTCCAACGACGTTTATCAAAGCCATTCGGACCACCATGTAAGGTGTTGCCCGCTTGGTTTGTTTCCAGCTTATAAGTCTTGCCATCAATCTTGAAACGACCATTAGCAATGCGGTTAGCATAACGACCAACTGTCGCCCCCAAATAGCTGGCTTGCTTGTCGAAATTCTCCATTGAGTTCACACCCAATAGCACTTCTCGTCTGTTTCCTTTTACTGGCAAAATACAGCTCAACCATGTGGCACCAATATCCATGAATGTCACTTCCATGCCATGTACATTCGACAGCGTGACAAGCTGAGCGGGCTGGCCATCATAGGCTTGCGTTGCTGTCATGGATTGATGCAGGCTCTGCGCTTGTGTCATTCTAAATTCCTTGTGCTGCCAGTAATAAAGCCCTTACCTTAAGGTAAAGGCATTAGTATTTGGCCTACCATGAACTTTTTGCCTGATAAGCCTTTTCTCTGTCGGTTAGATTACTTCAACTAGACCAGCGCCGTCTTTCGCTTGGCACACATAAATCGATTCTTTTAGTCCGGTCGCTGCTTGATATTTTTGCTCTACTGTTGCTTTGATTTCATCGACTAAAGCAGGTGGAGCCAACGCCACAATACAGCCACCGAAACCGCCGCCCGTCATACGCACGCCACCTTGATCGCCAATCACTTCTTTAACCATATCCACTAGCGTATCGATCTCTTTGACTGTGATTTCAAAATCATCACGCATTGATGCATGTGATTCAGCCATCAACTCACCCATGCGTTTCATGTCATGAGTACGCAGAGCTTGAGCCGCTTCAACTGTACGATCATTTTCGGTAATCACGTGGCGAGCACGCTTAGCGACCATCTCATCCAGCTCAGACTCTTTCGCTTTGAACTGCTCAATCGTTACATCACGCAAAGCTGGAACACCGAACAAGCGAGCCGCTTCTTCACACTGCTCACGGCGCGTGTTGTATTCACTGTCGACCAAACCACGTTTCTTGTTTGAGTTGATGATCACCACCGCCATGTCTTCTGGCATTGAAACTGCTTGAGTTTCTAGACTACGGCAATCCAAAAGCATCGCGTGATTCGCTTGCCCTTCCGCCGAGATCATTTGGTCCATGATGCCACAGTTACAACCAACAAATTCGTTCTCGGCTTGCTGGCCGTTTAGTGCGATTTCTGCCTGTGGGATCTCTAGGTTGTAAAGCACCTTGAACGTTTGACCAATCACCACTTCTAGCGCCGCCGATGAACTCAAACCAGCACCTTGAGGTACATTGCCTGATACTGAAATATCTGCGCCGTTGAATTGGTAACCGCGAGCCAGTAAACACTTAACTACGCCACGAATGTAGTTCGCCCACATCTTGTCTTGTTGGAAGGTAATCTCTTGCGTGATATCGAATTCGTCTACCGCATTATCGTAGTCAACAGACACAACTCGTACCATGTTGTCGTCACGCTTTGCGGCTGCAACAACGGTTTGGTAGTTAATGGCACACGGTAGGACAAAACCATCATTGTAGTCAGTATGCTCACCAATTAGGTTCACACGACCTGGCGCTTGAACGATGTGAGTCGCTTGGTAACCAAGGACTTGCTCAAAAGATGTTTTCACGTTTTGGATTAGATCAGACATAAGTAAACTCTCTGCTTAAACTCTTTGTTCAAATAGTTGTGGCCCCTTCTCGGCACCACTTTATTTCTTTGAGATTCCCTATCTCGTTCGCCTCTCACGGTAGGGAATGACAACATCGGCTGCTAAGCTTCTAAACTCGAAGGCCCAAAGCTCGAACTTCTGGGCTTCTCATCTGCCGTCATTCCAGAATCGAGGGACGAGATATCAGGAATCTCATTTGTTACCTAAGAAGCTGCGTATTACTGCTCTTTGTAGTGAACGTCGCTCAAATCACGAAGACGTTGCGCCGCTTGCTCCGCCGTCAGGTCACGTTGCGATTCTGCCAACATTTCGTAGCCCACCATAAACTTACGAACTGATGCGCTGCGCAGTAGCGGCGGGTAGAAAAGCGCATGCAGTTGCCAATGGTCGATGTCGGTGCCCTCTTCAAAGAACGGCGCATAGTGCCAACCCATCGAGTATGGGAATGAACATTGGAACAAGTTGTCGTAACGGCTAGTCAGTTTCTTGATCGCAAGTGCCAAGTCATCACGTTGTTCGTCAGTCAGTTCACTCATTCGGCGAATGTGTGTTTTTGGCAGCAACATGGTTTCGAACGGCCATGCAGCCCAGTAAGGCACTACAGCAATCCAGTGCTCGGTTTCAACCACAGTACGTGAGCCGTCTTTCATTTCTGCTTCAACGTAATCCACTAATAGGTTTGAGCCTTGTTGTTTGAAGTACTCTTTTAACAGCTTCTCTTTACGCTCAATCTCATTTGGCAGAAAGCTGTTCGCCCAGATTTGACCGTGCGGGTGTGGCTGAGAGCAGCCCATGGTCTCGCCCTTATTTTCAAACGCTTGAACCCATAGGTAATCTTTTCCTAGCTCTTCTATCTGCTCATTCCAGGTATCAATCACACAACGAATTTTGTTCACCGGTAGTTCCGGCAATGTTTTGCTGTGATCTGGCGAGAAGCAGATAACGCGGCTCAGCCCTCGAACACCTTGAGTCTTAAATAGAGGATTGTCAGACTCTGGAGCGTCAGGCGAATCAGGCATCAACGCCGCGAAATCGTTACTGAACACGTAAGTTCCGTCGTAGTCTGGGTTCTCATCACCCGAGATACGCGTGTTAGTTGGACAAAGGAAGCACTCTTTGTCGTACGCTGGCAGTTGCTCAGTGGATGGCTTTTCATCTTGGCCACTCCACGGGCGTTTCGCACGATGCGGCGAGACTAAGATCCACTGACCCGTTAGTGGGTTATAACGACGGTGTGGGTGGTCTACTGGGTTAAATTCAACTTTTGACATACTTACATTGCTCTTAATTTTTGTGTCTTGGCACTTTCACCAAGATAAGTAATTCTTCTGCGAGGAGATTCCCTATCACGCTCGTCCCTCGAATCTGGAATGACGTTTGATAAAACTCAGTGTCTAAACCTCTATGTTTAGACGTTTTTCCAGAGCTCTATAGCTCGGTGCATCAGCTAATAGCCTATAGCGCTCAAGAACCTTTAACTCACCCGTCATTCCAGAATCGAGGTACGAGATATCTGGAATCTCTCTTTTCTAATCTCTTACCGCTGCATTCCCCAAAGAAGTTGGAGTTACAGCTTTCAATTACATCAAGTTAATAGCCATTAGGGTTATTCGACTGCCAATTCCACGTATCCGCCGTCATCTCCATCACGCTGCGAGTCGCCTTCCAGCCAAGTTCACGTTCCGCCTTTTCCGTGCTTGCCCAACATTCCGCAATATCACCAGCACGGCGTGGACAGATTTCATAAGGAACCGGCTTACCTGATGCTTCAGCAAAAGCTTGCAGCATTTCTAGAACACTCGATCCCTTACCTGTCCCTAGGTTGTAAATGTGCAAACCTGCCTTTTCGCCGACCGCTTTTAGTGCTGCGACATGGCCATCGGCCAAATCCATCACGTGGATGTAGTCACGAACGCCAGTTCCATCCGGTGTTGGGTAATCGTTTCCAAAAATAGAAAGCTTCTCTCTACGACCGACAGCAACCTGCGCAATGAATGGCATTAAGTTGTTTGGAATACCTTGTGGGTCTTCGCCCATAGTGCCTGAGGGGTGCGCGCCAACCGGGTTGAAATAACGCAGTAACGTCACGCTCCAATCATTTTCAGCGTTGAATAAATCACTCAAACACTCTTCAACCATGTACTTACTTCGACCATAAGGATTAGTCGTTGCACTTGTTGGAGAGCTTTCGGTGATTGGCACAATCTCAGGGTCACCGTAGACAGTCGCTGAAGAACTAAACACGATACTTTTCACGCCCGCTTTTTTCATACAGCGAGCAAGAACCAATGAGCCATTAACGTTGTTATCGTAGTATTCCAAAGGCTTAGCGACCGATTCACCCACCGCTTTTAGGCCTGCAAAATGAATCACAGCTTGGATATCATGCTTGGCAAACACGCCATCTAAAAACGACTCATCACGGATATCACCTAAATAAAATGTTGGTGTTTGACCGGTTAGCGCATTGATTCGCTCCAGTACTAGCTCTTTGCTATTGCAAAGGTTGTCTACAATGATTGGCTCCATACCTGCCTGCATCATTTGGATGCATGTATGGCTCCCGATGTAACCCATACCGCCTGTAACCAGTACTTTCACAATCAACCTCTCTTCGCTGTCATTCACGATTTAATCTGCCCCAATACGCTGCGTATTGGTTCGTTGTTGCGGAAATAGTAGCAGCCAATTTGGCAATATTTCTGTGATCAGAACCACGAAGTGTAAACGTTTACACAAAGTTACACACAGCTCGTCGATTAAGTTATAGAAAAAATAAATCGATATAGACATCTAATTCATTGAATTTAAATGAGATATTTATAGATAGTTAGATTTGAGACATCACAGAGGAGTTGAGCATTTATTTTACTAAAAGTTAATGCAATGACTTTCAGTTTGATTACAATAGGTCTGTACAATAAAGAGGTGCATTGCTTTTTTTACTAAAGACAAATTTCAAAGCAGCGCAATGTTCCAAGAACAGGAAGTGAGTATGGCAACGTTAAAAGATATCGCGACTGAAGCTAATGTTTCATTAGCTACCGTTTCTCGGGTTCTCAATGAAGATCCTACATTAAGCGTCAAGGAAGAGACCAAAAGGCGTATCTTTGAAATTGCAGAGAAGCTGGAGTACAAAACGAGCAGCTCACGTAAAACGGTTAGCAGCAAAAAGCAGCACCACCACTTCCTTGCACTGTATAACTACAAGCAAGAAGCGGAAGTTAACGACCCTTACTACCTATCAATTCGTCACGGTATTGAAACCCAGTGCGAAAAGATGGATGTCGACCTAACCAACTGTTATGAAAGTAAAATACAGACCAACTCAAGCCAAGTTACTGGCATTTTGCTCGTAGGAAGAATGACTCAAGAAGTTATCGAGCAAGCGAAAAAGCTTACGGATAACATCTGTTACGTTGACTTCACTGATCACTCAGAACCTTATGATTCTGTTGATATCGATCTCGCTCGTATCAGCAAAGAAATCACCAATTTCTTCATCAACCAAGGTTATGAGCGCATTGGTTTCATCGGCGGCCAGGACGATATCAACACCTCTGATATTCGTGAGATCGCCTTCGCAGAATACGGCGGTTTAAAGAACGTTGTGAGCGAACAAGACATCTACCGAGGCGACTTCTCTAGCTCTTCGGGCTACAAACTAGCGAAGAAGATGTTAGAAAGTGGCGACTACCCAAAAGCGATGTTTATTGCATCAGATTCAATTGCAATCGGTGTTTTACGTGCAGTTCATGAGCATGGATTAAGCATTCCTGATGATATTGCGCTCATCAGTGTAAACGACATCCCAACAGCTAAATTTACCTTCCCATCTTTATCAACCGTTCGTATTCACTCTGAACTGATGGGAATTCAAGGTGTTAACTTATTGATTGAGAAATCTCGTGACGGCAGAACCATCCCATTACGAGTGTATGTACCGAGCAAACTCAAACTAAGAGACACAACAAAATAACTATAACTTTCAATTAGATAACTAAAGGCCACCAATATGTCGGGTGGCCTTTTTTATGCATACCACATCACTTTTCATTCGCATTCTCCCTTGTAAAATCCGCCGCCTAAAGCACCCAATAGCATTATTTTAAGTGGATCACACAGCACTGTAAAAAGCCCCTAAAAAACGTGATGGAGTTAAAGTAAAACGTTTTCACCAATTTCATTTAGTAAAACTTTTACCAATAATTACCTCAGTCCAAAAAATACTCGTATTCACTACGACCCAATTACGCATAAGAACGTCGGCTAGCATTCAAATAGGCCGAGAGAGAGGCAACGTGAACAACTGGGAAAACTTCCTGAACTTACATGAGAACCGTATGGCACCACGTGCTTACTTCTTCTCATACGCATCAGAAAAAACCGCTAAAACATTTCAACGTGAACTAAGCAGCCACTTCCAACTACTAAGTGGTCAATGGAATTTCAGCTACTTCACTAACCCGCTCTTGGTTCCTGAAGAGTTTTACTCTCAAGAGATGAGCGATTGGGGCCACATTACGGTGCCAAACATGTGGCAAATGGAAGGCCACGGCGATCTTCAATACACAGATGAAGGTTTCCCATTCCCGATTGATGTACCTTTCGTACCGTCAGATAACCCGACAGGTGCATACCAACGTTCGTTCTTCCTTGGCGACAGCTGGAACGAGAAACAAACCATTATTAAATTCGATGGCGTAGAGACCTACTTCGAAGTTTACGTAAATGGTGAGTACGTTGGTTTCAGCAAGGGCAGCCGCCTCACCGCTGAATTCGATATCTCTAGCCACGTAAAAGCGGGCAACAACCTACTTTCTATTCGCGTGATGCAATGGGCAGACTCCACCTACATTGAAGACCAAGACATGTGGTGGACAGGCGGCATCTTCCGTGATGTTTACCTTGTTGGTAAAGAACAACTTCACGTTCAAGACCTAACGGTTCGTACTGATTTTGACGACGCTTACCAAAGCGCGACCCTTTCGTGCAACGTTGCTCTAGAAAACCTAGCAGCAGCGACTAACGCAACTATTGAGTACGCATTGCTTGATGGCAGCCAAGTTATCTCCCAAGGCTCAGTAGATAACTTAACTGTTCCTAACCAACAGACTGGCGGCAATGCGAACACTCAATTCTCTATCGATGTCGTGAACCCTGTTCAATGGAATGCTGAAAACCCATACCTTTACCAACTGTTGCTGACGCTAAAAGACACAGACGGCAAAGTGCTAGAAGTGATTCCACAGCGCGTTGGTTTCCGAGACATTAAAGTTCGCGATGGTCTGTTCTACATCAACAACAAATACGTGATGCTGCATGGTGTAAACCGTCACGACAACGACCACCTGAAAGGTCGCGCTGTCGGCATGGATCGCGTTGAGAAAGACTTGGTGTTGATGAAGCAACACAACATCAACTCAGTACGTACTGCGCACTACCCGAATGACCCACGTTTCTACGAACTGTGTGACATCTACGGCCTGTTCGTGATGGGTGAAACCGATGTCGAAACTCACGGCTTTGCTAACGTTGGCGACCTAAGCCGCATCACTAACGATCCAGCATGGGAAGCGGTGTTTGTTGAACGTATCGAACGTCATATCCACGCTCAAAAGAACCACCCTTCTATCATCATGTGGTCTTTAGGTAACGAATCAGGCTACGGCTGCAACATCCGCTCTATGTACGATGCGGCAAAAGCAATTGATGACACCCGCTTGGTTCACTATGAAGAAGACCGCGATGCTGAAGTGGTCGACATCATTTCAACCATGTACTCACGCGCTCAACTGATGAATGCCTTCGGTGAATTCCCACACGAAAAACCACGCATTATCTGTGAATACGCACACGCAATGGGTAACGGCCCAGGTGGCTTGACCGAATACCAAAACGTGTTCTACAAGCACGATGCAATTCAAGGCCACTATGTTTGGGAATGGTGTGATCATGGCATTCTAGCGCGTGATGAAGCGGGTACTGAGTTCTATAAGTACGGCGGTGACTACGGTGACTACCCGAACAACTACAACTTCTGCATGGACGGTTTGATCTACCCAGACCAAACACCAGGCCCAGGCTTAAAAGAGTACAAGCAGGTTATCGCCCCAGTGAAGATCCGTGACTTCAATACTGAAGACGGCACCTTCACCGTTGATAACAAACTTTGGTTCTCAAACATCGATGACTACACCATCACTGCGGAAATCCGTGCTGAAGGTGAAACCATCGCTGTGCAACACATCAAGATTGAAGAACTGGCAGAAAACTCGAGCCGTGAACTGACACTTAACTTGCCACAACTTGATGAGCGCGAAGTGTTTGTGAACTTTACCGTGCGCAAGGATTCTCGTACGCCTTACAGCGAAGCGAACCACGACATCGCGGTGTATCAATTCCAAGTGAAAGAGAACACAGCACAGCTAGAAGCCTTCACTAACAACAATGCGACAGCACTGAATGTGGAAGAGTCTCGTTTAGCTTACCTAATCAAAGGCCACAACTTCGCACTGAACTTCTCGAAAGTGAACGGCAAGCTGACGTCATGGTTGGTCAATGGCGAAGAGATGATTAAGTCAGAACCACGAATCAACTTCTTCAAGCCAATGATCGATAACCATAAACAAGAGCACGATGGTTACTGGGAGCCTGCACACTTGCAAATTATGCAGGAGCACTTCCGTAGCATTGACCTTGAATGCGTTAACGTTGAACAGGTAAACGGCAAGGTAGAGATCACCACCACCAGCATCATTGCTCCACCAGTATTCGATTTCGGCATGCGTTGTGAATATCGCTACCAAGTTAATGCTGAAGGCCAATTGAACGTTGAGCTAAGCGGCGAACGTTACGGTGAGTACCCTCATGTAATTCCTGTGATTGGTTTTGATATGGGCATTAATGGCGACTTCGACCAAGTTCAATACTACGGTCGCGGCCCTGAAGAGAACTACCAAGACAGCAAGCAAGCCAACATGATTGATGTGTACCAATCAACCGTTGCAGACATGTTCGAGAACTACCCGTTCCCACAGAACAACGGCAACCGCCAACACGTTCGTTGGGCTGCGCTTTCAAGCCGCGCGGGTAATGGTATTGCAGTAAAACCACAGCAAGAAATCAACTTCAGCGCGTGGTTCTACACCAACCAAAACCTGCACCAAGCACAACACACCATTGAGCTAGAGAAAAGCGGTTACATCACGTTAAACCTAGATCACCAAGTGATGGGCTTAGGCTCTAACTCTTGGGGCAGCGAAGTGCTCGATTCTTACCGCGTTTACATGGACGAGTTCCGCTACGGTTTAACTCTGATTCCATTCCAAGCAGGCGATTGCGATGCGCAGCACCTAATCAATCACAACTTTGGCGATGAGTTTTTTACGGTGGATGCACCAAAAGCTCAACCACAACTGAACGAGGCATAAGCGATGATCGTTTTAGAGAACTTAGAACAATTTAAAGTCGTCTACCGCGATGGTCGTAAATGGCAACGCTGTGTAGAAGCGATTGAAAACATCGGCAACATCAAAGATGGCGTGATGTATTCCATTGGTGATTCACTGGCTTACATGATTGAAGACGGTGTGGCTCGGAACACAGAAAACTTCACAGGTAATCGTCGTTACTTCGACGTGCACTACTACCTAGAAGGCCGTGAAAAGGTTGAATTCGCAGCGAAATCAGAGCTAGAGCAGATCCAAGCTTATAGCGATGAAACCGACCGCGAACACCTAATGGGGAACGGTGAAACTCGTGAGCTAGCTGAAGGCCAAGTGGCGATCTTTGACAACAATCAGGCTTACCGTTTCCACGGTGATAACCGAGTTCGAAAAGTGGTACTGAAAGTGACCATTGAAGACGGTTACTTCCTCAATAAATAAACAATAACGCTATCTATTCACAGTATGTATCGAGCCTTGCCGTTCAAGGCTCCAACATGCTGAACAAAGCCTCAATGCTTCCTCCCTACAAGGAAGCATTGAGAAATAACGACTATAATTACGTGATTCCTCGGAGGACACTATGTCTGAATCTGTACGCGGTAAGTTAGGCAAATTTGCCCTGCTTTCCATGACATTTGCAGCGGTATTTAACGTTCGCAACATCGTAAACAACAACATCGAATTGGGATTAAGTTCTGCTCCTATCTTTTTGCTTGCGACCCTTATTTACTTCATTCCGTTCGTATTCATTATTGCTGAATTCGTATCAGCAAATAAAAATTCTGAGTCAGGCATGTACGACTGGCTCAAAAAACCACTCGGCTCTAAAGCTGCTTATTTAGGCTCATTTTTATACTGGTTCGTAAACCTGTTCTGGTTTGTATCTCTGCTACCAAACGTCATTGCTTACGCCTCTTACGCAATGCTGGGCTACGAATACGCTTTCTCTCCGCTAGTGACTTCGGTGATCTCAATTGTTCTGTTTGCTGCTGCAACGCACATTTCAACTAAGGGTGCGAGCTGGCTAGGCAAGATCTCTGAAATCGTGGCTTACGGTGTATTCGCACTATTCGCTATCTACGTTATCGGTGCACTAATGGCGCTAGGCGGCGACCACGTACCAGCTGAGCCAATCACGCTTCAAGCTATGTCTCCGACCATTAACTGGGCAACGCTAGGCATTATGTGTTGGATCTTCCAAGCTGCTGGCGGTGCTGAAACAGCAGCAGCTTATCTAAACGATGTAAAGGGTGGCCACAAGTCTTTCATTAAAGTAATCATCGGTGCAGGTATTGCTATCGGTTCAATGTACGCCATTGGCTCACTACTGGTAAACGTGTTCGTTGCTCGTGAAGACCTAACGTATGCAGGTGGTATGGTTGAAATCTTCACTGGTATGGCTCAGTTCTTCAACATCTCTGAATCTATGACGGGTCGCTTCGTTGGTATCGTTCTGTTCGTTGCTATGTTTGGCTCAATGATGATGTGGACAGCAGCACCTGTGAAAATCCACTTCTCTGAAATTCCGAAAGGCGTTTACGGTGAAAAAACAACAGAGCTAAACGAACATGGTGTGCCAGTTCGTGCAGCATGGTGGCAGTTTGCGTTCGTATTCGTGATGCTTGTGGTTAACGGCTTCGGCTCTGAATCAGTACAAGACATGATGAACACAGCAATCAACCTAACAGCTGGTACCGCAATGCTACCGCCTATCTTTATCATGGTGGCGTACTTTGTGTTCCGCTTGAAGCATGACGATACACCGCGTGATTTCCGTATGGGTACTCGAGTTCAAGGTATGGCAGTAGTATCAGTACTTATTGGTATCTTCGTTGTGAGCATGACAGCTTCAGCCTTCCCAACAGGTGTAGACCTAGTTCAAGCCTTCTTCATCAACGTATTTATGACAGCGGTATTCTCTGGCATTGCATGGTGGTGGATCTCTCGCTTTGAAAAGAAGCAAGCAGGTAAAGAAGCTAAGCTAGAAACGGCTAAGCAGTCGTAACCTTAGTTAACCTTCAGTATTTATAAAAAAGCGCCCAATACGGCGCTTTTTCTATTTAAATCAATAAATTAAAATAGAAAAAACAATAATAAAAACGCCATTCCGTCAAGTGTAAACCTCTCATAAACACCGATAAATCGCCAAATAAAACAGCTACAAAAACCAAGGTAAAATATTAACTAAATATATTTACTCAAGGTCACATATTTGATCAATTTCGATTAACTTCCCGCCGCTTAATCTTTAATCTTCTTGCTGAAGAGACAAACTGATTCATATAAAGAAAGTGACATATAGCCCCTACAAGCTCCATAAAAACGTCGCCTATGAAACAAGTAATCTCTTTGTAGAACACATTAGTATCTGCCTCTTGATGTCGGTAATAAATTTACTGAAATCAATAAAAACCAATGCTTATGTGTCCGATCGTACATCGAATAAAAATAACAACGAGCCAACCCTGACAAAACAAAGCAGGTGTTTGCCAAACCAACATAACAATAAAAGTGCGGCCTAGATTCACCCTGTCTAGGACCAAGTTATAACGATCATCAACGTGATTCACCGGAGAACATCATGTCCGATAATAAACGCAGTACGATAGGCAAGTTTGCCCTACTGTCTATGACCTTCGCGGCGGTATATAGCTTCAATAACATCATTAATAACAACATCGAAATCGGCCTCTCCTCGGCTCCGATGTTCTTTTTAGCAACCATCTTTTATTTTGTTCCTTTCTGTCTGATTGTTGCTGAGTTCGTATCCCTGAATAAAGACTCAGAAGCGGGTGTTTATTCATGGGTTAAAAGCTCTCTAGGCGGTCGCTGGGCGTTTATTTCAGCTTACACATACTGGTTTGTTAACCTATTCTTCTTCACGTCTCTACTGCCTAGAATTATCGCTTACGCGTCTTATGCGTTCTTAGGTTTCGAGTACATCTTCACGCCAATGACCACCGCGATATTGAGTACCATTTTGTTTGCGGTCGCGACGCATATTTCTAACAACGGCGCGAAACTATTAGGCCCTATCACTTCATTAACTTCGTCATTGATGCTGCTTCTGACCATGTCTTACATTCTGCTGTCAGGCGGTGCCTTGATCGGTGGTATCGAACCGGCGGACCCAATCACCATTGAAGCAATGACTCCAAGCTTTAACTGGGCATTCCTAGGCGTCATCACTTGGATCTTCATGGCCGCTGGCGGCGCAGAGTCGGTCGCAGTTTACGTAAACGACATCAAAGGCGGTCACAAGTCTTTCGTTAAAGTGATCATCATTGCGGGTATCTTCATTGGTGCGCTGTACTCGGTGGGTTCAATCCTGGCTAACGTATTCGTATCTCGCGAAGAGCTTAAATTCACTGGTGGTTCAGTACAGGTTTTTGAAGGCTTAGCACTCTACTTCGGCTTACCTGAAATTCTTATGAATCGCTTTGTGGGCATCGTTTCTTTCACTGCGATGTTAGGCTCTCTACTGATGTGGACAGCAACACCGGTTAAGATTTTCTTCTCTGAAATCCCTAAAGGTATCTTTGGTGAGAAGACAGTCGCCCTGAACAAACAAGGCGTACCGGAGCGTGCAGCCTGGGTTCAGTTCTTCATCGTGATTCCGTTGATGTTCATCCCGACGCTAGCGTCTGACACGGTGCAAGATTTGATGAGCACCATCATCAACATGACTGCAGCAGCTTCAATGCTACCGCCACTGTTCATCATGATCGCGTACCTACACTTGCGCCTGAAACTCGATCACCTACCACGTGATTTCCGCATGGGCTCTCGCCCTGTTGGTATCGCTGCGGTATCGATTCTTATCAGCATATTTACCGTGGGTTTCTTCGCATCGACCTTCCCAACAGGTGCTGACATCATGACTATCATCTTCTATAACGTCGGCGGCATCGTGATCTTCTTGGGTTACGCATGGTGGAAGTACGGTCAATACGAAAAAAGCTTGTCTCCAGAAGAGAAAAAACTAGAAGCAAAACCAGAGCCTGCGAACGCTTAAGTTAGCCTTGCACTCTCGTTAAACCCCTCAGGCACTCTCGTTAAAGCCCTAAGGCACTCCCCCATTTGGTGAGTGCCTTTTTATTTACCCATCCAATTCTTCCATCAGATTTCAATTCACAAACCAAATATATCCATCACCAGCCATCAGCGTACAAATTCAACTAAAAACCAAATTTACGCCAAGGTAAATATTTACTAAAAACAGATCACACTTTTAGAGTGATTTAATTTTAAACACGAAAATAATCATTAATATCGGTTTTGCGATCGTAAGTGAGCTGACCGTATACGCCTTGAAGAGCACCCCATATTAGAAGTCAGAACAACCTACGAAGCTTCATTTATCAACCCGAAACAGAAGTGAATAAAATGAAACGTAGTTTTACTAAAACCACTCTTATTACAAGTTGTATTCTTGCTGCTCTAACGGCGAATGCCCACGCTAATGAAACCGCTGCTAACCACAGCGACACTCAGCCCCCTAAAACAGAATCCGAAACGCTTTTTAACTTCTATGGTGAGCTTGGCCTTGGTGGTCATGTTGCTCTAGAAGGTGACGACAAAGGCCGCTACGCCGACGGCACTTACATTGAAGCTGGCTTGGCTATCGAGCATGGTAATTGGTTTGGTCTTGCTTACATGGAAGGCTGGACAGTTCAAGCCGATGACGAAGGCAATGCATGGGCTACTGGCCACGGTTGGGGCGGCTTCGAAGGTGGTTTTAACCGCTTCTACGCTGGTTACCGCACTGATGCAAAAACAGAATTTATTGTCGGTCGTATGGACTCGTCTCTGGATGACGTTCAATGGTGGGGTGACCCAACGGTAGAGTACGGCTACGCGATCTCAAACACTCGCGACGTACACGTTGGTGTGAAGATCCAAAACCTAGAAGGCAAGCTGCGCTACAGCGTTTCCTTCGCTCCTGAATCTGATTTCTCTGAAGACGATGCGCTGATTCACTTTGGTAAATACGACAACTTCGCAGATCAATGGAAAGACAAAAACGCCATGGTCAACGGTTATGTCCAATATGACCTGACTGACGACCTAACCCTAATGGGTGGCGGTGAAGTTCGTAATAACGACGGTGGCGAACTTGTACTACTAGGTGCTGAATACAAGAACTTCGCTACGCGTGTGTGGCACGACACCGATAAAGGTAACCAAGAGTCTTTCGGCAGTGAGTCTGGTATTCAAACTAGCGCTTGGTACGAAGCCGCACAAGGCGTTTACCTGTCAGCAGCCTACAACTACGCCAACTTTGATGGCGATAACGGTGAAAAAGAGATCACCTCTTACATCAACGCCGGTGTTTGGTACGAATACGGAAACGGTGCATTTGCGACCGCTTTCGATAGCCGCTTTGGCGTAGGTAGCGACACTGAAATTGGCGACGCACAAGTGTTCGCAATGCAATACTTCTACTGGTAATAACAGGAACTCACTATGAAACTGAACAAATCATTCGCAGCTATCGCTATTGGCGCAGCACTTGTTGTTACTGGTTGCGCATCAAATACAGGCTCTGAAGAGCTTCAAGCAAACCAATTTAAAAACGTTATCGACCGCACTGGCTCACCAGAATACATGCGTGACTACGACTTCGATGACCATCAACGCTTTAACCCGTTCTTCGACCTAGGTGCATGGCACGGTCACTTGTTACCAGACACAGCTGAAGGCATGGGTGGCTTCCCGGGAACAGCGCTGCTTACTGAAGAATACATTAACTTCATGGCTGATAACTTTGACCGCCTAAGCGTTTATAAAGATGGCAAAAAAGTTGAATTCACAATGGAAGCTTACAGCCTACCGGGTGCATTGATTCAGACGCTAAAGTCTGACGATGTAACGGTAGAGATGACAATGCGTTTTGCTTCTAACCGTACTTCTCTGCTAGAGACTAAAATCACCACTGACTCGCCAGTTGAGTTAGTGTGGGACGGTGAACTGCTTGAAAAAACACACGCGAAAGAAGGCGTAGCGCAAACCGATAAAACCATCGCCGAGACTTACCCTGACTACAACCGCCAAATCGTTGCAACCGAAGACGGTCTAAAGGTCACTTTCGGTAAAGTGCGTTCAACCTGGGATCTACTGACTTCAGGCGAGTCTGAGTACCAAGTTCATAAATCGATCCCAACCCAAATCAAGGTCGATGGCCTAACGTTTACTTCAACGGCAAGCATTGAAGAATCAACCATCATCTACACCACATACTCGCACGTGCTAACGGCAGAAGAAGCGAAAGCGGAACAGCCAGAGATCAAAAAGATCATGGCAAACCCTACCGACTTCTTAGCCGCATCTGAAGCTCGCTGGGAAGGTTACCTAGAGATGGGCTTAACCAACCCGAATGCGACGCCTGAGCAAGAGCGTGTTGCAGTAAAAGCGATGGAAACCCTAAACGGTAACTGGCGTGGCGCAGCAGGTGCGATGGAGTTTGACTCTGTGACTCCTTCGGTTACGGCTCGCTGGTTCTCAGGCAACCAAACATGGCCGTGGGATACATGGAAGCAAGCTTACGCGATGGCGCACTTCAACCCAGACGTAGCGAAAGACAATATCCGCGCAATGTTTGCCTACCAAATTCAAGCTGACGATCCTGTTCGCCCTTGGGATGAAGGTTACGTGCCAGATCTATTGGCTTACAACCTAAACCCAGAACGTGGCGGCGACGGTGGTAACTGGAACGAACGTAACACCAAGCCAAGCCTAGCGGCGTGGGCGGTAATGGAAGTTTACAAGACCACCAGCGATGAAGCTTGGCTAGAAGAGATGTATCCAAAGCTAGTGGCTTACCACGACTGGTGGCTGCGTAACCGTGATAACAACGGCAATGGAGTTCCAGAATACGGCGCAGCGCGTGATAAAGCACACAACACTCCTGAAGGCGAAATGTACTTCACTGTGGTTCGTGGTGACAAACACGAAACCGTCGTTGGCCAAGCAGCGCTGGATAAAGTGATTGCGCAAGGTAACTATGACTACATCGAGAGCCCAGCTCAAACCGCTGCGTCTTGGGAGTCAGGTCGTGATGATGCTGCAGCCTTTGGTTTCATCGATAAAGACCAGCTAGACGCCTACGTTGCCAACGGCGGCAAACGCAGTGATTGGGATGTTGAATTCGCTCAAAACCGCGCGGAAGACGGCACTCTGTTAGGCTACTCACTGCTACAAGAGTCGGTTGACCAAGCAAGCTACATGTACAGCGATAACAAGTACCTAGCGGAAATGGCTGACATTCTGGGCAAAGAAGCGGAAGCGAAAGAATTCCGTGAAAAGGCTGAACACCTATCGAACTACATCAACACCTGTATGTTCGATGAAGGCACGAACTTCTACTACGACATTCGTATTGAAGATAAACCGTTAGCCAATGGCTGTGCAGGTAAACCGATTGTCGAACGTGGCAAAGGCCCTGAAGGTTGGTCACCACTATTCAATGGCGCAGCAACCCAAGCACACGCCGATGCGGTGGTTTCTGTGATGAAAGATACCTCAGAGTTCAACACCTACGTTCCACTGGGTACGGCAGCGCTTTCTAGCCCAGCATTTGGCCCAGATATTTACTGGCGTGGACGCGTATGGGTAGACCAGTTCTACTTTGGCCTTAAAGGTATGGACAGCTACGGCTACCGTGATGATGCGATTGAAATGGCAGGCGCTTTCTTCGACCACGCCGATGGCTTGGTGCAAGACGGCCCTATCCGTGAGAACTACAATCCATTGACCGGTGAGCAACAAGGTGCGCCAAACTTCTCTTGGAGTGCAGCTCACTTGTACATGCTTTACAACGATTTCTTTACTGACGCAGAGTAAATTAAACCTATACCTGTCTTCTGGAATTCAATGAAAAGATAACCTCATAAATTTCAGGCTTTGGCACTCAGTATCTCGCTGAGTGCCTTTTTTTACTTCTCACTCAGCATGAAAAAGGAAGATATAGGAGTATTTGGCCTACCATGATCCTTTTACTCTCATTCCTGCACATTAAGCTCTTGTTGTTATTTTTCAGTGGCTAAAATCCGATCGAATCACACCATGAAACACGCGAATAAGTTTCACCACAAAGAGCAAGAGTGTGGACAACACTGGTTTATTCAAAATATCTTTACCCTTATTCGTAATCCGGACATTAATTTGATAGTCGTTTACCCAATAACCACTAAACTATAGTCTCGCCTTCCTTTTTTTTTGAGAAAAACTAAATGCCTAATGCTGATTCCACCCTAAACAAACGCATGGGAATCGTTGCGCTCACTTGGCCAATTTTTATCGAAGTGCTGCTTCGAACTGCACTCAACACCAGCGATGTATTCATGTTATCGGGATACTCAGACAAAGCCGTGTCTGCCGTTGGTGTTATCTCTCAGATATCCTTTTTCCTAATCATCGTATCGACCATGGTCAGCAGTGGTACTGGTATTCTCATTGCCCAATACAATGGCGCCTCACGCGATCAAGAAAGCGCGCAAGTCGGCGTTGCCAGCATCATATTGGCGATAATTACGGGTGTATTGCTGAGTATTTTCGCCGTGCTGGGGGCAGAGTACTTTATTCCGCTCTATCAGCTTGAAGCTCAGGTTGAACAGTACGCACAGGAGTACTTGTTCATCAGTGGCGCACTCACTTTCAACGTCACGATAGGTGTGGTACTCACCACTATCCTCCGCAGCCATGGTTACTCTAAATCTCCAATGATCATCAACATGATTGCTGGTGTGATTAATATTTTCGGTAACTACTGCGCGCTCTACCAACCTTTTGGCTTACCGGTATACGGCGTTCAAGGGGTAGCCATTGCAACCGTGACTAGCCAAGTGATTGGCATGCTTATCTTGATTGGTGTGGTCAGAAATAAAGGCATAGAGCTCCCCGTGAAACAATTTAAATCGGTACCGAAATCTATCTATCAGAAGATAATGAAGATCGGCTCGATGAACGCGGGTGAAGTGCTCTCTTACAACATGGCACAGATCAGCATTACCTTCTTTGTCGTTCAGATGGGCACATCGTCACTGGCGGCCTTTACCTATGCTCAGAACATCGCACGTCTCTCGTTCGCATTTGCTTTAGCCATTGGTCAAGGTAGCCAAATTCAAACCGGTTATTACATTGGTAAGGGATGGATCGATGAAATAACGTCACGCGTACAGCGTTACTTTGTGGTGGGCTTCATCGCCTCAACCACGATCACCTGTGTGGTTTACCTATTCCGCTATGAAATTCTCGATCTGTTCACACAAAATCCTGAGATCATCGCATTAGCGGCAGTGCTGATTGCAGGGTCAATCATTCTCGAAGCGGGTCGAGTATTTAACCTGATCTTCATCTCATGCTTGAAAGCCGCTGGCGATATTAAGTTCCCAGTAAAAATGGGTATCCTCAGCATGTGGGGCATTGGCGTCGCGATGAGCTATTTGCTTGGCGTACACTGGGGGTATGGTGTGCTTGGTGCTTGGATGGCGATCGCGATGGATGAATGGTTCCGAGGCATCATAATGGCGTATCGCTGGAGAGCAAAAAAATGGACTCGTTTCTCACTTTAAGTGATTGAAGATACATTGGTAAATCTGACTGATGCAAAAGAAAAAGCGCTAGGGGGAGCTAGCGCTTTTTAGACCAACTAAATCCGTTTAGCCTGGTAGGTTTTTGAGCTATATAATGAGGATATAACCAATTTTTTTACTTAGGTAAATCAAAAAGCCTATTCTTTCCGACTGCTTTGAGTCGTAAATTAAGTATAGTCGGATTCTTATTATTAACCTGATTTTTCCTTAAATAATTAGAAAAAGTGTGGTTATCCCCCAATACAAAAAATTACTCAGTAATCACAGACGACACAGCTTCAGTAATCAACCTTCTAAGTAACTTATTTTTATCATCTAAATGCTTCGCTTTCCGATAGACAAGCTGTATATCGAAATCCGGTACATCTATCGGTGGCTTGACAGCCAACAGTGCTTCTTCACCCTCAATGTCATTACGAGCCACCAGCTTAGGCACTATACAGAGCAGTTCTCTGCCACGAATTAAGCGCTTTACCGTTAAAAAGTTACTCGAAGCAATAACCACTTTTCGACTTAAGCCAAGTTCAGCTAGGCGACTGTCGACTCCCGTTTTTATCACTCCTGCAGGAGAAACCAAAGCATGCCCAACAGATGCAAATTGTACTAAAGACATGGGCTCTTCGATCGACAACACTGAATTGTCGAGCAAGCAGACGTGCTGTTCTGTGTACAAGTGCTTGGTTCTGTATAGCTTAGACACTTCACCGAAGCTACCGATCGCCATATCAAGCTTAGAATCTTCAAATACTCGCTGATAGTTAGCTCGATTTACGTTGAACAACGCAATTTGAGAATCAGGAGAGGACTGTTTAATGAGATCAAACAACACTGGAGCAAACATCTGCTCGGCATAATCGGTAAGACCAATCTTCCAACTGCCTTGGTAAGTTGTTGCATCAAATGATTTAGAGAGTAGTACTTCAGATTGAATGGTATTGAGCAAGGCATCGACAGTACTGGATAATTCAATCGCTCTATCCGTTGCTTCCATTTTGCTACCTACTCGCTCAAACAGAGGGTCATCAAACAACTTTCGAAGTCGTTGAAGGCTATGACTCATTGCAGACTGACTGACATAACAGCGCTCAGCCGCTTTACTTACACTGTTCGTTTTGTATAACGCTTGCAAAGCTATCAATAAGTTAAGATCGATACCTTTCCAGTTAAAATCAGCCATCCAACAGAACCTATTTCATTAATAGTTATAATTAAAACAATTAATTTGAATCATAGTGCAAGTCACCATAAATTACGCTAAACATTTATCTGGAATCGATCATGCTTTCAATTTTTAAAACCTTTTTCTGGCTTGGCTGGATTAGCTTTGGTGGACCAGCTGCGCACATTGGCTACTTCCGTAAAACCTTTGTTGAGAAACTTAACTGGCTATCTGATGAAGAATACGGGCAAATTGTCGCGCTTAGTCAATTTCTACCCGGCCCAGGTTCAAGCCAAGTTGGCTTTGCGGTTGGCTACAAAAGAGGTGGCTTAACGGGTGCGATTGCTGCGTTTATCGGCTTTACTTCCCCATCTGTCATCTTAATGTTGATATTAGCTTTGGTGAGCAATCAGCTATTGGAAGCACCTCTGTTTAATTCAATTATTCACGGTTTGAAGCTACTCGCAGTGGTGGTGGTTGCTGATGCCACATTTGGCATGTACAAAAACTTTTGCCAATCGAAAGTCGCGACCGCTTTATGTGTCATGACTGCCGTGGTTCTCCTGTTGCTTCCTGGGATCTGGCCACAAATCTTGGTACTTCTATTTGCCGCAATCATTGGCAGCAAGTTTTTGACCTCACAAGACATCAAAACGGTTCCATCAACACACAAGATCTCCATAACACCGCTCGTTATTTTTGTTGCGCTGTTGGTTGGCCTTCCTCTGTTCAGTGCATACTCTCAAGGTATTGAGGTATTTGGTCTGTTTTATCAAGCTGGCAGCTTAGTATTCGGTGGCGGTCATGTGGTACTTCCATTGTTGCAGAATGGTATTGGTGACCAACTATCCCAAGATGCGTTCCTAACGGGCTATGCTGCAGCACAGGCTGTACCTGGTCCTATGTTTACCTTAGCGACATACCTAGGCTATGTATTAATGCCATCGGCACCAATTACTGGCGCTTTGTTAGCGACAATCGCCGTGTTCTTACCGGGCTTCTTATTACTACTGGGGGTATTGAAAAACTGGCAGGCAATCGCAAGTAAACCATTGGTTGCTGGTGCACTTACCGGTGTGAATGCAGCGGTAGTCGGGTTACTACTTGCGGCTCTGTATCAGCCAATCTTCACAAGTGCGGTGAGTGGCGGTTTAGACTTCGCTCTGATCATCATAGGTGTGTGGCTATTGAAAACGGTCAAGATGCCAATCGTAGGGCTTGTCGGCATGTTTATGCTATTCGGCGCTCTTACTGGCTTTGTTAACTAAAGATCTAACCGAAGCAAGAAGTTAGTGAATACTTAACTTCTTGCTTACGACTGAACGATAGGAGCCATCGAACCTTTAACTAGCAGGCTTGATTCCATGGAAGTTAAAAAACAAATTGCAATCAATGAGCGGGATTGGGCTTAATGGCCAAAAAGAGTGTTTATTATCAGGGAGATAGTACTTTAAAAAGGCGATCAAATTATTGCAGGGATTAACATGTTCTCTCGCCATAATGTAATCGTAGTTCCACCCCTTTTTCACTCCAAGTTTTCTTGTCGTCATATAGCGACCAACTTTCCATGCAATACCTGGGTCTGTGGGAATCAAAATGGACAAAGTGCCGCCCGGCTTTAATACCCTAAGCCATTCTTTAATCACAAGGTGAGGCTCATAAAGGTGTTCCAATATATGTGTCGCAATAACACGATCAAAGCAGTTACTTTCAAAGTCTAACGCTCGTGCATTCGTTACATTAAAAACGAGCTTGTCATAAGTACTGGTGTTACTGAGTTGCCTTTTTGCCACTTCAAGTGCGGCAGAATCGCCATCACTGACCGTATACTCGTCAAAACTATGCTGAACATGTCTCAAGTGTTCACCCGTTCCTGAACCCACTTCTAGCACCTTCGAGAAATGCTCTCTGTTACTGAAAGGCTTCTCACACGCTATATGACCCGCCCTCATCACATAGCCTGTTGTACTGCTTTCGTAGACTCGCTCGTCATATTCATCACTGAAACGGGACAAATAATCGAGCCACTCCTTGTCTTCATCCTTGTTTATTCTCATTCCTGAATCCTATTGAGATGGCTTGTGATCGTGACTTCTTAATATTGAAAGGATCCTCATCTCTCGTCTGCCGCGCGACACGTTGTCGAGTATCAAGCCGCAAAAGAAAGACATCACCGCGATAAGTGCAATTGAACTAGACAGAATAGCTGTTGGGACTCTTTCAACGAGCCCGGTATCAATAAAATCGATAATAACGGGAACCCCTAATCCCAATGAGATAAAGCAAAGCAACACCGACATAGCACCGAAAAAAAACATCGGCTTTACGTCTCGTAGCAGGAACAAAATAAAGTTGAGGATTTTGATCCCATCACTCAAAGTATTCAGCTTACTCGCCGTGCCTTCAGGCCTTGAGTGATAATGAGTGGGTACTTCTTTGATCGACATATTATGGTGCAATGCATGCACGGTTAGTTCCGTCTCAATTTGAAAGCCATCACTGAAAATAGGAACCGTTTTTACAAACCGGCGACTCATCACTCGATAGCCAGAGAAAACATCATTCAATTGAGCATTGAACCCTTTATTTATCAGAGTCGAAAACATCTTATTACCTAAAATATGTCCTGCAGGATAAGCCTCGGAAGAGCGCTCTCGACTGCCAATGATCATATCGAGCTGTTCAGTAACCAGTTGTTCAATCAGTGTAGGGCTAATGGAGGCGTCGTAGGTATCATCACCATCAGCCATAATATAAATGTCAGCATCAATATCTGAGAACATCCGTCGCACGACTTCACCTTTGCCCTGACGATACTCATGGCGAACAACAGCACCAGCTTGCAGCGCCTCTTCGACCGTGCCATCAGTGGAGTTATTGTCGTACACATAAATCGTCGCACTTGGTAGTGCACGTTGAAAGTCAGCCACCGTTTTTCCAACCGCTCCGGCTTCGTTATAGCACGGGAGTAACACCGCTATGGTTTGATTCTTCATGAACTCTCCCTGACTCGAAACACTCGGTACCCATTTTCAATATTGTCGTACACAACATCTAACCAAGTTGGCGTATCTGAGCTGTACAGCTTATTGATAAATGCCTCCTCGCTCGCCGAGTCCTTTAAAATCAACAAATGCGGGTCATTGCCAATAACAATGATATCGATGCTTTTCTCTATGATTTTCCTTTCGGCTAAGCTCAGATCTTCCTCTAGCATCACTTCAATAAGAAATTGGTTCCCAACAATATTTCGATGGTAAGGAGCAGCAATAATTCGATTATCCGTTTTTGCCAACACTGGAGCCCCCGTTTCAATCCCTGAAAGTATGGTGTGCGAATTTATATCGTTATCTTTTAACACCTTATGAATCTTCAGCGATTGCTCCTTTTGATCAAGAGTAGTTGTAATTTCTTCGGTTGGCGACAACGCGAGAATGACAAAGGCGACCGCTAGTGGTGCTCCAGAAGTAATAACCGTCGCTTTTATGATGGAGGAACGAATGTAATCTGCTAACTGAAGAATCACGTATGCTTGGAGGGGAGCCGCTAGCACAAAACACAACCTCATGACTCTAATCTGCCAAAAGATCGCAAGGGCTAAATTGAACATAAAGATGAGATACAAAATTGTGCAGTGGTGATTTTTACGCTTAAAAAGTGGATACAAAGTGGCAGGAATCAC
Source organism: Vibrio sp. Makdt (assembly GCF_027587015.1). Lineage (NCBI taxonomy): Bacteria > Pseudomonadati > Pseudomonadota > Gammaproteobacteria > Vibrionales > Vibrionaceae > Vibrio > Vibrio sp. Makdt. The sequence continues at coordinate 156,854 of NZ_JAPPTH010000004.1, forward strand.
CAGCAAAGCGTAATTCTCTATCGAGAAAAAACCATGACTTGCGACATATCTAACGACCGACTTCGCTTCTGTCACTTGGTCTAACCAATAGACTTTAAGTATCGGAGGGTAATCAATTAACAACGCACTGCTGAGTGATGGATAAAGCACTGCCACTGGGATTAAAAATAGAACAGCTAGAAATACGAACAGAAAAACCTTTTGCAGTAGACTGTTATCTTCATTCATAAACCGATGATAAACATTAACGAAAAGCCAACCACAGAAGAAAAGGATGATGAGAACAAATGATATTTCGTCGTACTTAAAAACAAAAAACTCATCGTAAGGCCGATTTAATAAAACCGCACAAATCCCAAACAGAGCGGAACTCGCATACAACTTAGAGATATAGCCAAACCACTCATGGCGAACAAGACCGCAATACACGGTGTAAATCGCGAAAAAAAACATGAATAGCAAAACATTATCAAGCCCCGTCCATAAAGATAGAGACAGCAAGATAGATTGCGCATAAACACGCCACGCATGGCGCAACTGCTCATGATTCAATGGCGTTAAAGCTAGAAATAGGACCGCGAAGACCAGCTGAATATTATGATGATCAATAGAACCGGGTAAAAAATGGATAATTGAAGGCGAAGAAATCGCAAACATCATACTAATAAAGCGATACTTGGCACCGAAGAGGTGGTCAGCTAGGTAAAAGCATGACAGAGAAAAAAGTAGCAAGTAAAGCAGAGGGACAAGCGAAATTGATATTGTATAAGCAAGATTATCATCGACGATAAACAACAATGGAAAAGCTACGAGCGATAAGATTAAATCAGGAAAGCGAGACCAATGAATAACAATGCCGTCAGCGGCATTAAAATTATTCATTGGCTCTAGGTACCAATGTCCAGTTGCCATCCAATCCTGAAATTGAACGAAACGCATATAGTCGTCATTGTCATTCAGGTTAAGAGCTGAAACACTCTCCCACTTGTAAATAAAGATCAGTGTGGCACAAACTAGCCAGATCACAGAGATAACAATGATATCTTTATTAAAACTCTCACTTTTAGGCGACATGAATATCCTTTTCACTGAGCCAAAATTTAAACGACTATTGCTCCATCTCTCTCACTTCCGCTAATGCTCTGTTTAAGTTTTCGTTCGCAACTCTGTAATACGATGGTTTCTTGTCTATTGCTTGCTGAAGGTAAGGAACGGCTTCATCCGGCTTACCTTGTAATATTAGGAAATACCCTACATTATTCAACGCTTCAGGCGTATCCATATGTCGCATAAACATATTAGTGGCTTTCTTAACATCACCGGAAGCCAGATAAATGAGGGCTAGATTGTTTTGGGCCTTCTCACTATTTGGCTCTAACTCTAGAGCTGAACGCGTGTACTGATACGCTTCCTTGTAATTGCCGTACATGTAATGGGAGTAGCCCATATTCAACAGAGCTTTGAATGAGTTTTTGTCTATCTGCAGCGACTTTTTGAAGTACTCTTGAGCTATCTGATGCTTTCCGTCGACATCTTCCAACACACCAATCCCCATATATGCTGATGCAGGAGACATACTGTCGACCTTCAAGCTAGCGACTTCACTTTGGCTTAACGCTTGGTGGTTTTTAATCGTTTCACTGCTTTTCAAACGAACTTGGTCGGCATTAATCGCTTTAAAGAAATAACTTCGACCTTCATCCGTTCGTCGCTGCTTCGTATACAAAACGCCTAATTCCTCCAGTACCTCGGTATGTGCTGGATTGAAATCTAAGGCCGCCAGATACGCTTTCTCGGCAAGCGCCGCGTTGCCACGAGATGAATGGATTTTACCTATAGTAAACAGCGTTTTGTCGTGAAACTCTTGCTCAGGAAAAGACAGTGAGCGAATGTATTCATACAAGGCTAGATCGATGTTGTTGTCCCTTAATGCTACGTCACCACGCATGATCGCTTCCTTCTCACTCAAAGGAGGGTCATCATTCGTTAACGTATCTATCGGTTTACCGGAATACAGTTCTGCATCAAATTGATTCGTTGGTTCATCAGATGATGCACAACCGAGTAGTAGTATTGGTAGGAAAAGTAGAAGGAACTTATTGTATAACATCATAAACTTGCTCCCGGCGCACTCAATGCGTCCATTACGATAAGTAGTCCTGGGCCAAGTGCAACAATGAAAAAACAAGGCCAAATAAAAATCAGCATAGGAAATAACATTTTAGTCGGTATTTTCGCAGCCACCTCTTCTGCCGCTTGCTGGCGTTTATCTCGAAAATCTTCCGTATAATCACGCAGTGTTTGCGCTAAACTTCCCCCCATTCTGGAGGCATGAGAAAGCAAAGATACCAAGCCTTCTAGTTCAACAAGGCCAGTTCGTTCGATGAATTGTCTAAGCGCATCGGGCATGGTTACCCCAGCTTGTATCTTGGCAAAAACCGTATCCAATTCATCTGCAAGCTCAGGTTGAGAGACGTATAGCTCAGACGCGACACGCCCAAGGGCCGCATTAAAGCCCAATCCGGACTCGGTACATACAACGAGAAGATCGAGTGCATCAGGCACTCCGTTTCTGATTTTTTTCTGACGTTCTTTTTGCAGCTTGCTCAGTACAATATTAGGTGTAAAAGTCCCTAGAAAAACACACGTCATAATCAATAAATTGTTGTAACTACCACCTAATGAGATGTAATAAACCATGAAAGCAGCGATAACACCGACTAAGCTCGACAGCACTTTTAACGCATAGAAAACGGACAAAGCATTCTTCTCATGAAACCCTGCGTGCATGAGCTTTTCTGAGTAGGTTTCATTGTCTTTTTTATTCCCTTTACTAAGAAAAGGGCTTAATGACTCTAGCGTATTAGAGAAGTCATACGGTTTTTTACCTCTCACCTGTCCGTCTTCAGAAATCTGTCTAAGCTTCTTGTCTAAGGGGGAACGAGCACCCAAAAATAGGAACCCTAGCGTTAATGTTAATAAAACAGTAGTAAGCAGAATCATCGCATAGATAACCATCTGAGAGCTCACTCCAAAGTCAGCTAACATCTGCTCCCACACTTCAATATTTAATAGGTCCATGGCTTATATCTCTATGCTAATGATCTTTTTGATCCATAAGGCTCCGACAGCCAACAGCACTATACCCACACTAACCATTGATAGACCTCGGGGATCTTGGTAAAGCGGTTCTATGTATTCTGGGCTGGCAACTCTTAAAGCAAAAAACAACCCAAATGGAGATAGTGTTAATATCCATGCCGATAATCGACTTTCAGCCGAGAGCGTCTTCACTTTTCTTTCTAACTTAAAGCGAGCTCTGAGTACTTCAGATACTTTTTGGAGGTTCTCAGACAAGTTACCCCCAGTCTCTTTTTGCAACATCACGGCACTAGAGAAAGCCAACATAGAAACCGTTGGTACACGTTCAGCCATCTGTAAAATAGCCAGGCGCAAGTCATAACCGTAGTTAAGCAGGTTATACGTGTTCTTAAACTCAGTGCCTATCGGATCTGGTAGCTCTTCACCCACTTCATTAAAAGACTGCACAAGAGGCTGCCCAGCTTGTAATGCTCGGCGAATGATGTCTAAAGCTTCTGGGAGTTGCTCTTCAAATCGAGCCATTCGATAAGTCACTCGATTCTGCACATATAGGTAAGCGATAACCCAAACAAGGATGAAGGCTGCGACACAGATAAACCACACTTGATTTGTCATGATGGCTATCAATGTCAGCGCAAGCCCGCAAAGAGTCACAGTCGACAGAAAGCGACTTAACGCGACTCTAATACCTGCCAACTCCAACATTTTTTTCAAGCTAGCAAAATAAGGAACCACAATGAGCTTACGATCGATGGGGGATAAGTCTTTGTTATAATGCTCTTTTAACAAAGACAAACTCTCTTCATCAATATTACGCTGCGTCTCTTTTAAGCGACGAGATAACTCTTTATGCTTTGCTTTTTTCCCCGCAGCAGGTAGCAATAGTGCTTGGGAGATAAAAAGTACCGCGATAAACAATAGTGCTAATGAAACACTTACGTTATCCATAATCTCTCCTTAACTGTGAGTTTCAGTAAAGAGTTCGAAAGGCAGGTCAAGACCACGTTTAACTAGTTGGTCGTGATACTGAGGCACCACACCCGTTGCGGTGTAGTAACCGAGGATATTGCCCTCTTCATCAATACCTTTACGTTGGAATCGGAAAATTTCCGACATCGTAATTACCTCACCTTCCATGCCGTTGATTTCCTGAATACTCACCATACGGCGTTTACCATCTTCTTGACGCTCCATTTGAACGACTAAGTGGATAGCTGAAGCAATTTGAGCTCTTAAGTTTTTGGTTGAGATATTCCAACCAGCCATAGAAAACATGTTTTCTACACGGCTTAAGGCGTCACGAGGGGTGTTGGCATGGATTGTCGCGAGAGAGCCGTCATGGCCAGTATTCATCGCAGCTAACATATCAACCGCTTCGCTACCACGAACCTCACCAACCACGATTCTATCGGGTCGCATACGTAGGGTGTTTTTCACGAGTTCCCGCTGACTTATCTCCCCTTTACCTTCTAGGTTTGCAGGGCGAGTCTCTAAACGAATAACATGAGGTTGTTGAAGTTGAAGCTCCGCAGAGTCCTCTATTGTAATGATTCGCTGGTCACGTGGAATAAAGCCGGAGAAGATATTTAACGTGGTCGTTTTTCCCGAACCAGTACCACCTGAAATCAATATGTTGAGTTCACCTTTAACCGCAGCTTCAACAAATTTAGCCATTTGCGGCGAAACTGAGTTGTAGTCAATCAGGTTATCCATCGTTAAACGATCAACCGCAAAACGACGAATAGAAACAGAAGGGCCATCAAGCGCAAGAGGAGGGATAATTGCGTTCACACGAGATCCATCAACTAAACGGGCATCTACCATAGGTGATGCTTCATCGATTCGGCGACCAACCTGGCTTACGATACGGTCAATGATATTTCTTAAATGGCGATCATCAAGAAAAGTATACGGCGTCTTTTCAAGCTTACCTCTTCGCTCGACATAAACGCTCTTAGGACCATTCACCAAGATATCTGAAACGGTTTGGTCAGCGAGTAAAGGCTCCAACGGCCCAAGACCAAACACCTCATCTTCTATCTGCTTTATAACCCGCTTTCGCCCTTCAGCACTCAGCGCATGACTACCATCGTCAGCCATCAACTGTAAAATGGCTTCATGCAAGTCAACCTTAGCCCGCTCTTTTTCCAAACTTGAAAGTAATCCTAAATCTAGGGTCTCAAGCAGTTGCTTATGAAAAAAGTGTTTGATTGATAACTCTTGCTCTAACACTTTTCGAGCTTCATCAATCGCTTTTTCCTTTTCTACATTCGCTTCAGAACTGCGAGATTGACTAGACGTATCAACACTGGATAAACGCTCAACAGGGTTGGTATCTTCTGAGTCATGCGAAATCTGTTCTACTCTTTTTTCAAACTCTGGATTTACATTTTTTCGTTTAAAGAACATCACAATCCCTCGTGTTCACTATTCATCTACCCGTTATGAAAACCACTTTTTCAACCAGCCTTTTTCTTCTTGCTCTGGTGGTGAAAGAACGTGAGACAAATCGATGATAGAACGAGTAATTGAGCTTTTCTTTCTCGACTGAACTAACGGCTGCCCCAAGTTGGCACTCTCTAGTGCCACTTTAAAGTCATTAGGCATCAAGTGGATATCGTGGTTACCCACCGCCTGCTCAATGTCCTTTAACTTAATAGAATGTCGTTTTTCGTAACGGTTAAGGATCACCTCTATTGAGTCGCTTTGTAAGCCGTACTCAAACTTCAGAGACTTAATTAATCTACTTGTGTTTTTTACTGACACTAAACTCTGCTGTAAAACCAGAAGCACTTTCGTTGCTGGTGATATAGCAGATGCAAATACATGATCTAACCCTCTAGATAGGTCGATCACCACATAAGGGTAAAAACGGCGCAATATAGGCAGCAGCCTGCCTATTTTTTGTGCCTGCTCGAAATCATCAGCATTGTTTTCATGCTTAAAGCTTAGAACATGAAGACCAGATTCATGTTTATTGACCAAAGTACCTAAGGAGATTTCATCCAGGTCATTCGCGCTATTTATTGCATCAGAAACGCTGTAGGTGGGAATAATATTTAAGTAATCAGGAATTACTCCAAATTGGAGATCAATATCGAGCAAAAGCACTTCATTAGGATGCTGACTGGCCATCTCAATAGCGGTATTCAAAGCCAGAGTTGTCGCCCCCATCCCCCCTTTCGTATTCAAAAACAAAATAAACTCACCATAGTTCGAGTTCTCAAGTTTTTCGGCCGCTGTTTTTTTCAACAGAGGGAGTAAATCAGAGAGCATGACATTGTGCGACAAGAAGTCTGATGCTCCCAAGCGAAGTGCTATCTTTAACGCCCCATTATCACTTTCATCTCCCAGCACAACCAAAGATAGGTTCTCGTCCTCAAGCGACAGATCATACCCTTGCAGTTCAACCATTTTTTGAGCCCAATTTCCATTGGCCTCGACAAAAATGAGTTCTGGAACATCAGCACTTTTTAGGTATTCCTCGCTCATTGCCGAGAGTGAAAAAGCCGTCACATGTACGTTTCGGCATTTCTTCAATTCGTGGCTCATATGCGAATGAAAAGCCTCAGTATTGTATATTAACCAGACCTTTAAATTAGTTCTCAAACGCGTAATGTCACCCTCATTAGGCGTCATTTGAATTGCTTCCCCCATACATCAAACTCCTGTACTAGATAACTTCGGGACATCGATTCTTAATGTCAGAATCTGCCCTAACAACCCCTAAACTTTCAGCCGGTAAAATTGTTTCGAATGCAGGGGCAGCAAGAAACCCATTGTTACCTAAGAAACTTAGGTTACTAATCAACTGAATGCCGTAGCCAGTCGCTCTGGCACGTACAAACTTAATATCATCGAAGTTATCTTCGAAATCTGATGCTATCTCCCCTCCACTCGCATCAAGGTAAGCCACCTCTAAATTAGCACCAGAAAACCCAACCAGCGGGATCTCATCCACCACCATTGCACCAATATTATCTCTATCTAAGACATAGCATACTGTCGCCAGTCTAGCCGCCTTCCTTGTCGCTTCACTGACCATTTGTAGTGAAAATATATAAGCACCAAATGCCAAGATTAAAAAAATCAAAAGAAAAATCAGCCATGACACTAATGTAAATTCAACGATGGCAAGTCCTTTAATACGCCCTTTTAGCCTTTTCATCACAGCACCCTCATAACCGAAGTCACACTTAATGGAATGGCAAAGCTCTCCGACGAAAAGGGAATAGACAAGAAATGTGGAACATAATCATAGGTAACACTTACTCGCACATAGCTATCACCAGATGGCTGAGTGACAGTGACATCTGCTGTCGTCAATGAAGAGAGTACCGCCGTGCCCACACTATTTTGACCATAGACCACTACATTCTGAATTTCTGACGTAGGGGCTATTGTGCCGCCAACAGTCCCATACACTTCACTAACCGCATAACGCGCTCCATTTTGCACTGACTTTGAAATGACATTGTAATGAATCAATATATTTCCGAATTCAAGCACCAATACCATAAAGAACAATAATACGGGTGTGGCCAGTACCACCTCGATAGCTGCAAAACCGCTTTGTCGTTTTCTCAACCGTTTCATAATCAAGACTCCCCACTATCAGGGTCCTTATACAAAACAATCCTATAAGTCCCTTCTGTTGTAGAGGTCGTACTACCCGCCCCACCTGTCACACTGCAGGAGTGAATAAATTCACCAAATACGGCAGGAGTACCTGAATTATTTGTCGGTGCTTTTTGCAACAAAAAGAAGCAACCAATTTTGTTCACTGTAAAGTCAGTGGTACCACCGCTTTTACCTGAACAATCCACCATAGGTATGGCTAAAATACGACGCCATGCGACACCATTAGACGCACAACCACTACCACCACTAGCAATACATGCATTGGTATCAGCTTCATATTGTGCGTAACTGTAAGTGCCATCAAAATCGATCTCACCTGTACTCGCATCAATTGTTATTTCGTCTGTAGGTTCCGTTGTTACATAATCTGAAGGGTAATCGGAGGCTGATAAACCGCCGCCATAATCACCAAAACGAGTATTTAGACCATCACCAGTCGGACCTACCGTGCCACCCGGCTTCGTTGTAATGTCTTCGCCAATTTTAACCGGATAATCATAACTGCCGCCTAAACCTTCTTTCACCGTTTTACCACCAGATCCAAAATCAAGAAGGTGGTAATTACCATTCCCCATTTCAGATAAGCTCTTGTCGCCGACCTTTAACGCATGAACGGTGCCAACTTCATAACCAAAAACACTGGTTATTTCCTCACCAGTCACATCATGGTACCCATCTTCTGGTGAGACATCATTATCCGACGTGCCATCACCAATACACACACCAATTGGCACAACATTATTAACAACGACCTGACCAGAACTAGGGCCAGCAACCGCACTCGCCGAAACGGTTTTTTCTAGTCCAAACATTTGAATGAAAAACTCATCCATATCCAAGGAATCGACACGAACACGCACATAGACATCATCATCTGCACCGAACGTTGCTGTTCCTGTAAAATCCTTAGGATCATTTGAATAATCAATGTTTACAGAAGCCGTACTAAAATCAAATTCATGATTACCTGTGGCGGCTGCCATAGCATTTAATGCGGTGCCAACCTCTGCATCTACGGCATCTTTATCCTTACTATTGTCTAAAATAGTTGCGGCAGCTAGCGCAGCAGAATCGACTGCATTTTGTAACCGCGTTTTATTCACAACCATATGGTTGATATCGACAGCTAACGCTGAGACAGCTAAAAAAACCAACAAAGCGGCTGTAATCATGACTACGACTAAGCCTTGTTGCTTTTTGGGGCTTTGTGATACTCGATACAACATGTGAGTACCTCCAGATTTAGTTAAACTCTTCTAGGATCTGGCTACTACTGCTTCCGGACAGATCATTTTCACCTCTGCCAACATATCGGTCGTAACCAGCCTGCATCCGCTCCCCTGTACCGTCCGGTACTTCGAGTAGATTCTCTTGGGTCGCATTAGGGTTATATGTTTGTTCTGTTTTCACTAGTGCTACTGAATGCCCCAAACGGGCATCATTAGCACAGCCAACTAGCACCATCACGAGAAAGACCATCATTATTCTAATCATATCTATCTCCTTATAAATCATGACCAAATGAGCCTTCACTACCGCCGTCGGTTGGCGATACGGCCTGTGCTGATTGAGATTGCTCTGAAGTGGATTCAGACGGTTCAGCAATGTAAGCGCTTCGGCCTAACAAATAATATTCCAAGTCATTAGGGTCGACGAAAGCATCTGTTGGTAATGTCACTTTCGTGCGGTCGATTGGCTTGGCAAGCCTTGGAGTCACAAGAATAACCAGTTCGGTTTCGCCAGATACATACTCTTGGCTGTTGAAAAGCTGCCCTAAAATCGGCACATCACCAAAGCCTGGCATCTTGTTGCTGATATCTCTCACATTCTCACTCAGTAAACCTGCAATACCGATAGTCTGGCCATCTGCTAACTCAAGTGTTGAAGATGCACTACGACGCGTAATAGGTGGAATGAAGTAAGTCGCGTTGGTAGTACCAGGATCAATCGTTAGCGAGCTACTATTCGCAATTTCACTCACATCAACAGCCAAGTTCAGGTTGATTTTTTTATCACTAAGAACCGTTGGGATGAATTTCAGCCCTACACCATATTCTTTGTATTCAATGGTGATGCCGTCTTCATCAGGCACAGGGATTGGGAACTCACCGCCCGCTAAAAATTCAGCTTTTGAACCACTTAACGCGGTTAGATTCGGCTCAGCCAAAACTTTGGCTACACCATTCTGCTTTGCAACATCCAGAGCAAAGGTAAACAATGTATTGCTATCGATAAAAGAACCTAAAATCCCATAATCTGTTGAGGTGGGAATATCAAAAATCGGCGTTGCACCCAATACACCAGCAGGCACAGAAGACGCTCCCCATGAAAAATCAGAACCACTGGTTTGGAAGAAATGGAAGTTAGCATCGAATTTTCGAACTAAGCTTCTTTGCACTTCAGCGACAGTGACCTCTAGCATGACTTGCTGAGCACCACCAATCGACATTAAGTTGATGACCCCAGTCGCCGCAGCTTGCTCACTACCACTCTCTTTTGACTCATCTGCGGTTTGCCCGGAGGAGTAAGTTTCTGCAATTCTCATCGCGACATTCATCTGCTGTTGGTTGCTCACCTGACCGCTCAGCAGCAAACGGTTTTGCGCACTATGTACCTCAATCGTTTCATCAGGAAGGAACTCATATAACTTAGCCTTTAAACTATTAAGATCATGAGTAACCTCAATATTGATAGACTCAATCAACTGCCCTCGAGCGTCCCAAGCCATTAGGTTGGTAGCACCTAATTTATTACCTATCAAAAATAACTCGTTAGATTTAAGCATCACAATATCAAGGACATCAGGGTCACCAAGTGACACCTTGCTAGCCTTACCCGATAAAACGACATGCGTTGATTTGTGATGAGGAACCGTGACGGTTTTCCCAGTTTGAAGAGCGGCAAAGCTCAATGTAGAAAAACAAACTAGGCTCAAAACACACGTTAATATTATTTTCATATCTCACCTCAATCCTTGACGCGAACACTAGATGCTTGAGTACCTTTGATGATGGTTACACTTGGTCTAGGTACATATCGACGAGCCACTTTTTTCTCGACTTCGTGTGGGTTTCTCAAAGTTAGTTGAATACTCCCCTTACTCTTTGCCGTCAGTAATTTTTCAGCATCTTGAGGGGAAACCTCTAACGTCACAGCTCTCACGATAATCGGACTGTTTTCTTTCGTTTTAGCTGTTTGGTCTACAGCCAAGACCTTAATGTCTTTCAATACTGTTCGAGTCGACGCTGAATTTTGGCTATAAGAAACGGTGTTAAGAATATCGACCTTATTCCCAGGTAATAGGAACCCAGCGACACCTATGACGTCATCAACTCGGATCGTTACCGCTCTCTTATTCTCAGGGATCAATGCCGCTAATGTTGAACCTTCACCAGGAACAGTAAAACGCATTTTGTGGAGAACCTCTCCGGCATAAATGGTATTTGCAACCACCTTGCCAACGAGTTCTGAAACATCGGAGTAGTTATTCTCGTTAATCCAATCGACTTCCATTAACTTCGTGGTTAGGAACTGCTCTTCAATTATCGTTCCAGCTTCAATCTCTTGTGAGGCCACAACTACTGGATGACGCTCCACAGTTTCAACTTCGACTGTTGGCTGTACTTGATTTTCCATCCATTGTTTAGCGAAAAAAACAGCAGCTAAACCAAATACTACGGACAGTAAAAATAGTAGGAAAACTTGACTCTTATTCATGTGTTATTCCTCATGTCCATCAGAGGTAAAATAAACTTCCCAAGCCATGGAAAGAATATCGAATGTGATAACAGGCGGGAGTTGCTCGAACGAAAGAATATCTTTACTTATACCTACCAGATCTTTCGGCAAGCAGGGGAAAAATGGCACTTTGTATAAAGTGTGCATTTGGGATAAACGCTCAAAGAAACCGTCTTGAAGTTCAACCTCTTTCTCTGCGGCAACATTCATCCACAACGCTTCGTAATCACGCTGCATAAGAGGCTTAAATTCAATTTTGTAACCTAAACGACGCAAAAATGCGGGATCACTGATTTTCTTTGGATTTAAGTTGGTAGAGAAGGCGAGAGTTAAAACAAACGGCATCGTAATTTGCTGACCGTTGGGCAGCGATAGATAATCAAAAGCGTACTCCATCGGCACTATCCATCGATTCAGCAATGTGTCTACAGGCATAGGTTGACGGCCAAGATCGTCTATCACGAAAATTCCATTGTTTGCCATCATCTGTACCGGGGCTAACCAGACTCGACTGTTTTCTGAGTGATTCACCTCAAGCATATCCATGGTGAGCTCACCACCGACCTGGATATTCGGTCTCTCACAGTTAAGCCAGCGCTTATCGTATTGATCTTTTAGCGAGATAGCTTTGGTACTGCCGTTTCTATCTAAAGGTTTATGGTGTTGTGCAGAGAAAACCTTGATAATATTGCCAAGCGCATAGACGGCATAAGGAATAAACACCGAAGTGTGCAAAGCGTTGACAATACGGCTAGCAACAAAGGTTTTACCAGTACCAGCATGCCCATATAACAAAAGGGCTCGCCCTGAGTTTATTGCCGGCCCTAGGACGGAAATCATTTTATCGATGCCATAGACATCACTTAACGCCGCCTCGACATGTGGACGAGTCACGAGCTCAGCCCTAAGGTCTTGCTGCTTGACCACCTCACTATATTGCTCAAGAGAAACTGGGGCTGGACCTAAATAAGCATCACGCTTGAAAGCTAAATCGGCTTCTTCTAGCCCTTTCTCTGAGAGAGAGTAACGAACGTGACTATGTGATGCAGATGAGAGAGAAAGATCTGAGGTAGGTTGAAAAACCTCAATTAGAGATTTTTTCCTCAATACCGCCAAAGCACTTTCCACAATATGAGTCACAACACATATATGATTGGAAAGTTCTAAAACGTCCGATTTAGGGTATGCAGACAAATGCTTAAGTACGAGATTTTCAATCACGACTTCAGGAATTCCCAACGTATCAAGTGATGTTGGGACAACAGGAGCTGATATTTGCGGTTTTAATGTTGTTGAAGCCGTATGCCCTATAATATCCATTATATTATTCCTCTCCACAAAGCTTACCAACAACAGCTTTAATTAAAATAGCTATACATCGCTAATCCTATGACAACAGAGGGGGCAAAAGGCATTGTCACTTTATTTAAGTATCGATTATGAAAATTAGTACGCTCATCTTTGACTGGTGAAACACCACTCAATAAAATAAGTTTATTTTGGAAATAACCTTTAATGCTGACACTACTTGAGTTAGCGTAGTTATAAAGTAAATAAAAGGATCCGATCATCCCAGAAGCAAGTAAGATAAAGTACGATGCATCAAGTATTTGTCCCCACCCAAGATACATTCCAACAACGCCCAATAACTTCACATCACCTGCAGACATTGCTCTCATAAAATACAAAAGCAAACCAAACCCAAAAAGTACTGCAAACCCTGCTAATGAAGACAAGAAAAAGCCCAACGTATAATTGCTATCAAACATTGACAAAAAATAAACAAACAAAAGAAGTATCAATATTTTATTAGGTATACGATGCTTTTCAACATCGTATACCGAAACTGCAATTAGCAGTGCCCAAAAAGCAGAAGGCTCATTAATCATATGTTCTATTTATACACTCGATATAATGCTCTGAAACTTACTAAGTAAGGCTGTTGCCATCCCAGAGAAAACTAACCCAACAGCAAGGACAAGCGAGGCCGCACCAATCACGTATTCGACCGTAGTTAACCCCGATTGCCGTCTCAGTTTATTATTGTTCATAGCTTCAACCACTAACCTACATTGGCAACAATAGCGTTTAATTTATTTGCCAGAGTATTACCTAGGCCAGAAAATACAGTTGTTAAGCCTAAAACCAATAATGCTGCACCGATTACATACTCGATTACAGTCAACCCTTCTTCATCTTTCATGAATTCTTTGCAATTATTCAAAAACTTACCCATGACAACCTCTCCTTGATTTTCATAACAGGCTTCGGTTACCTGTAAAGTAAATCTAGAGGTGAGTCACACATTCGGTTAGGATTTTTTTGCCATTTACTTGCACTTTTTTGTTGTACTTCTAATCTCTGTAATAATTTCCTTATTTCTGAATTTTCACATCTGGCCATTTATATATGATACAGGTTTAGTAGAAATGAAATTAATAACACCACTGCTATCAGATATAGATAGCGAGTTTAATTCAATTATTATAAATAAAGTTAGTCGTTACTTCCCTGTGGAAAATTTTCAACAAGATATATCAGTTATCAGTAACTTAGATGTAAGAATTGTATTTTTCATTTTAAATAGAGAAAGTGAAATTCAATTACTTACCATGGCATTATCTATTTGTGAAAACCTAAACAAGCGGATAGTTTTAATTTCACCATTTGAGATACCTAATATCATTCGAAATCATAAGAATATATTTTTCATTATAGAAACGAGTAACAATCATCTGACCAGTGCCTTCGAAGAACTAAAGAGTAAAACACAGCATATCTTTGACCCTCACTTCGATCTTGACCGAAAAACGAATAACAACAACCAGCTGTCAGCAAAGCTGTTCACGTCTGAAGTCGTAAACTTTGTAATGGATAATATTAACAAGGAGATAAGAGAAACGGAGATTGCAGAGAAATGTCACTGTTCCACCACCTACTTTTCTAAGAAGTTTCATCTACACTTTGGGGTAAGCTTTCGTGACTTCGTGTGTGATAAACGAATCTTATTAGCCAAGAAGCTAATCGAGGCCGATACCGAATCAAAAATAGCGGTTATCTCTTATCAATGTGGATACAAGGATGTGTCATATTTCTCAAGAATCTTCAAGAAAAGAACTGGCGTAACGCCTGCAAGTTACAGACGAGCCTGCATGGATAACAGAAAACGCTAATTTTACTCCCTAAAAGAAAAAATCATGGTACATTTAACATGATTTTAACAAAAATAACTTAGCGAAAAACATGGAGTTAGACAATGATTCAGCCTAACGAGTTTAGCCAAGAACAAGCAACAGCTCTCCCTACACCTAATGATATGATTCTTAAATGGGCAGAAGAACGTCCAAATGAGGTCTATTTAAAACAAATTATTAACCGCCAGTTTGTCGAGTTCACGTACAAAGAAGTGGCTGATAAAGCACTAAAACTGGCGTCTGCACTAGAGGCACTCGGTGCCGAGCCCGGCGATCGAGTCGCGCTTATTTCTAAAAACTGTGCGGAATGGTTTATCTGTGATCTTGCCATGATGTTAGGAGATTTTGTCAGCGTCCCAATTTTTCCTACCGCAGGTGCAGATACCATCCAATACTGTATCGAGCACAGTGAAAGTAAAATTGTGATTGCAGGTAAACTGGATGACCCTAAGGCAACACAACAAGTACTAGATGACAACACAAGTTTGATTAGTATCTCGCTACCCTACGATACCGCGCCAAAGTGCCAACATACATTTGAACAGCTCATCGAAGCACATGAACCAACCACCAAACGTCCTCAGCATTACGATGATAAGCTTATGTCTCTTGTTTACACATCGGGGACTTCTGGCCTACCAAAAGGCGCAATGCTCACATACGGTGCCTTTACGTGGTCAGTTCAGAGACTGATCGATCATATCGGTATCCAAAAAGATGACCGTCTGTTCTCTTACCTACCACTGGCTCATATTACAGAGCGAGTCTACATCTTTGGTTCTTCAGTCATGGGCGGGGTGGTAACGGCGTTCCCAGAATCTTTAGACACCTTCATTGATGATGTGAAGATGCAGCGTCCTACTCTGTTTATTTCTGTCCCTCGTTTATGGACCCTGTTCCAACAGCGCATCCAAGATAAGCTGCCGCAGAAAAAACTGAACATTCTGCTGAAGATCCCGTTCATTAATAACATCATTAAGAAGAAGCTTGCTGATGGCTTAGGCCTAGATCAAGCTCGCGTTCTAGGCTGTGGCTCCGCACCAGTATCACCAGCGCTACTTGCATGGTATGAAAGCGTTGGTTTACACATTACCGAAGCGTGGGGGATGACTGAGTCTTTTGCTTACAGCACATTAAATTATCCGTTCAGAGCAGATAAGATTGGTACCGTTGGTAATGCTGGTCCTGGCATTGAACTTAAGATTGCCGAAGATGAAGAGATTTTAGTTCGTGGTAAAGGCCTATTCTCTGGTTACTACAAAAATGACATTGCAACGCAAGAGTCATTTAATTCTGAAGGCTGGCTGCACACCGGTGATATTGGTGATATTGATAGCGAAGGCTACCTCACCATTCGAGGGCGTAAAAAAGACACCTTTAAAACTGCGAAAGGTAAGTTTGTCGCGCCAGTGCCAATCGAGAACAAACTCTTTGAGTACAGCCGCGTAGAGATGATGTGTCTGATTGGCCTTGGCTTACCTGGTCCAATTCTGCTTGTTGTCCCACATGACTTCCCTAACTTTGATCGCGCTCGCTACGAGAGAACCACTAAACGAGTGATCGAGAGAATGAATGAGAAGCTCGCGTCTCATGAGAAGATCAAGGGCGTACTGATGATTAAAGAACCATGGAGTATTGAAAATGGTGTGTTAACACCAACACTCAAGATCAAACGCCATGTACTAGAGCAGAAGTACCATGAAGCCGGTCATAACTGGCCGAAAGATAAATTGGTGGTTTGGGAAGAATAATTAAAATCGAAAGGGAGCCATTATGGCTCCTTTTTTGTAAGCTCACATTATAAGTACTTAGTATAATCCGCAGCATCACTACTCTCGTAATCTAAGCCGACATCCTTTCTCATTCGATGACTTAACGATTCCAAGCAAACAACTTGTCTAGATTTATTCGGCTTCCTCACCTTAGTATTATCATTGATTTTAAGTACCTGAGTAACAAATATACCGACCCAGCAGGTTATTGCTTTCATGTTCTCTCTCTTGTATTCCCTGTTTATTTATCGCTATTATGAAAACAACCTGTTCGATAATCGAACAACCATTATTAACAAGAACTATAAGCTGAGATTATGGACAATAGACTGCGTCACCTTTCAGGTCTCCGTTACTTTGAAGTTGCGGCTCGCTTGAGCAATTACAGCAAAGCTGCTGAAGAGCTGTTCGTCACTCAAGCAGCCGTCAGCCAGAAGATTCGACAGTTAGAAGAACAGATTGGATGTAAGCTCTTTATTCGTAAGGGGCGTGCAATGACTTTGACGCATGAAGGGCACACACTTTTTAGACATGTCTCTGATGGATTTCAAGAGGTTCTGCTGGGGTTAAACAAGATCCAATCAGAACCAATTCAAGGGCTGCTTGTTGTTAGAACTCCCCCTTCTTTTGCTTCTCGTTGGTTACTGCCTAGGCTGTGGAAGTTCTCGGTAAAGCACCCAGAAATCCCAATTAAGGTGCTAACAGGGTCTGATACCCCAAATTTAAAACATGGTGAGATTGATGTGGCTATTCTGCAGGGCGAAGATCTATGCGTTGAAGAAGGCTTGACTCTAGAGATGCTAATCAACGAACCGGTTTACCCTTTTTGTTCTCCTGAACTCGCAAACTCTTTGAACTTCACATCACCGGAACAACTCCTCAAATGTTGGCTGATTCAGTTTGATAGCGGTTGTTTCCCGTGGGAGGAATGGTTTAGGCAAGCAAACATATCGACTCAAAGCAGCGCCATTCAGTGGATGGAGGTCGGTACCTTTGATATGGGGTTAACCACGGTCATGGCGGGGCATGGGGTTTGCTTGGCAACAGACAGCTTAGCTGGTGACTTCATCGAACGCGGCTTGCTAGTGAAGCCTTTTGATATTGGCATGACACCTGGTGTTCAAGTAAACCTGTGCTTTGATCCTAACTCCCCGAGAGAAGAGCGTATTACTGCGTTCACCAATTGGTTGCATGAAGAAGTAAACGAGCTATTGGAGAATTAGATCTCACCTACTAATTACTTAAACAAGGAATAGGCTTAAATAAACCATAAACCTAACTCAACATAGAACGGTAACGTAAACCTCTCGACACCGACAAAACTATGTTGAGTTAAAGCAACATCGAGTTAAAAGCTACGTTGCCTTGAATCACTCCCAAAATGACTTCTTCAGTTCTTTCTCGACTTGTTCCGACGTAATACCGATATCTCTCAGTAAATAATCGGGTAGCTCAGACAGTTGCTTTCTGGTTCTACGATTTTGAAAGTACAGGCTTAATTTAGAATAGAATTTCTTAATTGATAATGATGACAAAAATGAATGGTTGGTATTTGCTGTTGCTGTGATCGTATTCATAGCCTTTCTCCTGTTGATCTTTTGCTTTGTTATGGTTAATAATCAACCAACAGAGCAACGTCGACAAACGATAGATACTGGCATTCAGTTAAGGAAAACTAATGTGAGAGAGCGTACCCCACCATTCCAAGGGATCTACTACTTCTATATCGCAGCCGACAAAGGTAGCTTTAAGCTCGCTGCAGAAACCCTGTTTGTTACAGCCGCAGCAGTCAGCCAACAAATTCGCCAACTTGAAGAGTGGTTAGGCGCAGATCTGTTTATTCGCCAACACCGAAAAATAGTCTTAACTCATGAAGGCGAAGTACTATACCTACAAGCGAAAAAAGGCTTTGCTCACCTTCAAGATGGCGTAAGAAGAATCAACCAAGACCCTAACCCTAATCAGTTATCAATTTCGACCGTTCCATCTTTTGCCCAGCATTGGTTAGTGCCAAGGATTGGGGATTTCAGAGAGCGACATCCAGACCTTTCTATGTTGATTGAGCCGACCAACAAGCTGATCACCTTTGAGGATTCAAGTATTGATATCTGTATACGCTACGGGCACGGTAACTACCCAAACTTAGAGTCGCGCTGGCTAATGGATGAGGTGTTATATCCTGTTTGTCATCCGCTCTATCAGGAGAAGTATGGAATATACAGTGTCGAGGACCTGCACAAAGCCGAGCTAATTGAAGACCGATGGCCCGATATGGATTGGTCAATATGGCTTAATGAAGTAGGCGTTGAAGGCGGTCACACCACGTTGCAGTTTGATGGCTCTCACTTTGTACTAGAAGGTGCACTCTCTGTTCAAGGAGTCGCCTTAGTCAAACACAGCTTAGTGTATCGATACCTGCAAGAAGGGAAGCTAGTTAGAATTGGTAATACAGCGCTAAGACCAAAATACAACTATTTCTTATGTGCGCCGCCTGGATACTTTCATCGCGACAAGATTCAACGCTTCTCCAAATGGATAGAAACGCAGGTCAGTGAGTTTGGTAACAAAGGAAGGGAAATGCTCAACATCGTCGATACCGACTTCTCATTGAAATGGTCGGGAAACTCCGATGGCTAAACTGATATACTGAGAGCAAATAAATGACGAGTAAATCTCATGACACAAGCAAATAACCCACTTCACGGCATCACACTGCAAAAACTGCTAACAGAATTGGTTGAACATTACGGTTGGGAAGAGTTGAGCTACATGGTAAATATCAACTGCTTCAAAAAGGACCCAAGCATCAAATCGAGCTTAAAGTTTCTGCGCAAAACAGAATGGGCACGAACTAAAGTAGAGCAAATCTACATTGATTTAAAGCGTTAGCCTCCCCCCGCTGTATCAGTCCCGTATTGCTGAATACGGGATTCCCCCTGTGTCTACTTTTTAGGGGCCACATCGTATCTCGTATCTCGTATCTCGTATCTCGTATCTCGTATCTCGTATCTCGTATCTCGTATCTCGTATCTCGTATCTCGTATCTCGTATCTCGTATCTCGTATCTCGTATCTCGTATCTCGTATTATGATTCCCATAAAACAAAAGCCCCGCAAGCTTTCACTTGCGGGGCTTTCTAGTTAATTTAGAAAAGAGCTAATTACTTACCAGCTTCTTTGTCTGCTTTAACTTTAGCGATTACTTCGTCTGCCACGTTTGTTGGACATGGAGAGTACTGTAGGAATTCCATAGAGAATTGACCACGGCCTGAAGTAATAGTACGTAGGTGACCGATGTAACCAAACATTTCTGATAGTGGTACGTCAGCTTTGATACGTACGCCAGTAGCGCCAGCTTGTTGATCTTTGATCATGCCACGACGACGGTTAAGGTCACCGATTACATCACCAACGTGATCTTCTGGAGTGAATACGTCAACGTTCATGATTGGCTCAAGAAGTTGTGCACCCGCTTTAGGCATAGATTGACGGAATGCGCCTTTCGCTGCGATTTCAAATGCGATTGCAGATGAGTCAACTGCGTGGAAGCCACCGTCGAATAGTTCTACTTCAACATCTAGAGTTGGGAAGCCAGCAAGAACACCGTTTTCCATCATAGATGCGAAACCTTTCTCAACTGCAGGCCAGAATTCCTTAGGAACGTTACCGCCAACAACTGAAGAAGAGAACGTGAAGCCAGAACCTGCTTCGCCTGGTTTGATACGGTAATCGATCTTACCGAATTGACCAGAACCACCAGATTGCTTCTTGTGCGTGTAGCTATCTTCAACAGCTTTCGTGATTGTTTCACGGTAAGCTACTTGAGGAGCACCTACTACAAGGTCAACGCCGTATGTACGCTTAAGGATATCTACCTTGATGTCTAGGTGAAGTTCACCCATACCTTTCAGGATAGTTTCGCCAGTTTCTTCGTCAGTCTCAACTTGGAAAGATGGATCTTCTGCAACCATTTTACCGATCGCGATACCCATTTTCTCAGAACCGCCTTTATCTTTTGGAGATACAGCGATAGAGATTACTGGAGTTGGGAAGATCATTGGCTCAAGAGTACATTCGTGCTTCTGATCACATAGAGTGTGACCAGTTTGAACGTTCTTCATACCTACAACAGCGATGATGTCACCAGCTTGTGCAGATGTAAGTTCGTTACGCTCATCAGCTTGCATCTCAACCATACGGCCGATACGCTCAGTTTTACCTGTTGCTGAGTTAAGAATTGTATCACCCTTCTTCATTACACCAGAGTAGATACGGATGAACGTTAGAGCACCGAAACGGTCGTCCATGATCTTAAATGCTAGAGCACGTAGAGGCTCATCTACAGATACTGTTGCAACTTCACCAGTTGGTTCGCCAGTCTCTTTATCAGTTAGAGGCTGAGGATCAACTTCAGTTGGAGCTGGTAGGTAATCTACTACAGCGTCAAGGATAAGTTGCATACCTTTGTTCTTGAATGCAGAACCACAGAACGTAGGGAAGAATGCGATATCACGAGTACCTTTACGGATACAACGCTTGATGTCTTCGATAGAAGGCTCTTCACCTTCCATGTAAGCTTCCATTAGGTCATCGTCTTGCTCTACAGCAGTTTCGATTAGCTCTTCACGGTATTGCTCAACGTCATCAACCATGTCCGCAGGAACATCTTTGATTTCGTAGTTTTCAGGAAGACCAGTGTCATCCCAAACGTATGCTTTACGGCTTAGTAGGTCTACAACACCAACGAATTCATCTTCGCGGCCGATTGGTAGAACCATTACTAGCGGAGTAGCGCCTAGAACGTTCTTAACTTGGTCAACAACGCGGTAGAAGTCAGCACCCATACGGTCTAGTTTGTTAACGAAGATCAGACGAGATACTTCTGATTCGTTAGCGTAGCGCCAGTTAGTTTCTGATTGAGGTTCAACACCACCAGAACCACAGAATACACCGATACCGCCATCAAGTACTTTAAGAGAACGGTATACTTCAACTGTGAAGTCAACGTGTCCAGGAGTATCGATAACGTTTAGACGGTGATCATTCCAGAAACAGCTTACAGCTGCTGATTGGATAGTAATACCGCGCTCAGCTTCCTGTTCCATGAAGTCAGTCGTTGATTCGCCGTCATGTACTTCACCAGTCTTGTGGATTTGACCAGTTAGCTTAAGGATACGCTCAGTGGTAGTTGTTTTACCCGCATCAACGTGCGCGAAAATACCAATGTTTCTGTATTTCGATAAATCTGCCATTGTCTTACTCTGTTAATAGGATATAAAATGCGCGCAGAGTATATCACAATCTGTGAAGACTGATAGCTTTGCATGCATTTGGGACTAAAAAACTTTGCCTTTTCCTAACATTTAGAAAAAGGCACGCTGTAGAAACAATCTAAATGATTGTTAATTATAGTGCTAACCCAAAGCCCAATCGGGGTTCAAGTTAGACTGAATTGCTGCTGTATAGATTAGCTGAAGTGAGTTCAATTACAACTCATCAAAAGCATTAATTGCCTCTGATAGTTTTTTCACTCCGTGGATTTGCATTCCTGGAATACCACCTTTCGGCATATTAGCTGCAGGAACAATTGCTTTCTTAAAGCCGTGTTTAAATGCTTCATTCAAGCGTTCTTGCCCACTAGGTACAGGACGAATCTCACCCGCTAGGCCTACTTCACCAAAAACCACCACATCTTTAGGTAATGCACGGTCTCTGAAACTAGAAAGTAATGCCATGACTAATGCAAGATCAGCACTAGTTTCGGTTACTTTAACACCACCGACGACATTCACAAACACATCTTGGTCAGCCATTTGTAAGCCGCCGTGTTTATGCAGCACCGCAAGTAACAAGGAAAGACGGTTCTGCTCAAGACCAACCGCGACTCGCCGAGGGTTTGCCAACTGGGAGTAATCCACCAACGCTTGGATCTCAACAAGCAGTGGTCGGGTACCTTCCCATACCACCATCACTGAACTGCCTGACGTTTCTTCTTCACCACGAGACAAGAATATAGCCGATGGGTTGCTGACTTCTTTTAGGCCTTGACCAGTCATAGCAAACACACCCAGCTCATTCACCGCACCAAAACGGTTTTTGTGGCTGCGCAGCGTTCTGAAACGGCTGTCTGTTCCGCCATCTAACAACACTGAACAGTCAATAATATGCTCAAGCACTTTAGGGCCCGCCAGCGTGCCATCTTTAGTTACGTGTCCAACTAGAAAGATTGCTACATTATTCTGCTTAGCAAAACGAGTCAGTGCAGTGGCTGACTCACGAACCTGAGCCACACTGCCTGGTGAAGATTGAACATCAGCAACATGCATTACTTGGATCGAGTCGATAACCATGATCTTAGGTTGTTCTTTTTCGGCAACCTGACAAATCTTGTCCACGTTCGTTTCTGAGAGCATCTTAAGGTGTTCTTTAGGCAAACCAAGACGTGATGCACGCATCGCGACCTGCTGCAAAGATTCTTCACCCGTGACATAAAGGGTCGGAAGTTGCGAAGAGAGCAGACACATGGTTTGTAACAATAGTGTCGATTTACCCGCCCCTGGGTTACCACCAATAAGGATCGCAGCACCCGGGACAACACCGCCACCAAGCACGCGGTCGAGCTCTTTAAAGCCACTACTAAAACGAGGCACTTCCTGCAGGTCGATTTCTGACAGTGTTTGAACCGAAGACTCTGTTGCGCCACCAGCATAACCACTCAATCGTTCATTGCGCGCTACCTGAGGTGAAGCGGCTAACCTAACTTCTGTAATTGTGTTCCAAGCACCACACGCATTGCACTGTCCTTGCCAACGTGGGAAGTCAGCCCCACAGTCATTACACACATAAGCTCGCTTTGCCTTAGCCATAAAACCTCAATAATTTACCCAGTTACACAATGATGTTGTCAATTTGTGACTTATTTGACCGTACGGGTGCAAATAAACGTTGCAGTCATACCACTTATATTTAAAGATCGATTTAAACTAGTCGATAACATAAATGTACCTTCCATTCTAACAAGAAAAGTATGCAGCAATCTGAAATTCTATCTATAGCAGAGCGTCTTATCCCGGCTTATCATGCCGAAGATTTCGAATTCCTTCTTTCTCAAATGACAGAAGGCGAATCACCGTCTCTGAAGCTGCTCGTTAAAATGGAACTGAATCGTATCATGGCTCCATGTACAAAGAGCATTGATTTACGCGGACGTATCGATAATGAGTGTCGTCAGTTCACACTCGATGGTCGTAAACACTGGCTCGACGACATCGCGTTAAATGCCTATCAGCGCGGTACAAAAAAATTCAAAGGCTACACCGAAGGCGCTTGGGAATTAGTAATGACTCCAAGAACTCAACCTCTGCGTAGTGTTGTTAATAGCGCTTCTCACAACACCCAAGACATCACCAGTGCCAACAGCCCTTATGAAGCTGAAGCCATTAACCTAGGTTATGACTTAAAGCGTCAAGAGAACCGACTCAAGATAAGCTCACAAGTTGAGGTCACCACTTCAAAAGGACAAAGCCTACACGGTGTCACGGTCGATATCTCTCCTTCAGGTGCAAAATTCAAAGTACCAAGCGTCTTTCGCTATAACCTAGGTGAAATCATCAGCGTCAAGTTTACCGAGCTGGTCGAGAAGTCACTCGAAACCGATGTGAACCAAGCAGTAGAATTTCGTGTGCTCGGGATTGATGAATCCTATGAAAATGACGCGGTTAAATTCCTAAGAACCATCAAGGTAAGCGACAACAATATTGTGGCGCGTTTACTTGATGAGTCTTTAAATAGCACAAGCAAGAAAACCAGCCACGAAAATCAAGATAGAGTTATTCGAACCCGCACTCGAGGTATCGAGCACACCTATCTAAAACACACTTGTAACCTTCCTCTGTTCTTTAGTGGCAGTGAACTCAAGCTTGCACTGCTTACAGATAACAACCATCCGCTATGGCAATACTGGCACGACGAGCGAAACCAACAGGCACTAGGAACTCTGTTCAACGAACAGCGCATGAACTTACTGGCGAAGCCCGGTGTGAAAGGCACCAGCAACGTTATCTATTCGTTTACTCATGAACATCAAAATAAGACGCTGTTCTATTCGATGATGTTACCTGAAGCGACCCGTGAACAAAGACAACTGTTCTGGCACATTGGTGGTAAGCGTAAAAGTTGGAAGGCGTTTAAATTCTCTGTATTCGAATTATCAGAAACGGAGCGACAAGCTTTAGCCAAACATTCAGACACGCTAGCGCAAAGCTCAGCACAACTGACGCATTGCGGTATATTGCAAGAGATTGGCGATCACGAGAGTGCTGCGGATTACTTGTTGAGTGAAAAGCCACGCATTCCAAGCAGTGAACTAAACCGCTTCCGCCACCCACGCACTGTGGTTGGGAACATTCAAAGTATCTATTTTGATTCTCAGACCCGTCGTAAAGAACCGAGATACCAGTTTAAGTCACCGTTGCAACTTACCTCACAAGATGGCGCAGCGGCAAACGGCCACACCTCAGATATCTCGAAACGTGGGTTGAGCATTACTCTTGAACAGCCAATGGTCCTCAAGATCAATGATCCGGTGATCGTGAACTTTAATGAGCTACAGCTTTACGATAAGAATCTGCCATTAAGCACAGTGCCTTATCACGTGATTCGTGTGAGTCCCAATGGCCGAAATGTCCAATTAGTGATAGCTGAAAACGCTAAGACAATGCGTACTATCGCGTTCCTGAATGGGCTTATCGATCAAAACCAAAGCAAGCTAATTAAGAAGAGAGAGATACTGCCAACGAACTCCTTACTTGAGTCGCTGCACAATATTTTGTTAAGCAAGATGGTCAGTAGCCCTATCTTTATTGATAAACCAAGTTCAACACTGCGTTGTAAGATCATTGGTGTGAATTTCCCACTCAATAAACACCTGACTTTACTGGCGAAACTTGGACACAACCAAAAGTTCTCACTGGAGCCTATATTTAAAGGCCACACCAATTCGCTGCTGGCTGAGCCCCTCAAGAGAATCGAGGGTGCAGAGCCTAAACACCACGACGTCTATATCGCTGCGGTGAAGTTCGGCGACAAGATCCAATCAGTACATACAAAGTTGGTGAAAGACTTTACCTCGGCAAAAGAAAGAATCTTATTCATTAAGAAAGCGCAGCACTTAGGTGATGTGTATGTACTTCGCGTTACGACCGCGCCAATCTTCAATCCATTGACCACCTTATTCCAATCGGATTTAGAAGAGCTTGCTCGTATCAGCATGCACCAAGCGAAGAAGCTAGAAAACGAGATCACCGCGTTTATCGGTTATGGTGAGATAGAAGATATTACCGATGAAGTGTTGATCCGATTGGAGCTAACGCGTTAGTCATAATACTCCATCATCTCTAGGTACAATAAAAAAGAAAAGCAGGCTCAGTGCCTGCTTTTGTGTCTTTGTAATATCACACGATTAAATAATCATGCTGTTGTGAACCTTTACGGTTTCGCCTGCCAGCTGATTTTTTGTTGCTTAGCCAACGCGCCAGACAGGATACACAATACCCCACCTAAGCCAGCATAACGCACAGCAGTTTGAGCTTGTTGCTCGACTTTTGGTTTTGCATGGAAGGCAATACCTAAACCAGCAGCGCCCATCATCACCAAGTCATTCGCGCCATCACCAACAGCAACCGTGTTATGTAGCTCCAACTCATACTCTTCAGCCAGTTCGACTAAGATATCGGCTTTGGTTTGCGCCGAAACTACATCACCCAACACTTCCCCTGTCAATTTACCCTTAACGATTTCTAAAGTATTCGACTGGGCATGATCTAAGTCTAGCGTGTCTTTTAAGTAATCAGAGAAGTAAGTAAAGCCACCCGATGCGATAGCGGTTTTCCAACCCAGTTTGTTAAGCGTATTCACCAGTCCAACTAAGTCTGGCATGAAAGGCAGTGATTGGCGCACTTGCTCTAGAATCGACTCATCCGCACCTTTCAGTGCTCCAACTCGTTGACGCAGGCTTTGTTCGAAATCTAACTCTCCTTGCATAGCACGCTCTGTAATTTCAGAGACTAACTCTCCTACTCCAGCGAGCTTGGCTATTTCATCGATACACTCGATTTGAATCGCTGTGGAATCCATATCCATTACGATCAAACCCGGCTTAGATAAGTCTGGAACTTCGCTAAGGCAAGCATAATCAAGCTTCAAAGCCTGTAGGATTTCTTCATGTGCAGGCGTTAGGTTGCCAGACATTAATGCCACTTCGTAATGGCCAACTTTCCACGTATCTAAAACGGTGTTGTAAATGCCAGTGAAAAAGTCGATGTCATCGAAAGATTGCGGTGATAGGTACTCGCCAAATACAATCCAGTTAGCTTTGGCTTTAGCGAGTTGAGAAGCGAAACGAGTCTCGGGGAGTCGAGTTAATAATGTAGTATGCCTTTTTATCGGCAGATATTTCTGAGCGTCCATGTGTATGATTCCTAATTAACTATGCTAAACGTTAACCTATTGCAATTTGAAAACGCAAGTCTCAATATGTCTTAATCATAACATTTGTTTATTTCAGGCCCCGTGAAACATGAATGAATCATTGTTCTCAATACGTAACGCTTTGCGAATGTTAGCCCTCATTTTGTTGGCTACTATGTTCGTCGTTACGATTAAAAATACGGTCGTGATCAGTAAGGGTAACGAGAAGATCCAAGCGAAACAGCTCGAGACACTTACCAAGCTGCTTATCTCTCAAGCATCCCTTTCAGCCAGCAAAATGATCGCACAACAAGACCAAGAGCGACTGCTTGATCTGACCAATCAGCTATCTCAAGATCGACTGGTGTTCGATACCACCATCTATGATGCAGAAGGCATTCGACTGGCTTCGAGCGAAAAGGCGCTGTCAGTACGTGAGGTACTCGGCTTAGATACGCCACTTTCAACCGCGAGTATCGGTAGGCAACAACTCGTTGAACCCATTTACTCGAAAGAAAACACCATCATCGGTTTTATCCGCGTCACCTTTGAGACAGGTAAAATGACAGCGATATCGGATCACCACTACCGCAAAAGTGATCGCTACATGATCGGTATGGTATTAATGGGCTTCGTCAGTGGTGTGCTGTTTATTATGTTGATTCGTAGAAGACCAACCAAGTCAGGCGAGAACTTACTTCTGAAGAACGTAAATTCATAAATAGCGCAATTACGTTATCCAATAAAAAGCCCCGACGCTCAGGCAGCAACGGGGCTTTTTGTTATCTGTTACTTTATCAAGCTACAGTGAAGAACAATTACTCTTGGTCACCAAGAAGTACAGAGTCTAACGCAATAACCATCATGTCGTTGAAGGTTGTTTGACGCTCATCTGATGTGGTTTGCTCACCTGTTTTGATGTGATCAGACACGGTACAGATAGTCAGAGCTTTTGCGCCATATTCAGCACACACACCATAGATGCCAGCCGCTTCCATCTCTACACCAACAATGCCGTATTTATCCATCACTTCAAACATTTCAGGATCTGGCGTGTAGAAAAGCTCAGCAGAGAACAAGTTACCGACTTTTACATCAACACCGCGTGCTTTAGCTGCATCTTCTGCCGCGCGAACCATTTTGTAGTCAGCAATAGCGGCAAAGTCATGACCTTTGAAGCGAATACGGTTCACTTTAGAATCGGTACATGCCCCCATGCCAATCACGACATCGCGCACTTTGATATCTTCGCTCACTGCACCACAGCTGCCGACACGAATGATCTTTTTCACACCAAAGTCTTTAATAAGCTCAGTCGCGTAAATCGAACAAGATGGAATACCCATACCGTGCCCCATTACCGATACCTTACGACCTTTATAAGTACCTGTGTAACCAAACATATTGCGCACGTCACACACCTGAACCACCTCTTCTAAGAAGGTTTCAGCGATGTATTTAGCACGTAGCGGATCGCCAGGCATTAAAACAACATCAGCGAACGCACCCATTTCAGCATTAATATGTGGAGTAGCCATTGAAAATATCCTTAATCTCAAAACAAAAAAGAAAAGAGAGGTCTCCCTCTCTTTTATTCATTACCAATTATAAAAAGCTTTCACCGTATTCCATTGGCGAAGTACCAAAGTAAGACGCCAAGCTTTGGCCGATATCAGCAAACGTATCGCGGCGGCCTAAAGAACCAGCTGGAACATTTTTACCGTAAACAATCACAGGGATGTGTTCTCGAGTATGGTCTGTACCTGGCCATGTTGGATCACAACCGTGGTCAGCAGTAAGGATAAGTACATCATCCTCTTTCATCATATCGATGATTTCATTGATACGACCATCGAAGTACTCAAGTGCAGCAGCGTAGCCCGCAACATCACGGCGGTGACCGTAAGCTGAGTCAAAATCAACGAAGTTAGTGAAGACGATGGTGTTATCACCTGCTTCATTGATCGCTTCTTTGGTTGCTTCAAATAGCGCAGGGATACCCGTTGCCTTTGTTTTCTGAGTAATACCGCAACCAGCGTAAATATCAGAGATCTTACCGATTGAGTGAACGTTACCGCCCTTCTCATCAACAAGCTTCTGAAGAATCGTTGCTGCCGGTGGCTCAACAGAAAGGTCACGACGGTTACCAGTGCGCTCAAATTGACCTTTACCCGGACCAACGAACGGACGCGCGATAACACGACCAATGTTGTACTCTTCAAGCTCTTCACGAGCGATCTGACAAAGGTCTAATAGGTTTTGCAGACCGAATGTCTCTTCATGACACGCGATTTGGAATACTGAGTCAGCAGACGTGTAGAAGATCGGAAGACCTGTCTTCATGTGCTCTTCACCTAGGTTATCTAGGATCTCAGTACCAGATGAGTGGCAGTTACCTAGGAAGCCAGACAAACCTGCACGCTCAAGAATGCGATCAGTCAGCTCTTTAGGGAAGCTGTTCTCTTTGTCGGTGAAGTAGCCCCAATCAAACAGTACCGGTACACCTGCGATTTCCCAGTGACCTGATGGCGTGTCTTTACCAGAAGACAGCTCAGCAGCGTGACCATAAGCGCCAATGATTTCCGCGTCTGCATCCATACCAGGAGCAAAGCGACCTGTAGACTCTTTGTGAGCCATCGCTAAACCTAGCTTAGACAGGTTTGGTAGCGTCAGAGGACCTTGACGATCGGCATTGTCTGCAAGACCTTTATCACAATGGTCTGCGATGTGGCCCATAGTGTCAGAAGCTACATCACCGAATTTGTCTGCATCCGCTGTCTCACCGATACCGAATGAATCTAAAACTAAAATAAATGCTCTTTTCATTTTCTTCACCAACTTATTGCTCTTTGCACCAGCGTTTTGATTATCGGTATACACAAGGTATACCGATAGTTGTTATTTACACGTCTTCAGAACGAATCTGACGGTAAACGTCTGGTGTTGCTGTATATTCTCCGCCCACAGTGATTGCATTTTGTAATGCCGTTGCAGCTTCTTGCCACTGTTGTTCGTTGCGAGCATGAATCATTGCTAATGGTTTATCTTCACTTGCTACTTCACCTAGGCGAATAAAGTGATCAAAACCGACTGCGTAATCAATGCTGTCCGTTGCTACGCGGCGACCACCGCCCATACCAACGACAGCCATACCAATTGCACGAGTATCCATCGCTGATACCACACCGCTTTCTAACGCGTACACTGGTTTAATAATTTCTGCTTTTTCTAGGTAGTTATCGTAGTTTTCTACGAAGTCTGCTGGACCACCAAGGCCCGCTACCATTTTACCAAAGCACTCTGCTGCTTTACCGTTATCCAGTACTGCCATCAGTTTTTCGCGCGCTTCTTCTGAATCTTTTGCAAGGTTACCCAACACTAGCATTTCAGCACACGATGCCATCGTAATTTCTAGCAAACGTGGGTTACGGTATTCACCCGTTAGGAATTGAACCGCTTCACGTACTTCTACTGCGTTACCCGCCGAAGAAGCCAGAACTTGGTTCATGTCCGTTAGGATTGCCGTTGTTTTAGTGCCTGCACCGTTTGCTACTGCAACGATAGATTTCGCGAGTTCTTCAGACGCTTCGTAAGTCGGCATGAATGCACCTGAACCTACTTTTACGTCCATCACTAGAGAATCAAGGCCCGCTGCCAGTTTCTTAGATAGGATTGAAGCCGTGATTAGCGAGATGTTATCGACTGTTGCTGTGATATCACGCGTCGCGTAAACACGCTTATCAGCTGGCGCTAAGTCGCCCGTTTGACCGATGATAGCAACGCCCGCGTCTTTAGTTACTTCACCAAACACTTCATTTGTCGGTGTAATGTTGTAACCAGGGATAGATTCTAGCTTGTCTAGGGTACCGCCAGTGTGGCCTAAGCCACGACCAGAGATCATTGGAACGAAACCGCCACATGCTGCCACCATAGGGCCAAGCATCAGAGAGGTAACGTCACCAACACCACCAGTAGAGTGCTTATCAACGATTGGGCCATCAAAATTCATGTGGCTCCAGTCAATCACCATGCCTGAGTCGCGCATTGCACATGTTAGTGCGATACGTTCTGGCATTGTCATTTCGTTGAAGAAGATAGCCATTGCGAATGCTGCAATTTGGCCTTCAGAAACCGTGTTTTTCGCGACGCCTTGAATGAAGAAGTTAATTTCTTCGGCTGTTAAGACTTCACCGTCACGTTTTCTGCGAATAATTTCTTGAGGTAGATACATTAGTGCCTCCCAAACTCTAGTGAGTATGGTTTGTAGGGAAAGAGGTAATATGGAGTGACTTAACGCCACTCCATCAAACAGACTAAATATTGTTACACCCTATATAGTTGGCGTTGCAGCTAGGCGGCCAGCAAGTTCATTCCTATGAGCATAGAAGCTCTATGTGATTAGGAGGAACTTGCGCAGGCAACAACGCTGCTACGTCAAATATGACGGGTAAATTAGTATGCTGCTGGATCAGCAGTCTCGTCTGTCACTTCTAATGTATTAAGAAGGTTAGTTAGTAGGCTTGAAGCACCAAAACGGTAGTGCATGTTGTCTGCCCACTCAGCACCTAGTAGCTCATCAGCCATTGCTAGGTATTGTGCTGCATCTTCAGCGGTACGTACGCCACCTGCTGGTTTGAAACCAACAGTTTTAGCTACGCCCATGTCACGGATAACTTCTAGCATCATGCGCGCGTACTCTGGAGTCGCGTTTACTGGCACTTTACCTGTTGAAGTTTTGATGAAGTCAGCGCCTGCTTTGATACAAATCTCAGATGCTTTCTTGATCAGTGCTTCTTCTTTTAGCTCACCAGTTTCGATGATTACTTTCAGTGTGATGTCGCCACATGCTTCTTTACACTGTTTAACTAGCTCGAAACCTACTTCTTCGTTGCCAGCGATTAGAGCGCGGTATGGGAATACTACGTCTACTTCGTCTGCACCGTATGCTACTGCTGCTTTTGTTTCAGCAACTGCGATCTCGATGTCATCATTACCATGAGGGAAGTTAGTTACAGTCGCAATACGTACTTCTGGAGTACCTTGCTCACGCAACGCTTTCTTAGCTGCTGGGATAAAGCGAGGGTAAATACAGATTGCAGCAGTGTTGCCTACTGCAGTCTTCGCGTCGTGACAAAGCGCTACAACTTTTTCAGTTGTGTCGTCGTCATTTAGCGTAGTTAGGTCCATAAGTTTAAGTGCACGTAGAGCTGCTGCTTTTAAATCGCTCATTTCTATCTCCGATCAATATATTCAAATAGTTAACTACTTCGCCCTCCATCCAGTATAGATGGATATTTTAGTAATGCTCAGTAGTCACAAATGAACGGACTTGGTTCCCTGAAGACTTGATAACTTTCGTTACCAATTGCAATCCTTGTCACCGCACAGTACCAGTTTGGTCTATGGCACAACAAATCAGTCATGTTGTGTCTAACATCTATAGCGTATCGCTAAGTTTGGCTTAATCCCAGAAGAATAACCACGGACGAATCCAAGCGGTTACTTTCTTGCCAACAAGAGACATCCTATCCCTTGAGCCTATACATTATAGGTATCCATTAATAAATTGTAGTGCTCCTTAGAACGCAAACGGTTTGTATCTCAAAAAAACATTTTAGACCCACCATCGAATCGAACTCATGTTCAGAATCAATAGGCCTAAAAACAAAAAAGCCCCGCAGCAATTTCTTGCTACGGGGCGATATTAAAGTGGCGTCTATATATCTAAATCTACTTGATTAGAAAGATAGGAAGAAGCCAGCAATTGTTGCTGCCATCAGGTTAGATAGAGTACCAGCTACAACCGCTTTAACACCCATACGTGCGATGTCGTGGCGACGGCTTGGTGCAATACCACCTAGGCCACCTAGTAGAATCGCAATAGAAGAAAGGTTTGCGAAACCACATAGTGCGAATGCGATGATAGCTTGAGTCTTCTCAGACATCACTTGACCAGTCGCTGCAACAACTTGAGCGTTTTCACCAACGTATGGTACGAAGTTTAGGTATGCAACGAATTCGTTAACAACTGTCTTCTGACCAATGAAAGAACCAGCAATAGTTGCTTCTTCCCATGGAACACCAATGATGAATGCTAGCGGTGCGAAGATCCAACCTAGAAGAAGTTCTAGAGTTAGGTTTTCCATACCGAACCAACCACCGATGCCACCTAGGATACCGTTGATTAGAGCAATTAGACCGATGAATGCTAGTAGCATTGCACCAACGTTAAGAGCTAGTTGTAGACCAACTGATGCGCCGCCTGCTGCTGCGTCGATAACGTTAGCTGGCTTATCGTCGCCGCCGTCGATGTCGTCAGCGATGTTATCGTCTGGCGTATCTGTTTCAGGCTTGATGATTTTAGCGAATAGTAGACCACCTGGTGCTGCCATGAATGACGCTGCAACTAGGTACTCTAGAGGAACACCCATAGATGCGTAACCCGCTAGTACACCACCAGCTACAGATGCTAGACCACCACACATTACTGCGAATAGTTCAGAGTTAGTCATCTTAGGAACAAATGGGCGAACAACTAGAGGTGCTTCTGTTTGGCCAACGAAGATGTTTGCTGCTGCAGACATAGACTCGGCGCGAGAAGTACCTAGAGCTTTCTGAAGGCCACCACCAAGAACTTTGATTACTAGCTGCATTACACCAATGTAGTAAAGTACAGAGATAAGTGCAGAGAAGAAGATCAATGTTGGTAGAACTTGGAAAGCAAAGATGAAACCGATACCGTCAACAGAGAAGTTAACTAGGCTACCGAATAGGAAACCAGTACCGTCTTTACCGTAGTCGATTACGTTTGCTACACCAGCAGAGAAACCTGCAAGCAAATCACGACCCCAAGGGATGTAAAGTACGAATGCACCAAGTGCGAATTGGATAGCGAATGCGCCACCCACCGTTCTAAAGTTAATAGCTTTGCGGTTGTCAGATAGTAGTACTGCGATTGCAATCAGTACAACCATACCGACTAGGCTCATAAACAGGCTCATAGTTTATGACTTCCTTATTAGTTATTTATTGGCGTGTTACAAAATGGGGCTATAAAGCGGAGGCAATTATACTCATGCGACCACTAATAAAGTAATGCCGCCCTCACACTTTCGTAGAAGATTCATGTACCATTCACACGCAAATGTGACTCAAATCACAATAGAGGTGCAATTTACGCAAACGATAAACAAAAACATTAGATTTTATTCACATATACCGAATGCGCGATGGCTATTTTGCCAAATTTGCGTTGCAATCGATTGCTTTGGCTCTTTTCTAAGCAAAAAAAGTTCATTTGAAATCGTAACTAAATATTTGGAATGATTAACATTTCCTTGTTTTCCATAAGTTGGCATATCTGGAGCATCGGTCTCTAACACCAGGCTCTCAAGCGGCAATTTAGCAATGGTTGTGCGTGTTTTTTGTGCTCTTGGGTAAGTTATCGTTCCACCGACACCAATATAGAAACCAAGCTTGATCCACACCAAAGCTTGCTGTTCACTTCCTGAAAAACCGTGAATTACTCCACCTAAAGTAAACTTGTGCTGCTTTATTAGTTGAATAAGACGGTTGTAAGACTTCCTTTCATGGATAATCAGAGGCAAATTAAACGCCTTGGCAAGCTCCATTTGTTGGATGAAAAAGCGCTCTTGTTTCTCCTGTTCCACATCCACAAAAAAGTCCAACCCACACTCACCAATGGCCACACACTGGCGTGTTTTTGAAGCGAGTAATTGATGAAGTTCTTCAAATTGCGCCGCATCCGCTTGCTCTAAAAAGTAAGGATGGAAGCCTAATGCGTAGTAAACATTGGGGTGAGATTGCGCGATCTTTTCAAGCTTATGCCAGTTGTTTTGACCGATAGAAGGGATAAGTAACTTCTCAACTTGAGCCTGTTTTGCCTCTTTGATATACCCATCAATGCTCTGCTCATGGGAAAAATCTTGCTCAAACACCTCAAAGTCCGCGTGGCAATGGGTATCAAATAGCGGAAAATCACTTGTTTGCTGTGTCATCTTTCCCACTCTCAGCTTGCTGCCCTTGAGGATCTCGACGATAAGGAACACAGCTGCGCTTGTTTTCAGGTGTCAAACCAAGCTCTTCACACCACTTATCGTATTTCCTAACCCAAGCTTTTATCCAACCGAACATATTTACCTCGCGTCTTCTATCAATACTTATCAAAAACCAAAACATAAAACAGAGCGCTAAAACTACACATACAAATCATTTAAAAGCTCAATGATCAGCCGGAATATCATACAAACATAAATCTAATTTATACATCAACACTAGCTAGCTATATTGTTGAAAACCTCATAAGAACAAATAATAGCCGCACTTGCCAAGGAGGCACCGATAGCAAGACGCCTAATTAAACGACGAGATCCTACATTATGAAAGCATCACTCTTAGCCATTTCAATTTCTAGCGTGTTAGTTGCACCAGCTTTTGCTACTGCTCCTCAAGTCAACGTAGAGCTAGCAAACCAACAAACACTTCAACTTATTGACGGGCAGATGAACGCTATTGATGCTTCTGTTCAGTATAAATTAAACGAACAATATGCCAATGCTACTCCAGGCACGACAGCTACAGTCGATGACGTAACTTACGAAAAACAATCTAACGGTACTTGGGCTGCAGTTGGTGCCGCTTCTGCTGCATTGGTTGCTGGGTTGCTTTCAAGTAGTTCGAGTACGTCTTCTGGTACTGACGAAGCTATTCCTTCATTACCTGTATACATTACCCCAGACAATGACCTCCCTGAATACGGCGAAGGTGATTGGGGGCAAAATGCAGTAGCTGTTATTGGCGACCAAGTTATCGTTAACGGCGAAACGGTCGGCACTATTTCTAAAGTAAACAACGGTTATGTCATTACTGGTAATGATGGGCAAGTAATGTCTGGCATTCAAATGGGTGACACTGAGTACTACGTTATCAGTAATGGTGGTGAGCTCTCTCTAGTTCATATCGCTGAAAACGGCATGGCTCAAATCATCTCTGGCGACCGTGTTGCTGATGCTATCAAGTCTGCTGACTTAGGTTGGGGTAAACCAGGCACACCAGACAATGAACTCCCTGAATACGGCGAAGGTGACTGGGGGCAAAATGCAGTAGCTGTTATTGGCGACCAAGTTATCGTTAACGGCGAAACGGTCGGCACTATTTCTAAAGTAAACAACGGTTATGTCATTACTGGTAATGATGGGCAAGTAATGTCTGGCATTCAAATGGGTGACACTGAGTACTACGTTATCAGTAATGGTGGTGAGCTCTCTCTAGTTCATATCGCTGAAAACGGCATGGCTCAAATCATCTCTGGCGACCGTGTTGCTGATGCTATCAAGTCTGCTGACTTAGGTTGGGGTAAACCAGGCACACCAGACAATGAACTCCCTGAATACGGCGAAGGTGACTGGGGGCAAAATGCAGTAGCTGTTATTGGCGACCAAGTTATCGTTAACGGCGAAACGGTCGGCACTATTTCTAAAGTAAACAACGGTTATGTCATTACTGGTAATGATGGGCAAGTAATGTCTGGCATTCAAATGGGTGACACTGAGTACTACGTTATCAGTAATGGTGGTGAGCTCTCTCTAGTTCATATCGCTGAAAACGGCATGGCTCAAATCATCTCTGGCGACCGTGTTGCTGATGCTATCAAGTCTGCTGACTTAGGTTGGGGTAAACCAGGCACACCAGACAATGAACTCCCTGAATACGGCGAAGGTGACTGGGGGCAAAATGCAGTAGCTGTTATTGGCGACCAAGTTATCGTTAACGGCGAAACGGTCGGCACTATTTCTAAAGTAAACAACGGTTATGTCATTACTGGTAATGATGGGCAAGTAATGTCTGGCATTCAAATGGGTGACACTGAGTACTACGTTATCAGTAATGGTGGTGAGCTCTCTCTAGTTCATATCGCTGAAAACGGCATGGCTCAAATCATCTCTGGCGACCGTGTTGCTGATGCTATCAAGTCTGCTGACTTAGGTTGGGGTAAACCAGGCACACCAGACAATGAACTGCCAAGCATCGATGGTGGTATGGAAAACAATCACTACCAAGTATCTGGTGTTCGTGAAGAAGAACAAGGTCACTACGGATACTTCTCTGTTAACGGTGAAGAAGTTGCTTACCTTGAATACAGCGATGGTCAGTTGGTTGTGAATGCTTACGACTCAAACGTAGCAAAACAATATGATGTAAGAGTCATTGATACAGAAAATAACGGTAGCAAACTGGTTCTAATTGGTGGAGATAACACTACCGAAGGCCAATTAGTTCACATTAACCCAGAAGGAGTTGTTACACCTATCGATGCTGAAAAAGCTAAGTCTAGATTGCAATCTATTGACCGAAGCAAACTTCAATCTATCGACCCTGCTAAGCTACAGAAAGCGAAGTCAGCAATTCAACAACGTTTACGCGGCTAAAATTTAACCTGAGTTGAACCCGCTCACCCGATAATAGTGAACGCTATTATCGGGTGTTTTTACTCACTAGCTAAGGAAAGCGATTCGGAACTAAAATATGAAACGCCTTCTATTAATACTTGCTTCCACCTTCCCTTTTCATTCATCAGCAAGTGACACCCTTGTTGAATCTATTGAGCGTTTTACCGATATCTTTGGTATTAGCTTTTCCAAAGTCGATGATTCCACAGTAGCAACGCTCGATACTAACTATAGAATGACGGATGACTTTCGCGTCTTTGGCGATATTGATACCGACTTAAACTGGGAAGTTGGAGTCGGCTATTCATTCTGGCAGGGGAATACTTACTATACCGAAAATACATTTAAAGCGAGTGAAAACAAACTCACCACAGGGATCTTTGCGGCTAAATTACTGCATCAAGATTGGACGCTGATCGGTGATATTAATTACAACTACAAATTCGAACAAGAGCAATGCTATGACTTCCGCAACCTAACCTGTACTCCATCAGACTCTATAGAATACAGTGCAGGCTTAATGTGGAGCCCTATAAAATATGCTGATCTCTTGCTTAAATACAACCAAGAGATTGGGGTAAAGAATAACGAGTACTATCTAGATATCCCAGCGACTGGAAATAGAATCAGCCAATCAGATAAAACAAACCTCCAGTATTATGAGCTGGTCACTTTTATTAACATTAAATATCTAAAGCCCTCTATAACGTACTCATACTTCCCAGAAAACACTGATAATAACTATGTGGAATTCGGTCTAGCCTTCGATTTCTAGCTTTTTAGTAGCTGTTTAAGCTTCTCTCGTAACTCTTGGTGTTGCCCATTAGTTTGATACTTTTTGTGGTAAACAAACTCAAACTCCACCGGACGCATTGAGAATGGAGGCTCGTGAATTTGTAAACCGATTGTTTTAGCGAAATGGACCATGCTAACCGGGATAGCTGCAATATAGTTGGTCCCTTTTACTGCTAAGATTAAGTTCGTTAGGTTTCGAACTTCAATCGCCACATCACGAATAAAGCTCTTTTCAGAAAGGAAGTCGACAATTTGAATATCTTGTCGCAGTAGCTTCAAGGTTACATGCCGTGCTGCAAGAAACTCTTCCATGGAAATTCGTTCACCAAATTTACTCACTTCAGGGTCACTCATAAGAATAATCCTGTCAGTAGTCGCAAATTCAGACTCTAGACTCGCCTGCTTTGGTAAACCAGTATCCACAACTAGGTCGACCCGATTCAATCGAATATCTTCAATTATATGATCGACAGATATGGGGGATTCAACTAATTGAACGCCATTGAGCATAGGAAGTTTATGGAAAAGGTTAACAGGGATGTAAACCGTAAAGTCTCGCTTCCTAGATACAGCACCTTCCATCAACTCTAACGCACTTGACAGTTGGCCTGCTAATTTGTGAGCCATCGAGGTTGGTTCTATTGAGCGACCCACTCTGACAAATAACGCATAGCCTACCACCGCTTCAAACCTTTTGATTGCAGCGCTAACGGCTGGCTGGGTTAGCTCTAATGATTCAGCCGCTTTAGTTATCGATCTTTGCTGATATACAGAGAGGAATGGCTTTACTAAGTTAAGGTCAAACACGCTTTACTCCATCAAAACGGTGTACTCTTAGTGTAACAAAAAAGCCGAATGCTGGAAGCAATTCGGCTTTAATATTATCCAACAGTGTTATGTAGAACTGTCGCTATTAGTGCTCGCGCGTAGCTCGGAATTGAACTTCAGGGAAACGTTCAGAAGCTAGGTTCAAGTTCACCATAGTTGGTGCGATGTAAGACAGGTTGTCACCGCCATCTAGCGCTAGGTTAGATTGGTTCTTACGTTTGAATTCTTCTAGTTTCTTAGCGTCATCACATTCAACCCAACGAGCTGTTGCAACGTTAACACCTTCATAGATAGCTTCTACGTTGTATTCCGCTTTCAAGCGCGCTACAACCACGTCGAACTGAAGTACACCAACCGCACCAACGATCAGGTCGTTGTTCTGCATAGGGCGGAATACTTGCACTGCGCCCTCTTCTGAAAGCTGAACCAAACCTTTTAGAAGTTGCTTCTGCTTCAGAGGATCACGTAGACGAATACGGCGGAATAGCTCAGGCGCAAAGTTTGGAATACCAGAGAACTTCAGGTTCTCACCTTGAGTAAAGGTATCA
Organism: Vibrio sp. Makdt; assembly: GCF_027587015.1. NCBI lineage: Bacteria > Pseudomonadati > Pseudomonadota > Gammaproteobacteria > Vibrionales > Vibrionaceae > Vibrio > Vibrio sp. Makdt. Next base: position 196,407 of record NZ_JAPPTH010000004.1, read on the forward strand.
CCAATCTGAATTGTGCCGTGGTTGTGTAGACCGATAATGTCACCTGCATACGCTTTTTCAGCACGTGCACGGTCACCCGCCATGAAAGTTACCGCATCAGAAATACTAACGTTCTTACCGGTACGAACGTGGTTCATCTTCATACCTTGGCTGTAAGTACCAGATACGATACGCATGAAAGCGATACGGTCACGGTGTTTAGGGTCCATGTTTGCTTGGATCTTAAATACGAAACCAGAGAACTTCTCTTCTGTCGCAACAACATCACGCTCATTAGCTTGACGAGTTTGCGGTGCCGGAGCCCACTTCGTTAGGCCATCAAGCATGTGGTCAACACCAAAGTTACCAAGTGCAGTACCGAAGTAAACAGGCGTTAGCTCACCAGCAAGAAACAGGTCGTGATCAAACTCAGGACAAGCACCAATAACAAGCTCTAGCTCTTCACGTACGCTTTCCGCTAAATCAGCACCTACCGCTTCATCTAGATCTGGGTTATCTAAACCTTTGATGATACGAACTTCTTGGATCTCGTGGCCGTGGCCAGATTCGTACAAGATCGTTTCGTCACGGTGAATATGGTAAACACCTTTAAACTCTTTACCACAACCGATTGGCCATGAAATTGGAGCACAAGCCATACCTAGCTCGCTTTCTACTTCATCAAGCACTTCCATTGGGTCACGAACGTCACGGTCAAGTTTGTTCATAAACGTTACGATTGGTGTATCACGTAGACGCGTTACTTCCATCAGTTTACGAGTACGATCCTCGACACCTTTCGCAGCATCGATAACCATCAAACAAGAGTCAACCGCCGTTAATGTACGGTACGTATCTTCCGAGAAATCTTCGTGTCCTGGAGTATCTAGTAGGTTTACTAGGCAATCATTGTATGGGAATTGCATTACCGACGTAGTTACCGAGATACCACGTTCTTTTTCCATCTCCATCCAGTCAGATTTAGCGTGCTGGTTAGAGCCACGGCCTTTTACGGTACCCGCTTTCTGAATCGCGTTTCCGAATAAAAGAACTTTTTCAGTAATCGTGGTTTTACCCGCATCCGGGTGAGAGATAATTGCAAACGTTCTACGTTTGCTCACTTCTTGTTGGAAAGACATAGTCGCCCTTTGCTGATCTAAAGCGTAAAAAGGGCAAGTAGATAATACTTGCCCTTGAATTCTGTGTGCGGATTATACAGAAAGCGTGTCACTTTCTAAAGGGTCAGTTTGCACCCTATTTGCCACTTATTCTCTGCTTAGCGAAAAGCGACAAGATGACTAGCCAAAAGACATAAAAAGATAGCTCATAATGATGGCGTCTTCTTGTCCTTGCTTGGTTGGGTAATAGTTACGACGGCGGTCCACCTCATTAAAGCCAACCTTTTCGTAAAGATTAAACGCGTTCACATTACTTTCGCGAACCTCTAACCACGCGCTTTCTGCGTCAGCTTGTTCACACATATCTAGGAAGTGCTCAGTCAGCGCTTTACCGTAGCCTTTGCCTTGTTGGCTTGGATCCACAGCAATATTTAATAGCGTTACTTCACCAACGATATTCTGCGCGAAGAAGTAGCCGACGACTCGCCCATCGACTTCAAGAACATGATGACAAGCGCCTCGGCTATCGAGATCTCGGATCATATTTTCTGACCATGGATGAGAGTGCGCAGCCTGTTCTATCTGCCAAATAGCGTCTAGATGATGTGATGAAGTCGGTAAAAATTGATTAGTCATATGCACAAATTTGTTGCCATAAGTCTCGGCGATGTTGGTTATTGCCATTGATGTCGGACAACAATGGGGATTGCAGTGTTTTAGCTTTAATCTCTTGAGTCGATTCACAACCTGCAAACCACACCCATTCAACATCACCAAGTTCGATAGAGGTTAGGTGTTGAGGCTGAATATGTAGTGCCTGAGATAAATCAAGCTTGATACTTTTCAGCACACGCTCAAACATCACTGCGAGCTCGCCCTGAGGTTTTTCAGGCGAAACCAACAGTAACTTGCAATCGCTCGCTAGCGGAGTCAGTTTTGATTCATAACCCGCCAAACGTTCTGGATGACTAAGCTCCCATTGGCTTATGCCCATCTCTTGCAGGTACTGTGCGTGTGTTTGTGACATATCTAGGGTTATAACCTTAGGTTGGTGGTCGGCGGTTTGTTTGAACGAACTTCAAAACCGCTTATGAGAGTTGGGCTGATACTAACAAAAAATAAAGGAGCATCAAGCTCCTTTATTTAGACTAAATCAGTTTGCATCATATTGCGTGAGAAGTAGCCTTATAACTCATTGAATTCTGAGCTGTAAGCCACTTCACCAGCATGCCCAGTAAGTGCACCTTCAACCAACTCAATGGCTTGAAAAGCACCTTCAGGTACATCCCAAGCGCAACTCAAACCAAATTCGCTCGCGGCTTTGAAACCAAAACGACCGTAGTACGCAGGATCGCCAAGCACGACACAGGCTGGGTAACCAAAATCAACCAAAGTAGAGAAAGCATCTTCAACCAGTGCCTTGGCAATACCTTGATTGCGAAACTCTTCTTTCACTGCAAGCGGAGCAAGCCCTTGCCAGTTATGATCGTCACCATGCAGCGTGATCGGGCTAAACATCAGGTGCCCAACAACCTCGCCTTCATCAGAACAAGCCACCAGCGACAGCGTTAAATGACTATTCTCACGCAAGCTCATAACCAGGTTGGCTTCTGCATCCGTTTCAAAAACAGATTTCAATAAACGATCAATGACAAGTATATCTGCCGGTGCTTCAGTTCGAATAAGCATTCATTACCTCACTTTGTGTATCCGGGGATTGTACTCCCTTCTGCACAAAATCAGCTAATTGATTTAACAAAGTTTTCAAGGGAGTTGGCAATAAGTCTAAATCTACGCTGTCCATCAAGTTTTTGACCTCTAAACCAAGCTCTGTATCGCCCTCTATAGACAGTCTACGCTGGAAGAAAAGCGTATCAGGGTCTTCTTTACGACCGGCAATCAGTACAAGATCATTGAGATTCCCGCTAAAGCTTACATCTTCAGCAACCTCTTTATCTGCTACAACCAGTTGCTCATTTTGGTAGCTAATACACCAACTTAACCCCATATCCTTTATCGAGACTTTAAGCCATTTATCTTCTAGGAACTCAAAGTCACCGTCTTCTAGCGCCTCTTTGAATACGTTCTTAAGCCCCTCTAACAAGGCTCTTTTTTGTACTGTTTTAGGCAATAACTGGACTGGAGATCGCAAAATTGATGCGGCATTTTGAACTAGTTGAGTGCGAATCTTGTTTATCACGTGACTTATCCGTAACTTTGTCAATAATATGGAATGCATCATAGATGATGTTAAGATCTCAGTTACTGTTATGTATCAAATTAACTTCTGTTTGATGCCCGACCTTTAATATCCTGAAAATCACAGTTATAGTAATTCAGGTAATGAGAATTACAGCGGATCGCTGCACTCACAGGTAAATATCGATAACCACACAAAAGTAATAACTATTTATCGATTGTGAATAATCAAGCTCTTGGAGAATTGGTAGTACTTTGATGCCTCCCCAGCAACTACAACATTGGTTTACCCAGCTAACTGCAAACAGCCCTTTCTTTTTTGCAGTGCTTGATGCTCAACATAACTACTTTATGGTGAATGAGCGTTATTGCGATATTGCTGGTTTGAGCCAAGCTGAACTTGCAGGCATGAACGACCGCCAAACCTTAGGCGAACAATTCTATCAACACCTAAAGCCTTACTACGAACGTGCATTCAACGGCGAAACCATTGAAGCCGAAGTCACCCTCAACGAAACAGACCTTGATACTAGCCTCCACTTCAGCTTGTCTCCACTGACCAATGGTAAGAATACGGATTACATCGTCTTCCACGCCTTCGATACGTCAGAAAATCAAGTACTGGTTCGCTCTTTAGAAGAATCCGAAGCAAAATTCCATAAGCTCTCTCAACTGCTACCCGACGGGCTACTACTGGTTGAAAACGACTACATTTTGTCGTCTAACCCAGCTGCTGCACGCCTGCTTGGTTTTAACTCCACCACCGAATTGATTGGTGAAGAGTTAGGACGCTTATTTATCGATGAACAAACCAAAACAGTCTTCAATAACAGCCTCAGCTCTATTATTTCTGAGTCTGGTTTGGTTTGCTTAACGGGTGCCCGATGCGGCTTCGAACGTAAAGTTCAACTGCACATAGACTCAACCGCTATTCTTGGAAGCAGCACCCAACTGGTACTCATTCAAGACGCTCAAGAGACAACCAAACAATACACCCCAGCCAATAGTGAAGATGCCTACATAGACGCGCTGACTAAACTCTACAATCGAGTCGGTTTTACCAAGCGCCTAGAGCAATTCATTCACAACGATACACCGGTTGTCATGATGTACTTAGATATTGATAACTTTAAAAATATCAATGACTCGCTAGGGCATCATATTGGCGATAAAGTGATCAAAGAAGTGGCTTCACGCCTTAAACGATTACTGCCTCGTCAAGCGGTGGTCGGCCATTTAGGCGGCGATGAATTTGGTATCATTCTGCCAGAACCGGAACACCCTAGAACCGCAGAAACACTAGCAGAAAAGATCATTTCACTGATCAATCAGCCTTTTGACCTTCACCATTTTAGTAAGCGCCTAGCTTGCTCGATTGGTAGCGTACGCTTTCCTCAAGACGGCACCGATGCGCGTATCTTGCTGCAAAATGCCGATACCGCGATGTATGAAGCCAAAGATCGTGGTCGTAACCGCTTAATTAAGTTCAACGAGCAGATGAACAAAGAAGCACGCATGCGACTGTGGCTTGAGATAGAGCTTCAGAAGGCGCTGCAACAAAACGGACTCGAGGTTTGGTATCAACCAAAAGTAAACGCCCGTGACTTCACCATCAATGGCGCAGAAGCTCTAGTTCGTTGGAAACACCCTGTTGAAGGCTATATCAGCCCAGCCGCGTTTATCCCAGTAGCAGAGCGGGCTGGCCTTATTGAACAACTTGGCCGTGTAGTCATGCGTGAAGTCTTTGCGACCGTTAAGCGTTGGAAGATGCAAGGGATTCTACCTGGTCGTGTGGCAATCAACCTTTCTCCAGAACAGTTTGGTAACCCTAAGCTGATTGATTACATGGAGAAGTTACTACGCTCGACAGAGCTAGACCCAAGTGCGATTACGTTTGAGCTCACTGAAAGCGCCGTGATGAGTGATAGTGAACACACCGTGCAGATGCTTAACGCAATTAAAAAGCTCGGCTTCGCTCTATCGATTGATGATTTCGGTACCGGTTACTCTTCTCTGTCTTACCTTGCTCGGTTCCCGATTGATGAGCTTAAAATAGACCGTGCTTTCATCTCAGATATCGATACCCTACCAAAACAGATCACCGTGATTGAAAACATCATCAACCTAGGTAAATCTCTCGATTTAACTGTGGTTGCAGAAGGTGTCGAAACAAGTGAACAAGCAACGCTATTGTCGAATCTAAACTGCAGCTCGATTCAAGGTTTCCACTTCTATCGCCCACAACCAAAACAAGATGTTGAAGAGCTGTTCGCTCAAAACCGCCGCCATAAGAACTAATTAGACGATTCGACCACGCACTTCAAAGCCACAGCAACATACAAAACGACCATTCGTCAGTACCCCAAACGGAGTAAAAGCAGATTTATCCATCTAAACCTGCCTTACATCAATTCCGTCATTCACAATTCTTCATAAAATGCCCGCTTCAACTTAATTTTACTGGTAGTGAGCAAATGGAACTCTTATGCCCAGCGGGTAACTTACCTGCTTTGAAAACCGCCATTGATTGCGGTGCGGATGCTGTCTATATCGGATTCAAAGACGATACCAATGCCCGACACTTTGCAGGCCTAAACTTTGCGGGTAAAAAGCTCGATCGTGCTGTGCAGTATGTGCATGACCACAACAAGAAAATTCATGTTGCTTTAAATACATTTGCTCACCCAAATGGCTTCGAGCGTTGGACTAACGCCGTGGACAACGCAGCAGCTTTAGGTGTTGATGCACTGATCATCGCTGACATCGCTGTACTTGAGTACGCTGCAAACAAATATCCAGATCTAGAACTGCACCTATCAGTTCAAGCTTCTGCAACCAATGCCGCTGCGATCGACTTCTACCACAAAAACTTCAACGTAAAACGTGTCGTACTGCCGCGCGTTTTATCAATTCATCAGGTTAAACAGCTTTCTCGTAACATCACTTCTGACGTTGACCTTGAAGTATTCGCTTTCGGTAGTTTGTGCATCATGGCGGAAGGCCGTTGCTACCTCTCTTCATACATGACGGGCGAATCACCAAATACAGTGGGTGCTTGCTCTCCGGCGAAATACGTTCGCTGGCAAGAAACAGAATCGGGCCTAGAGTCTCGCTTGAACGAGATCCTTATCGATAAGTATGAAGCAGGTGAGAACGCTGGCTACCCAACACTGTGTAAAGGCCGCTTTGAAGCGGATATCGATGGTGAACGCAAGCGTTATCATGCACTCGAAGAGCCTACTAGCCTTAACACACTATCAATGCTTCCAGAGTTGTTCGCCGCGAATGTTGCTTCAGTGAAGATTGAAGGTCGTCAACGTAGCCCGGCTTATGTAGAACAAGTGACTCGTACTTGGCGTGCAGCCATCGACCGCTACTTAGCGAACCCTGAACAATACCAAGTTGAACAAGCTTGGAATGCGACACTGGCGAATGTATCGGAAGGTACACAAACCACGCTTGGCGCTTACCATCGCAAATGGCAATAGAGCCAAATGGAGAACTCAATGAAATACGCATTAGGCCCTCTACTTTATTTCTGGCCAAAACAAGACGTTGAAAGCTTCTATGAGCAAGCAAAATCAAGCTCTGCAGACATCATCTACCTAGGTGAAGCCGTGTGTTCAAAGCGTCGAGAGATGAAAGCGAAACACTGGATGGACATCGCTAAAGAGCTGTCCGCTTCAGGTAAGCAAGTGGTATTGTCGACCATGGCATTGCTCGAAGCGCCGAGCGAAGTCAACATCATGAAGAAGTACATTGATAACGGTGACTTTGCGATTGAAGCCAATGATGTGTCTGCTATTCAGCTTGCAAGCGAAAGTAAAGTGCCTTTCGTGGTTGGCCCTGCGGTAAACACTTACAATGCACGCACGCTGAACCTATTCTTAAAGCAAGGTATGACGCGCTGGTGTATGCCAGTCGAGCTTTCTCGTGAATGGCTGAGCAATGTGATGACGCAGTGTGAAGAGCTCAATATTCGCAACAAGTTTGAAGTCGAAGTGTTCAGCCACGGTTACTTGCCTCTTGCTTATTCAGCACGCTGCTTTACGGCTCGCGCAGAAAATAAAGCCAAAGACGATTGTGAGACCTGCTGTATCAAGTACCCAACAGGCCTTCAAGTTGAGAGCCAAGAGGGTCAGTCTGTCTTCAACCTTAACGGCATCCAGACTCAATCAGGCTACTGCTACAACTTGGTGAATGACTTACCAAACATGCATGACTTAGTGGATGTGGTTCGTTTAAGCCCACTTGGCGTTGATACCTTCTCTGAAATCAATAACTTCAGAGCCAACGAACAGGGCCAAAACCCAATGAAGATTGAGAGCCGCCAGTGTAATGGCTATTGGCATCAGCTTGCAGGTTTAGACGTTAAAAACATCTAGCCTCAACGATTGAGCCGAATAACAAATAAAAAAGGTCTAGCATTTGCTAGACCTTTTTAGTTCGTCTCAAGAAAAGCGACCTATGCCGTTGCGGTTTCCATCGGCGAGGCGTCGAGCTTCTTTACGTCTTTGTAGAGCATCACCATAACCACTACGCTCAGCGCGATATTAGACAATGGATACGCAATCCAGATCCCCGGCACGCCATATAGCTTAGGCATAATGTACAGGAACGGCAGTTGAATCAGCATGTTACCTATCGTCACAAACATCGCTTTGCTGCCCTTGTTCACCGCCTGGTAGTAAGCCCCCGCAACCACCAAGAAGCCATCAAGCGCCAATGCAAACATGTGCAGTCTAATACCCAATACGGTGTACTCAACTAACTGGGGTTCGTCCGAGTTAAACACTGAAACAAACTCACGCGGGAATACGTTCAATAGCAACACAAACGCGACACCAATCAAGACAGAACTCGACATCGCAATCTTAAGCAACTTGCGAATATTCGCTTGGTTACGTGCGCCATGGTTGTAGCTCACCAATGGTTGCATACCGTTAGCAATACCTTCCGCAGTGAGGTAATAAACCGTCACGATGTAGCCCAAAATAGCGTAAGCACCAATCATCAACTGGTCGCCATATTGAGAGAACAAAGCGTTGTGCAATGCCACCATCATTGAGCCATAAGCGTACATAAAGAAGCTTGATGTACCGATCGCGAAGATCTGTGGGATTACCGCAAGCTTCAATCTCAATTCACTCCAACGTAAACGCAGGTTTGCACGGCGTGAGAAGAAGTAAGCGAGACCCAAAGCCGTTACCACAAACTGAGCAATCGCCGTAGCCAATGCCGCGCCCATCAACTCCCATCCAAATAAAGCGATAAGCACGTAATCCAGAACGATATTAATAACCGCACCAATAATCATCAGGATTGTGGCTAAGTTCGGGCTATCGTCGTTACGCAGTAGAAACGGCATTGCGATAGAACCCAAGGTAAATACACTGGCGCCAATCAAGATGTGTAAGTACTGCAAGCCAAGCTCATACACTCGCCCTTCAGCGCCCTGCCAAAGCAAAAAGTTATCGGCAAACAGATACAGCAATACAGAAACAATTGGTGTTATGGCTAACAACAAGGTTAAACCCGTGGCTAAGATCTGCTTGGCACCTTGGGTGTCTTTTTCACCTTGACGAATCGATACCAGCGCACCAGTACCGACACCCACCAGCATACCTAGGCCAAGAATCGAACCGATCACCGGCCACGCGACGTTGATACCCGCCAGCCCATCAGCGCCGACATAACGACCGATAAAGATGCCATCTACCACTTGGTAGAGGCCATTAACCAGCATCGCTGCTACCGTTGGGATTGTGTATCGCCAAAATTGACGACTAATTGAGTTACTCATCTCTTACTCTACTTTCATTGTGAGTTACATATCAGTGGGATATGACTCGATAAATTAGTTAATAAGGCTAACTAAATATCTAAATTAATTACTTCAACGCTTTGTCTAATAACTGGTTCAATTGCGTAGACTCTTGCTCAGACAAACGACTTTCCAGTATTTGTGCCATCACATGATAGATCTTGCTCTCTTCTTCTAAACCTAGCTCTGCTTTGTGCGTCAGTACTACGAGTTTAGATCTCGCGTCTTCCAATGAAGCCTTACGCTCGACCAGACCTTTTCTCTCAAGCCTTTGAACCATAGTGGTCGCTGAAGGCTTAGTCACTTGCATTTCAATAGCAAGATCGGTCAATCGAATCGGCTCAGGAGAGGCCTGAATCACCTTCAAGTAATCATATTCATTGAAGCTCAACTGGCAGATAGGATCTTCATTTACCTGTGTCCGCCATACTTTCGAGGCGAAACGTTCTATCTTCTCTAAATTCTGGTTCAGCATACTCACCCAATCAAAGAATGGCATTTAGTTAGCAAGACTAACTATTTTAATCTTGTTTAAATAAAAAGCAATCCAAAACGAGACAAAGACCATAAAAAATAGGCGCAAAAAAGCCGCTGACTGGCAGCGGCTTTGATAGTAAAAATAATCTATTTAGCGAGCATCAGCTTCTTGCTCTGCTTCAGCTAGCTTAGCTTGAGCGAGGTGCTCTGCTTTTAGCGTGGTGAAAATACGGCTCAACTCTAAGAAAGAGTAACGATGCTCTACGTATTCGAATACGTTAAAAGAGACCGACAACTTATACAAAGAGATCGCATTCGCGTAGTCACCGTTCATGTGGTAACGCTTAGCCAGATAGAAATATGTCTCAGTTAAACGCTGTGCCAGCAACGTGTTATCACGAGTACCGGTTAAGATCGCTTTGAATGCCTGCTCTTCAGTGATGTCATCGAGCATGATAGCGACTAATACCCAGCCCCACTGCTCGTCATGATTCTCATAACGTTTTTGCAGGTCAAGCTTAGCTTGCTCAGGCGTTAGCTCATGCTGAATGATGTATAACCAAAGCGCGCGGAATGGATCGCTCGGATCATCGGCGTAGTGCTTCATCATTTCTTCATTGGCTAAGTCGTAACGCTCACCATAATAGAGTGCGATAGCGCGGTTTCTCTCAGCATATGAATTCGTAGGATCAAGCTCGAGCGTAGAGTCGAAAGATTCATAAGCCGCATCAAACTCCCCTACTTGCGTGAAGTAGACGCCCAAAAGGTTGAAGATATCAGGCTGAGCAGGATTCAATGAAAGAGACTGATTGAAGTCTAAACGCGCTAAATCCCTTAGACCGACACTGTCGTAGTAGTTGCCACGTTCAAACAGCATCTTAGCTCTAACTTCATCATTCAGATCTGGGCGCTGCAGTAGCTGACTCAAACGTGCAATCTGAACTTCTTGCTGAACGCTTGGTTGCAATGGCACAGCCATAGGCGGGTAAACCCAACTTGAGGCGTTATCTGATGTTGTTGCACAACCAGTTAGTACAAGCAGTAAACACATACTCGCGGTTTGAAACCATTTCACAAATAATTACTCCTGTTATGACCGCAATTAAAAAGGGGAGCGATATGCTCCCCTTTATAACATGCTTTGTTGACGATAGGTTAAAAATCACTAAAAAGCGATATCACTATCGACACACTGAGAATTACTCAGCAGCAGGTGCTTCGCCTTCAGCCGGCGTTTCAACTGCTTCTTTCATGCTTAGACGTACACGGCCTTGACGGTCAATCTCAAGAACCTTAACAGGAACTTCTTGACCTTCAGTTAGGTAGTCAGACACTTTCTCAACGCGCTTGTCAGCGATTTGAGAGATGTGTACTAGACCATCTTTACCTGGAAGGATAGTTACGAATGCACCGAAGTCAGCTAGGCGAGCAACTTTACCTTGGTAAATGCGGCCAACTTCAACTTCAGCTGTGATCTCTTCGATACGACGGATAGCTTCTTTAGCAGCAGCGCCTTCAGTAGCAGCAATCTTGATTGTGCCGTCGTCTTCGATTTCGATCGTAGTACCAGTTTCTTCACAAAGAGCACGGATAACTGCGCCGCCTTTACCGATAACATCTTTGATCTTATCAGAGCTGATTTTCATTGTGTGGATACGTGGAGCGAATTCAGAGATATCTTCACGAGCACCAGAGATAGCTTCATCCATTACAGAAAGGATGTGCTTACGTGCACCTTGCGCTTGGTTAAGAGCAATTTGCATGATCTCTTTAGTGATACCTTCGATCTTGATGTCCATTTGAAGTGCAGTGATACCGTCGTTAGTACCTGCTACTTTAAAGTCCATGTCACCTAGGTGGTCTTCGTCACCAAGGATGTCAGAAAGAACTACGAAGTCATCGCCTTCTTTAACAAGACCCATTGCGATGCCCGCAACAGAAGACTTGATTGGAACACCTGCGTCCATAAGCGCTAGAGATGTACCACATACAGAAGCCATTGAAGAAGAACCGTTAGATTCAGTGATTTCCGATACAACACGAACTGTGTATGGGAACTCATCAACAGAAGGCATTACTGCAGCGATACCACGCTTAGCTAGCTTACCGTGGCCGATTTCACGACGCTTAGGAGAACCTACAAAACCAGTTTCGCCAACACAGTATGGAGGGAAGTTGTAGTGTAGTAGGAAGTTATCTTTACGCTCGCCTGTTAGCTCATCGATGATTTGAGCGTCACGCTGTGTACCAAGCGTAGCAGTAACGATAGCTTGAGTTTCACCACGAGTGAATAGAGAAGAACCGTGAGTACGTGGAAGAACGCCAGTGCGAACGTCTAGTGCACGAACCATGTCTTTTTCACGGCCATCGATACGTGGGTTACCAGCGATGATGCTGCGACGTACCACTGTTTTCTCTAGGTCGTGGAAGATAGAGTGAACTTCTTTTAGGTTTACTTCTTCGTCTTCAGATACTAGTACTTCGTTAACTTCAGCCGCGATCTCGTGGATACGGTCGTAACGAGTCATTTTCTCTGTGATTTGGTAAGCTTCAACTAGCTTCGCTTCTGCTAGCTCAGCGATGCGAGTGTTAAGCGCTGTGTTCTCTTCTGGAGCAACCCAATCCCATGCAGGAGTAGCAACTTCAGCTGCGAATTCGTTGATCGCGTTGATAACAACTTGTTGTTGATCGTGACCAAATACTACCGCTGATAGCATCTCTTCTTCTGTTAGGTTGTCTGCTTCAGACTCAACCATTAGAACCGCACCAGCAGTACCAGAAACAACAAGGTCAAGCTTAGACGTTTCTAGCTCAGTGTTGCTTGGGTTAAGTACTAGTTGACCGTCGATGTGACCAACACGTGCTGCACCGATAGGACCGTTGAACGGGATACCAGAGATAGCGAGTGCTGCAGAAGTACCGATCATTGTTACCATGTCAGGCTGAACGTCTGGGTTTACAGACATTACTGTAGCGATAACTTGAACTTCGTTCTTGAATGCATCTGGGAAAAGAGGACGAATTGGACGGTCGATTAGACGAGCCGTTAGTGTTTCGCCTTCTGATGGACGACCTTCACGCTTGAAGAAGCCACCTGGGATTTTACCAGCAGCGTATGTACGCTCTTGGTAGTTAACCGTTAGAGGGAAAAAGTCTTGACCTTGTACCGCTTCTTTTTTACCAACAACAGATACGAATACTGAAGTATCGTCCATTGTTACCATAACTGCTGCAGTAGCTTGACGAGCAATAACGCCAGTTTCTAGAGTAACTGTGTGGTTACCGTACTGAAACGTTTTTACAACTGGTTTCTCAAACATTGTATTTCCTTTATCTAAAGATTGTTCTTTAGAGTCAGTAAGTTGAAACCCAAAAATCACCAATCGCGACTAGTCGAAGCAGACGGATTTTATGAGCTGTATCGAAAAAATACAGCGTACATCCACTTTGAATAGTCGCGACCTATTGGCCGACATCTGTGACTGTAACTTCTGGGTCGTATAATACCTATACAGTTAGCTGTACAGGCGAGGCATAGTATAAACTATTTTTATATACAGGGATATTTTCGTACTGAAAAAGCTCCGTGAAATAGCTCAAACTCTGTCTTTCAGGCACAAAAAAAGGAGCAATAAATGCTCCTTTTTCTTCAAACAGTCTTTGCAGACATCGCTATTAGCGACGTAGGCCTAGGCGCTTGATTAGGTCTTGGTAACGAGAAAGGTCTTTACCTTTCAAGTAGTCAAGAAGCTTACGACGGCTAGAAACCATACGTAGAAGACCACGACGGCTGTGGTGATCGCCTTTGTGAGCTTTGAAGTGACCTTGTAGGTGGTTGATAGAAGCAGTAAGTAGTGCTACTTGTACTTCTGGTGAACCTGTGTCGCCTTCAGAGCGCGCGTATTCTGCAACGATTGCTGCTTTAGTTTCTGCATTCAGAGACATAATTCTCTCCTGATAAGAGTAGTTTAATATTTGTAGCAGCCAATCTCTGATTCAGCCGCTACGCGAGCCGAGGATTATAGGGAAGTTTGTCATTTGGTGCAATAACAATCGATGGCCTTAGAAACGAAAAAAGCGAAGCGCTTAAATTAAGCGTTCGCTTTCTACTTTATTGATTCGCTTTTCAAGGCTAAACACCAATACCTAACTCGGTTTCAGCGTTACGCTTGTGGCTCTTCATCTCTGAAAACAACCAAACGTTTCGGTGCAACTCGGCCATCGTCCGCAATCTGAGCAACGCCAACAAACAGCTTCTCTTCGCCGCTTGTCATGCGAACCGTACCTTCCGTTGGCGCACCGGCAACCTGAACAGGCATACCGTGCTGAACCAAATCTGTCAGTTCTGCATTGAGGTTTACTTCTGGTAAATCTTCAACGGCAGTATCCATTGGCATTAGTAACGGATCAAGCAACTCTTTAGGTGCAATCTCTTGCTCCTGTGCTTGCTCTAAGATCTCGTTAAGCTGCTCCAATGTTACCATGCGATCGTAAGGGTATTTCGCAACACCAGTACGACGAAGCATGGTCACGTGAGCACCACACCCTAGCATTTCGCCAAGGTCATCCGTGATCGTGCGGATGTAAGTGCCTTTCGAACAGTGTACTTCCATCTCAACCTCATCGCCTTCAAAGCGAAGCAGATCAATCGAGTAGACAGTGATCTTACGTGATTCACGTGGGACTTCGATACCAGCACGAGCGTACTCGTACAATGGCTTGCCTTGGTACTTCAATGCAGAGAACATCGATGGTACTTGGTCTGTTTCGCCTTTGAAGCTTTCAATGCAACGCTCAAGTTGCTCTTGAGTCACATTCACTTCACGAGTTTCAACCACTTCACCATCTGAATCCGAAGTGTTGGTACGCTCACCAAGCTTAGCGATCACAACGTAGCGTTTGTCAGAATCTAGAAGAAACTGAGAGAACTTCGTAGCTTCACCAAGACAGATTGGCAGCATGCCGGTCGCAAGAGGATCCAGTGCACCTGTGTGCCCTGCCTTCTCTGCAAAGTAAATACGCTTTACTTTTTGCAGTGCATCATTAGATGAAATGCCCGTTGGCTTATCTAACAGAATTACCCCATTAATAGGGCGACCTTTACGACGGCGAGCCATTACTCTTCGCCCTTAGACTGATTTTCGTCAGTGCGGCCTGCAGCTTCTTGTTTACGCTTGTCGTCATTCAGAACTTCACTTACGAGGTTAGACATACGCATACCTTCTACTAGTGTGTTGTCGTAAGTAAAACGAACTTCTGGTGTTAGGCGGTGACGAATACGCTTGCCTAGCGCCATACGGATTGGCACTTCATGCTCTTTAAGAGCAGCAAGGCATGATTCAGGTGTTTGCTCACCAATACATAGGAAAGTAACGAATACTTTTGCGTACGCAAGGTCACGAGACACTTCTACGTCTGAGATCGTTACCATACCGATACGTGAATCACGAACTTCACGTTGTAGGATAAGAGCAAGCTCTTTTTGAAGCTGCTGAGACACACGTTGTGTGCGGCTAAATTCTTTTGACATTTTCTTTTCTCACTTAGAAAGATGGGGGGCTTGGTAATTACCAGCCCCCCATGGTGTATTCAACAACCGATTACTTCTTACCTTTACTAGTAATGTTAGTAACCTTAGTCAATATGTCGAGTCGTACAGACGATTAGTCTAGAGTACGTTTAACCTCAACGATTTCGAATACTTCGATCTGGTCACCAACGCGTACGTCGTTGTAGTTCTTAACGCCGATACCACACTCGTAACCATTCTTAACTTCTTGAACGTCGTCTTTGAAGCGACGAAGTGACTCAAGTTCACCTTCGTAGATAACAACGTTGTCGCGTAGTACGCGGATTGGGTTGTTACGCTTAATTACGCCTTCAGTAACCATAGAACCAGCGATCGCGCCAAGTTTAGGTGACTTAAATACGTCACGTACTTCAGCAAGACCAATGATCTCTTGTTTGAATTCAGGAGCAAGCATACCGCCCATTGCCTGTTTCACTTCGTCGATCAGTTGGTAAATGATTGAGTAGTAACGTAGATCTAGGTTTTCGTTCTGAACCGTGTTACGCGCAGTTGCATCAGCACGAACGTTGAAACCAAGGATGATAGCGTTAGAAGCTGCTGCAAGTGTTGCATCAGTTTCAGTAATACCACCAACACCAGAACCTACGATGTTCACTTTAACTTCGTCAGTTGATAGTTTCAGTAGAGAGTCAGCAATTGCTTCTACAGAACCTTGAACGTCAGCTTTAAGTACTACGTTCAGTTCAGCAACTTCACCAGCAGCCATGTTAGAGAACATGTTCTCTAGTTTCGCTTTCTGTTGACGAGCTAGTTTCACTTCACGGAATTTACCTTGACGGTAGTTCGCAACTTCACGAGCTTTACGCTCATCACGTACTACTGTTGCTTCATCACCTGAAGCTGGTACACCAGAAAGACCTAGGATCTCTACTGGGATAGAAGGACCTGCTGTCACTACTTCTTTACCGTTTTCATCGCGCATTGCACGAACACGGCCGTACTCTTGACCACAAAGAACGATGTCGCCTTTGTTTAGAGTACCAGACTGAACTAGGACTGTTGCAACTGGACCACGACCTTTATCAAGACGAGATTCAACAACAACGCCAGATGCCATGCCTTCTTTAACTGCAGTCAGTTCAAGAACTTCAGATTGAAGAAGGATTGCTTCTAGAAGACCATCGATGTTTGTACCCTGTTTAGCAGAGATGTGAACGAACATGTTCTCACCGCCCCATTCCTCAGGGATTACGTCGTATTGAGCTAGCTCATTCTTAACGTTGTCTGGGTTTGCACCCTCTTTATCGATCTTGTTCACAGCAACAATCAGAGGAACGCCTGCCGCTTTCGCGTGCTGGATCGCTTCGATTGTTTGTGGCATTACGCCATCGTCTGCTGCTACTACTAGTACAACGATATCTGTCGCTTGAGCACCACGTGCACGCATAGCAGTAAACGCTGCGTGTCCAGGAGTATCAAGGAAAGTGATCATGCCGTTGTCAGTATCTACGTGGTAAGCACCGATGTGCTGCGTGATACCGCCAGCTTCGCCAGAAGCAACGTGTGCTTTACGAATGTAGTCAAGTGTCGATGTTTTACCGTGGTCAACGTGACCCATGATAGTAACAACTGGAGCACGACCTTCAGCGATAGCATCGTTATCACGGTCTGCTAGTACTGCTTCTTCAAGTTCGTTTTCTTTACGTAGGATTACCTTGTGACCCATTTCTTCAGCAACAAGTTGTGCTGTTTCTTGGTCGATCACTTGGTTGATAGTCGCCATAGCGCCCATCTTCATCATTACTTTGATAACTTCAGTTGCTTTAACTGACATTTTGCTAGCCAGTTCAGATACAACGATAGTTTCGCCGATAGCAACGTCAGATTTAGCAACAGTTGCTGACTTATCGAAGCCTTGCTGCATTGAAGTTGGTTTAGCAAGCTTACCTTTAGCACCACGACCACGTTGGTTGCGACCACCACGGTTGTTGCCTGGTTGGTTAGCTGGAGCCGCTTTCTTCTTACGACGACGAGGCGCTTTTTCTTCTTTCTGGTCAGCTGCATCTTCAGCTTCACGAGCGTAAGTAGAAGTTGTCACGTGGTAGTCCGCAGACTTCTCTTGTTCTTTCTTCTTCTGCTCTTCTTCAGACCAGCGCGCTTCGTTCTCTTCAGCTAGCTTACGAGCTTCTTCAACTAGCTTCGCCGCTTCAGCTTCAGCTTTACGCTGTGCTTCTAGCTCTTGACGAGCTTTTAGTTCATCCGCTTCTTTTTTCGCTTGTGCGTTAGCGTCTGCATTTTTTGAATTCATGTCTTTTTTAGCCTTTTCAGCTTGGGCGCGTTGAGCTTTTTCTTCAGCATCACGTTTTGCATCCGCTTCACGTTTTGCTTTCTCATCAGCTTCGCGCTGTGCTTTCTCTGCAGCTTCACGTTTCGCAAGCTCTTCAGCTTCTTGACGTGCTTTCTCTTCCGCTTCACGCTTAGCTGCTTCCTCAGCTTCACGTTTCGCTTCATCTTCAATAGCGCTGCGCTTCACGTAAGTACGCTTTTTACGTACCTCTACTTGAACATCCTTACTCTTACCGCCTCCAGCGGCAACACTTAGCGTGCTGCGGGTCTTGCGTTGAAGAGTTAAACGAGTCGGCTCTGCTTCACCAGAAGTATCGCCATGCTCCTTTTTAAGGTGCGTTAGCAATGTTTGCTTCTCTGAATCAGTTACTTGATCCGACCCTGATTTCTTCATGCCTGCATCAGCAAGTTGTTCAATTAAGCGGTCAACTGGCGTACCAATCTCTTCACTCAGTGCTTTAACTGTTAATTGTGTCATACCGCTTTCTCTCCTTGCTGAATTATTCTTCGTCGCCGAACCAACAGATGTTACGTGCAGCCATAATTAGCTCGCCCGCACGTTCTGCAGTTAGGTCTTCAATGCCTTCTAGTTCATCAACGCCTTGGTCAGCTAGGTCTTCCAATGTTGCCACGCCTTTTGCTGCAAGTTTGTAAGCCATTTCACGCTCTAGGCCTTCAAGTGCTAGCAAGTCTTCAGCAGGTTCAACACCGTCAAACGTCTCTTCTTTCGCAAGTGCTAGAGTCGTTAGTGCATCTTTTGCTCGGTTACGTAGTTCTTCAACGATACCTTCGTCTAGGCCATCAACTTCAAGAAGTTCGTTTACTGGTACGTAAGCCACTTCTTCTAGCGTAGAGAAGCCTTCTTCAACAAGTAGCTGAGCAAAGTCTTCTTCGATGTCTAGGTGCTTCATGAAGTTTTCAATCGAAGCAACCGCTTCTTCTTGGTGTTTCTTCTGAAGGTCTTCAACCGTCATTACGTTCAGTTCCCAACCAGTCAGTTGAGATGCTAGACGTACGTTTTGACCGCTACGGCCGATAGCTTGCGCTAGGTTGTCCGCTTCAACAGCGATGTCCATTGAGTGAGCATCTTCATCAACGATGATAGAAGCAACATCAGCTGGAGCCATTGCATTGATTACGAACTGAGCTGGGTTATCGTCCCAAAGAACGATATCGATACGCTCGCCGCCAAGCTCGCCAGATACAGCTTGTACACGTGCACCACGCATACCAACACACGCGCCCACTGGGTCAATGCGCTTGTCGTTTGTTTTCACAGCGATTTTAGCACGAGAACCTGCGTCACGTGCAGCACCTTTAAGTTCAATTAGCTCTTCGCCAATCTCAGGTACTTCAACACGGAATAGCTCAGCTAGCATTTCAGGCTTAGAGCGAGTAATGAATAGCTGGAAGCCACGAGCTTCTGGTTTAACTGCATATAGAAGACCACGTACACGGTCGCCTGGACGGAAGTTTTCACGAGGAAGTTGGTCATCACGTAGGATTACCGCTTCAGCGTTGTTACCTAGGTCTAGGATGATCGTGTCACGGTTTACTTTCTTAACCACACCAGTAACTAGCTCACCTTCGTTGTCGATGAACTGTTCAACGATTTGAGCACGCTCAGCTTCACGTACTTTTTGTACGATAACTTGCTTCGCAGTTTGAGTGGTAATACGGTCAAACGTTACTGACTCGATGTCATCTTCAATGAAACCGCCAAGTTCGATCTCTGGATCGTCGTACTTAGCAGCTTCAAGAGAAATCTCTTTTGTTGGGTTTTCAACAACTTCAACAGCTTCCCAGCGACGGAAAGTTTCGAAATCACCTGTTTTACGGTCGATTTCAACACGAACTTCAATTTCTAGTTCGCTTTTCTTTTTTGTTGCCGTTGCAAGCGCGATTTCAAGCGCTTCAAAAATACGCTCACGAGGAACTGCTTTCTCATTAGAAACAGCTTCTACTACCGCCAAAATTTCTTTGTTCATTAATCTAGCCTCTTAAGCTCTTCTCTCTAGGAGAACTAAAATTTAGGGATCAGGTTCGCTTTCGCAATATTGCTTAGGACGAATTCTTCTTCTTGTCCTTCAACCAATACTTTTACTGTCTCGCCTTCAATAGATTGGATATCACCTTTCCATTTACGACGGTTGCCGACAGCCATTTTCAAAACGATGCTTACCTCGTGACCAATAAATTGTTGGTAATGCTCTGCTTTGAACAGTGGTCTCTCTAAACCTGGTGAAGACACTTCAAGGTTATAAGCCACTGAAATTGGATCTTCAACATCCATTACGGCACTTACTTGGTGACTAACTTCAGCGCAGTCGTCTACATTGATGCCGTTTGGAGAATCGATGTAAATACGTAGCGTTGAGTGCTCACCAGCACGAATAAATTCTAATCCAACTAACTCATAACCTGATGCTGCTACTGGAGCGTCAAGCATTTCAGTAAGTTGTCTTTCTAAACCAGTCATTTAACCACTCCAGAAACAAAAAAAGGGCTCAAAGCCCAATTTAAATTCCAAGCAAACATTATCTAAACGCATTTACAAATGCTTAGATAACAAAAAACCCCGTATAAGCCGGGGTTTTTATTGCTGGACCCTTATATGCTAAGTGCCATCACATTCGATATCGCACTTAACTCACAGTGAGGTTCACACTGTGCAAACTTGCTACCAATCAAGACTAAATATAGCACTTAAAATTGGTTGCGGGAGCCGGATTTGAACCGACGACCTTCGGGTTATGAGCCCGACGAGCTACCAAGCTGCTCCATCCCGCGTCCGACTTGCGAGCATTATACGCCCAACAAGATGTTTTACAAGTTTGTAAACATGGTGCCGAGAGAGGGACTCGAACCCTCACACCCTAAGGCACTAGCACCTCATGCTAGCGTGTCTACCAATTTCACCATCTCGGCATCAAATCTTTACAGATTATTGTGGAATCTCGTCGCCTTGCGCCGGAACTTCACTCACTGCATCTTCAGCTTGTTGGATTACCTGACCTTGAGTCGGGTCCATCCATTGTGACTCAGTTTTATGTGTAGACATATTACCAAGCACTAAGCTAAGGATAAAAAATGTAGTTGCAAAAATTGCAGTCATTCGGGTTAGGAAATTTCCTGAGCCACTAGCACCAAACACAGTGTTTGAAGCGCCAGCACCGAAAGAGGCTCCCATATCTGCGCCTTTACCTTGTTGAATCAACACTAGGCCAATTACACCAAGCGCTGCCAACAGGTAAATCACAAGTAGAACTGTAAACATTTTTCCACCTATGTTCCTAATTGTTGAGCCAGCGCCGTTCAAAAAAGTTATTTTCAAGAACAAGGCTAGCGACCTCCTAACTGAAGGCCGAGCAATACTAGCGAATGCGACGATGGCTGACAAGGAGAATTTGCTAAAAAATAAGCCTTTACCAAGTGAACGGTTAAAAAAAGGCCAAAAGCGACACAAAACTCATTTATGCCCCTTTTGACCACTCTATAACTCAACCGTTTTTACGTAGAGGCACTCTTGATGGTACCTGCTGAGTAAAGCACTAAATTAGCAGTTTGCTTTTACTGCATCTGCAATCTTAAGTGCTGATGATTGAACCAGTTCAGCATCTTCACCTTCAACCATTACGCGTAATAGTGGCTCTGTACCAGACTTACGAAGTAGTACACGACCCTTCTCGCCAAGCTCAGCTTCAACTTCTACTACAGCTGCTTTCACTGCGTCTGCTTCCAGTGGGTTTGAATCACCACTGAAACGAACGTTTTCTAGGACTTGCGGGTATAGCGTCATGCCCTGAGAAAGCTCATTCAATGTCATCTCACTGCCAACAACTGAAGCAAGAACTTGCAATGCTGCAACGATAGCATCACCAGTAGTCACTTTATCTAGCAGAATAACGTGACCTGAGTTTTCAGCACCGATCTTCCAACCTTTTGCTAGCAGTTGTTCCATTACGTAACGGTCACCAACTGCAGCGCGTACAAATGGAATACCTAGCTGCTTAAGGCCGTTTTCCATACCTAGGTTGGTCATCAGCGTACCAACAACACCACCTTTCAACTCACCACGACGCAATGCATCGCGAGCAATGATGTAAGCAATTTGGTCACCATCAACCTTGTTACCTAGTTCATCAACCATGATGATACGGTCACCGTCACCATCAAAGCCAAGGCCTAGTGCTGCTTTCTCTTCTAGCACTTTCGCCTGTAGAGCACGAACATCCGTCGCACCCACTTCGTGGTTAATGTTGGTACCGTTTGGTTCAACACCAATAGCAACTACCTCAGCACCTAGCTCTTTGAATACTGCTGGAGCAATGTGGTAAGTCGCGCCGTGAGCACAATCGACAACAATCTTCATGCCAGCAAGCGTCATTTGATTCGGGAACGTGCTCTTACAGAATTCAATGTAACGACCTGCAGCATCGTTTAGACGAACCGCTTTACCAAGCTCAGAAGAATCAACACACTCAATGTCTTTATCAAGCTCAGCTTCAATCGCCAATTCGATATCGTCCGGAAGCTTTGTACCTTCAGAAGAGAAGAATTTAATACCGTTATCGTAGTAAGGGTTGTGTGAAGCCGAGATTACGATACCCGCTTCAGCACGGAATGTTTGTGTTAGGTAAGCAACAGCAGGTGTTGGCATTGGACCTGTGAACGTAGCCTGAAGGCCTGCAGCCGCAAGACCAGCTTCTAACGCAGACTCCAACATGTAACCAGAGATACGCGTATCTTTGCCGATAATAACTTTCTTTGTGCCTTGCTTCGCAAGTACACGACCAGCAGCCCAGCCAAGCTTCAGAACAAAATCAGGTGTGATCGGGTACTGGCCTACTTTGCCACGCACACCATCTGTGCCGAAATAACGTCTTTTATCAGACATAGTGATTTTCCTTAATTATATTTAGTGATTGTTGTTCATCACTTCGATTATTTTCATCGCTTCCAGTGTCTCCTCGACATCATGAACGCGAATAATTTGTGCGCCTTTCATCGCGGCAATCGTCGCGCAAGTGACGCTTGCGACCATGCAGTCGGCCGGAACCTTGTCTAGCAATTTAAAGATCATCGATTTTCTCGACATCCCCGCTAAAACAGGTAAGCCTAACGAATGAAACTTTTCAAGATGCGCTAGTAGGTGATAATTGTGTTCGATGGTTTTCCCAAAGCCAAAGCCAGGATCAAGGATCAGCTGATCTTTTGAAATACCCACCGCCTCACACGCTTCTACCCTTTCTTGCAAGAATGCTTCTACATCCTGAAGAACATCATCATAACTTGGGTTAGCTTGCATGGTTCTCGGCTGACCTTTCATGTGCATCAGACAAATCGGAACATTAGCATCAGCGGCGACTTGTAATGCACCAGGCTCTTGCAAAGCGCGCACATCATTGATCAAATCAGCGCCCGCTTCAACAGCTTGGCGCATCACTTCCGCTTTACTGGTATCTATCGAGATCCACACATCAAACTTGGCACGAATGGCTTTAATAGCAGGAATGACACGGGCAAGCTCCTCTTCTAACGAAACATCAGGAGCGCCAGGTCGAGTTGACTCACCACCAATATCGATAATGCTAACGCCCGCTTGAACCATGCGTTCAGCTTGCTGTAAGGCATTATCAAGCGAGTTAAATTTCCCACCGTCAGAGAAAGAGTCAGGGGTGACATTGAGGATACCCATCACATGTGGGCGATCTAACACGAGAGTTTTATTATTTGCTTTTAATATCATGGAAGGCCGATCTTAAAGGGAAAAACACCATAGGCTATAAACAGAAAAACCCTGAGCGTACTCAGGGTTTTAATTGATAGTTTAGCGATTAAGAATCTTTGTTTTGAGCATCATCTGATTCAGATTTAACTTCTTCAACTTTTGACTCTTCAGCTTTAGGTTCCGCTTTAGCTTCTTCTGCCTTAGCTTCAGGTTTTGCTTCTTCCTTTGTAGGTTCAGCTTTTACCTGATCACCCCAACCAGCTGGATCACGAATCTCTTGCTTACGCTCCATCAAGTCATCAATTTGACCTGCATCGATCGTTTCGAACTTCATTAGAGCGTCTTTCATCGAATGCATGATATCCATGTTATCTTCAAGAATCTTCTTAGCTCTATCGTAGTTACGGTCGATAAGGATACGAATCTCTTCATCGATAAGCTTAGTCGTGTCATCAGAAACGTGCTTAGCTTGGCTCATGCCGCGACCTAGGAAAACTTCGCCTTCTTCTTCTGCGTAAAGAAGAGGACCCAATTTCTCAGAGAAGCCCCACTGCGTAACCATCTTACGAGCAATATCAGTTGCACGTTCGATATCGTTAGACGCACCAGTTGACACTTTGTCTTTACCGTAAATAAGTTCTTCAGCAAGACGACCACCGTACAGGCTAGAAATCATAGACTCTAGATGTTGGCGAGACATGCTCACACGATCTTGCTCTGGCAAGTACATGGTTACACCAAGCGCACGACCACGTGGAATGATTGATACCTTGTATACAGGATCGTGCTCTGGCACCAAACGACCAACAATTGCGTGACCGGCTTCGTGGTAAGCCGTTGACTCTTTCACTTCCTCAGACATCACCATTGAACGGCGCTCAGCACCCATCATGATTTTATCTTTAGCCAGTTCAAACTCAACCATTGAGACATTGCGCTTGTTACCACGAGCTGCAAATAGCGCCGCTTCATTCACAAGGTTTGCAAGGTCTGCACCAGAGAAACCTGGAGTACCACGAGCAATCAGAGATGGTTCAACATCGCCAGATAGTGGAACTTTACGCATGTGTACTTTAAGAATCTGTTCACGACCACGTACGTCTGGTAGACCAACTACAACCTGACGGTCAAAACGACCAGGACGAAGTAGTGCTGGGTCTAGTACGTCTGGACGGTTAGTCGCAGCGATAACAATAATACCTTCATTGCCCTCGAAACCATCCATCTCAACCAGCATTTGGTTCAATGTTTGTTCACGCTCATCGTGACCACCACCAACACCAGCGCCACGTTGACGACCTACCGCATCAATCTCATCGATAAAGATGATACAAGGTGCCGCTTTCTTCGCTTGTTCGAACATGTCACGCACACGAGATGCACCAACACCTACAAACATTTCAACGAAGTCAGAACCAGAAATAGTAAAGAACGGTACTTTCGCTTCACCAGCAATCGCTTTTGCAAGCAATGTCTTACCAGTACCTGGAGGACCAACTAACAGGATACCTGTAGGGATCTTACCACCCAGTTTTTGGAAACGACTTGGGTCGCGAAGATAGTCAACCAACTCTTTCACGTCTTCTTTTGCTTCGTCACAACCAGCAACATCCGCAAACAACGTTTTGATTTGTTCTTCGCTCATCATTCGAGCTTTGCTCTTACCGAAAGACATCGCGCCTTTACCGCCGCCGCCGCCTTGCATTTGACGCATGAAGAAAATCCATACACCAATCAGTAAGATCATAGGGAACCATGAGATGAAGATAGTGCCAAGTAGGCTCTGCTCTTCAGGTGGTGTGCCCTGAACTTTTACGTTTTGATTAATTAAGTCATCAAGTAGCTTTTGATCGTAAACAGGCATGTAAGTTACATACTTAGCACCACCGCCACGACGTGTGAAAGTGATTTCGCTGTTATTGAACTGTGCGTCTTGAATCTGGCCTTGGCCAACTTCCTGTACAAACGTGGTGTAATCTACTGCTCTGCCGTTACTTTCCCCAGGGCCGAAGCTCTGGAATACCGACATCAACACTACTGCGATAACAAGCCACAGAATTAAATTTTTTGCCATGTCACTCAAGGTGTCAGCCTCTCGATAACTAATTGTAATTAAAGGTAGGGTACTACAGTTTGTAACCTGTAGCCATATTGTTAACTCTCACTCTTGGAAGAGAATCGTTAACCTTTGTAACCAGTGGCTACGATAAACACTTCACGAGAACGAGCTCGAGAAGAGTCGGGTTTTCTGACTTTCACCGTTTTAAACATCTCACGGACATCTTTAACGTATTGATCAAACCCTTCGCCTTGGAATACTTTTACAACAAAACTACCATCGGTAGCTAGAACTTGTCGACACATATCCAAAGCTAATTCAAC
This sequence comes from Vibrio sp. Makdt, assembly GCF_027587015.1. Classification (NCBI taxonomy): domain Bacteria; kingdom Pseudomonadati; phylum Pseudomonadota; class Gammaproteobacteria; order Vibrionales; family Vibrionaceae; genus Vibrio; species Vibrio sp. Makdt. The sequence goes on from NZ_JAPPTH010000004.1 coordinate 221,993, forward strand.
TAAATACATAGCTCTAGGCTGATCTACAGAGTTGTTGCCGGCGATATTAGGTGCCATATCGGACATCACGACATCAACCATGTTTGGTTGTATACGTTCCAATAAGGCTTCAAGAACAGCGTCTTCACGAAAATCGCCTTGTAAAAAGCTAACGCCAGCAATTGGATCCATTGGTAACAAGTCACACGCAATGATTTGTCCGTTGTCTCCAACAATCTTAGCAGCATATTGAGACCAACCACCAGGCGCTGCACCTAAATCCACAACGGTCATCCCTGGAGACAGCAATTTATCTTTCGTTTGAATCTCTTCCATTTTGAAATAAGCACGTGAGCGATAGCCTTTCTTTCTTGCTTCGTTTGCGTACTTGTCGTCGAAGTGTTCCTTCAACCAACGGCCTGAACTGGCCGAGTGTTTCTGTTTGCTCATTGGATACCTAAAGTGGAGGAAAGTACTAATTGCCGAATAAATTATAGTCTTCAGCATTAGATGGCGTTAAAATAGGTTTTTTCAACCCTAATAGTAAAGAAAATTGGCCGCGTAATGAACCTAAGTACCAAACAAAAGCAGCATCTAAAGGGCCTAGCTCACAGTTTAAAACCTGTAGTGCTAATGGGCGCAAATGGACTTACTGAAGCTGTTCTAGCGGAAATCGAATTAGCTCTAGACCACCACGAACTGATCAAAATTAAAGTTGCATCAGAAGACCGTGAAACTAAGCAGCTGATTATCGATGCAATTGTACGTGAAACTAAAGCTGAGAAAGTACAGACTATCGGTAAAGTTCTAGTACTGTTCCGTCAGTCAGAAGCACGTAAAATCGAGATTCCACGTAAATAAGCGAGCTTAATATAAGCTAACTTCACTAAGAGAAAGCCAGTGCGCTTATCTTTTAGTGTAGCGTGAGAAACGAAAAAGGTCGCATTTAGCGACCTTTTTACTTATCAGAAACAAAGAAAATTCAATTAGATATATTCTACTTTGTCAATTTCGTAATCTTTATCACCGCCAGGAGTCGAAATCATCACTTCGTCGCCTTCCATCTTGCCGATAAGACCACGAGCAATTGGTGACTTCACTGAGATACGGCCAGTTTTGATATCGGCTTCGTCTTCAGAAACGATTTGGTAACGGTACTCTTCGTCTGTATCAACATCAATCAGAGTGACTGTTGTACCAAAGATAATCTTACCCGTGTTTTCCATTTGGGTTACATCGATGATCTGAGCTAGAGATAGCTTGTATTCGATATCACGGATTTGAGCTTCACAGATACCTTGCTCTTCACGAGCGGCGTGGTATTCAGCATTCTCTTTTAAGTCACCTAGTTCACGAGCTTCACCAATAGCTGCTGAGATAACAGGGCGTAGCTTAAGTAGGCGATCTAATTCATCACGTAGCTGCTGAGCGCCACGTACTGTCATTGGAACCTTTTCCATTTTTTACCTCTATGCCAAAACTTTCTTTGGCGAACATAAATACACCCAACGTATTTATTGGGTAGTAGAAACAAAACGATTTGGCTTAGTGTAAACAAACTTTATGGCTAAATCATCTTTATTCCACTTTGCGTTATAAAAGCTGTATCTAGGTCTAAATTACAGACATCACAAAAATGAATAATAACGACCTAATCAATAAGACGACAAATAAATACCTAAAAAAACAAAAAACAAACAAAATAAACGCAGATCACACTTTTATAAAAGACATTTTAAAACAACAACTTAAACAACAACAAATATAATAAAACAGTGTTCATTTTTTAGTTTTATATCATTTTACTAACTAACTATGGAACTTTAGAGGTAAAAAGTAACCCATGGATTGCACTGGCATTTTTCAGACTTCTGTTCTAATCATGGTTATGAAGCCTGATTAATACAGGCAATACACAAAAGGGTTCAAATCCTTGATAAAACTTCTATGGACAGTAATTAGGAAATAATAACATGAACAAGACTATGATCGCGCTTGCTGTATCTGCTGCAGCTCTTGCTACTAACGCAGTAGCAGCGGACGGTAAACAAGCTGGTGGTATCGACGGCACTTCTGTATACAGCTCTAACGGCACTTCTCTAGAGATCGGTGGTCGTGCTGAAGCTCGTCTATCTCTAAAAGACGGCAAAGCTGAAGACAAAACACGTGTACGTCTTAACTTCCTAGGTAAAGTTGAAATCCAAGACGGCCTATACGGTGTTGGTTTCTACGAAGGTGAATTCACAACTGCTGAAAACGGCGGCTCTACTGATAACAACGACGGTGACATTACTAACCGTTACACTTACGCTGGTATCGGCGGTAACTTCGGTGAAGTTACTTACGGTAAAAACGACGGTGCACTAGGTGTAATCACAGACTTTACCGATATCATGTCTTACCACGGTAACTCTGCGGCAATGAAAATTGCTGTAGCAGATCGTTCTGACAACATGGTTTCATACAAAGGTCAATTCCAAGACCTAGGCGTTAAAGCAAGCTACCGTTTTGCTGACCGTTCAGAAACTGGTGGCGAATTCGTTGACAACAACGCAGACGGCTACTCTCTATCTGGTATCTACGCTATCGGCGATTCTGGCTTTAAGCTAGGTGCTGGTTACGCTGACCAAGACGAGCAAAACGAGTACATGCTAGCGGCATCTTTCCGTACTGACGCTCTATACTTTGCTGGTACATTCACAGACGGTGAGCTAGCGAAGAAGAACGGTGACTACACTGGTTACGAATTTGCAACAGCATACACGCTAGAAAAAACTGCATTCACGCTAACGTACAACAACGCAGAAACTGACGGTGAAACTTCAGCTGACAACGTTGCAATCGATGCGACTTACTACTTCAAGCCTAACTTCCGTACGTACATCTCGTACAACTTCAACCTAATTTCTGAAGGTGACAAGCTAGGTTCTGTTGGTCTTGTTAACGGTCCTGCATCTAAAGCAGACGCTGAAGACGAGCTAGCTCTAGGTCTACGTTACGACTTCTAATTCTGATTGACTAATGATTCATTAGTTAATTGAGAATCAAAACGCCCGCTCTCTAGCGGGCGTTTTTTATATCTGTATACTGAAAACACCAGCCATCCAAGACAATCTTCTATGCGCCTTCTATCCACACTACTGCTATGTAGTTTTTCCATTAGCGCTTTATCTGTTAACGCTTCCGCATACGCCCCTCTAGATACACTGCCCGATGGTAGTAGTACGAGTTTGATCATCAAATCGTTAAGCAATGATTCAAGCGAGCTTAATACCAATAGCGATGACTTTTATCCACCAGCCAGCACCTTAAAACTGGTGACGGCTTTAGCGGCCAAGCTAGAGTTAGGAGATGACTTTCATTACACGACTAGCATTCTTCGTTCTGGCAATGATTCAATCATTTCATTTAGCGGTGATCCAACTCTGCAGCGTGAACAGCTAAAAAGCCTGTTAGCTCAGTACGCTAAGTCGCAATCCAGAACCATCAAAGGCAACTTATACCTCGATAACACGGCTTATACAGGCTATCAACGAGCGGTAGGCTGGCCTTGGGACATTCTAGGCGTTTGTTACAGCGCGCCTTCTAGTGCGATGACCTTAGACAGCAACTGTGCACAAGCCTCTATTTATACAAAAGATAACGGCAGCACTCGCGTCTATATTCCAGCCCATTATCCGATAGACGTGACAACCAATGCAGCCACAGTGACGCGTTCAGGACAAAAAGCCACCCAGTGCGACTTAGAGCTCATCACAACGCCAAACAACTCGTACACGCTCTCTGGCTGCTTAGTGGAACGTAAGAAGCCACTACCACTAAAGTTCGCTATTCAAAATCCTGAGCTTTACACCTCTCAAGTGGTGAACTCACTACTTAAAGAGCTGAAAATACAAGTAAAGGGTGATGTACTCATTGGAGCTAAAGAAGGCACAAACAAAGCGACATTAGTGGCTAGCCATCACTCAGCGAAACTTCCAGAACTGCTCGATACCATGCTAAAAAAATCCGATAACCTGATCGCAGACAACCTAACCAAAACCTTGGGAGCAAAGTTTTATGTGCAATCGGGGAGTTTCAATAACGGCACTGAAGCAATAAAACAGATACTGCTGACCAAAGCGAATATCGACCTCAGCAAAGCGCAGCTCGTTGATGGTTCTGGGTTATCTAGAAACAACCGAATGAGATCGCAGACCATGGCTAAAGTGCTTCGTTATATCTGGGAAAACGACTCACAGCTCAACCTAATCAATGCCATGCCAATATCAGGTATGAATGGAACGCTTAAGTACCGACAAAGCATGAGGAAAGCGCCGATTCAAAGCAATATCATAGCGAAGAGTGGTTCTTTGTACGGAACCTACAATATGGCGGGATATGGTTTGGATGAGTCTGGGAAGCCAAGCTCGCTATTCGTACAATTTGTTCGTGACTACTTCCCAGAAGAGCAAGACCCAGACAAACCAGTAGAAGCACCGATTACGCAGTTTGAACGTGCTTTTTATAAAGATGTGATTGAATACAGTCAAACACAGAGCCAGTCCAAATAGCGAGCCGTTTGTTGTAAGCGGTTTATGACGCAATAAAAATGGCGCTGAAGATCTTAGATCTTTAGCGCCATTTTTTATTTTCGAAGTGCTGTTACTATTTAATAAGCGCTAGGCGATGCCTAAAAACGCATTCACGACCGTGAAATAGATCCACATCCCCGAGATGTCTACTATTGATGCTAATACCGGGCTCACTAGCACTGCAGGGTCCAACTTGAACAAACGAGCCACGATAGGCAACCCGCCGCCAAGAACCGTCGATATTGTCACCTGAATAAACAGAGCGACAGCGATAGCAAAGGCAATCATGTTAATGTCGTAACCACCAGTAGACTGGTTTTCACTGAACAGCAAGATACGTCCAATCATTACCGCGGCAATCGCCAGTGCTAAGCAAATAGCCACTCTAAACTCTTTCCATAGAACATTGGCCCACTGACGTTTTTTCAATTCACCAGTGGCTAAGGCTCTAATCACCAGAGTAGCGGCTTGTGTTCCCGTGTTACCTCCCGCTGCAGCGATAACTGGCATATAGATAGCTAGCAGTACCAGTTGGCTAAGGATATCTTCGTACTGAGCGATGATAAGACCAGAAACGATGCCTAGCAGTGCCAGCGCAATAATCCAACCGATACGCTGTCTAACATGGCTTAATACACCTGTAGAAAGGTACCCCTGTTGAGGCTCAACCTCTGAATAGATTAGCCCTAGTTGGTGAGCTAGATGTCGCGAACGCTTTTCAAAGCCTTGCTCCTCTAACTCACTAAGTAGAGCTTGAATCGTACTTAGAGAACATTGCCCTAATACAAGTACTGCATCTTCAAGCGGCATACAGTTGAGAAGCCTAACTTGCTGCTCACGTCCGTATTGCTGAAATGCATTCGATACTGCTTGGATGTCTTGCTCTGAGTACAGAGCTTCAATAGATAAAAAAGTGTTGTTCATTACCGTCATGGCGAATCTCCCGATTGGCAAAGGTAACGACCATCAAAACAAGTAGCCTACAGTGAGTACTTCACAAACATAAAGCGGTGTACACCAAGAGCGTATAACTCGATACATAAAGCATATAACTGAGCGCACCAAGAGCTTAAAGCACTGATGTGTCTACTTGTTAGAATCTAGAGTGTGGAAAAGAATGAAGGGAAAACAAAGATACCCTACCTGAACGGCAGGACAATAGATCAATACCGAGACAGGTTATTCTTCTCCATTCAAACTAGGAGGATGGTCGGTATTGTTCATAAAAATCTCCAAAATTACTGTCAGTTCGACAGCGCGCATAGTGTAGCAATGCTGTTAAAAAGACTTCGTCAATTCTCTGTCAATAAAAAAGGCATCCGTAGATGCCTTTTATTAAATCATTGATGTACGTTATTACTTGATAGTAATACGAGCAAACTTACGCTTACCTACTTGGTAAACAGCTGTACCAGCTTCTGGTACCAGTTTGTTGTCTTCAACTTTCTCGCCTTCGATCTTAGCAGCACCCTGCTTGATCATACGCATCGCATCAGAAGTCGAGTTTACTAGGCCCGCTTCTTTTAGAACGTTAGCAATTGGTAGACCCGCTTCGAATTCGAACTCAGGCATATCATCTGGCACTTGGTTTTTAGCAAAGCGGTTAACGAACTCTTGCTCTGCAGCATCAGCATCCGCTTCACTGTGGAAACGAGCAATGATCTCTTTAGCCAAAAGTACTTTCACGTCACGTGGGTTTTTACCCGCTTCAACACCAGCTTTCAGCTCTGCCACTTCTTCAAGTGGACGGAAAGAAAGTAGCTCGTAGTAGCTCCACATTAGAGCGTCAGAGATAGACATGATCTTACCAAACATTTCGCTTGGTGCTTCGCTAATACCGATGTAGTTGTGTGCAGACTTAGACATCTTCTTAACGCCGTCTAGACCAACAAGTAGCGGCATCATCAGTACCGCTTGTGGTTTTTGACCTGCTGCTTTTTGCAGTTCACGGCCCATTAGCAGGTTAAACTTCTGGTCAGTACCGCCAAGCTCAACATCGCTCTCTAGTGCAACAGAGTCGTGACCTTGTAGAAGTGGGTACATGAATTCGTGGATAGCGATTGGTTGACCACCAGCGTAACGCTTTTTAAAGTCATCACGCTCAAGCATACGAGCAACCGTTTGGTTAGAAGCAAGACGAATCATACCTTCTGCGCCAAGGTCAGATAGCCACTCAGAGTTGAAACGAATTTGTGTTTTCGCAGGATCTAGAATTTTGAATACTTGCTCTTTGTAAGTTTCAGCATTCTTTAATACGTCTTCGCGGCTTAGCGGTGGACGTGTTGAGTTTTTACCTGATGGGTCACCAACCATTGCAGTGAAATCACCAATCAGGAATGTCACTTCATGACCAAGCTCTTGGAAAGCACGAAGCTTGTTAAAGATAACCGTATGGCCTAGGTGAATATCTGGAGCCGTTGGATCGGCACCCAGTTTAATGCGTAAAGGACGACCTTCTTTTAATTTAGCAATCAGCTCGTCTTCTGGAATTAGTTCTTCTACGCCACGTTTGATCTCGGCTAGTGCAGCTTCAATACTCGCCATTCTTGTTCACTCCCACAGATTTGGCAAAAATATAATAGTTAGACATCTTACTTGAATAGCGATGTATTTTGAAACCAGTTACACTATTCCGTCGCCGATTTTCATAATATTTACAGAACGAACCGGAACATGTTGTCTATTTTTGCACGCCTTCCTATATTGCACCGGGCTTTTATCGCATTTTTTAGTGCCATAATTTTCATAGCGATTTTCTTACTTCCCGACGTCAACAGCTTGCGCGACGATACGGGCGCACTTGTTGTAGGAAAACATTACCCTTTGAGCATCGATGCTTCTGCGCTAGTAAGCTCGAATGACGCGCCACCAACGGCTGTACTTAACTGGGAAAAATACACGGTTCGCTCTGGCGAAAGCACTTCTGTTTTATTTGAACGTATTGGTCTCTCATACCGCTTGTTACTCAACCTTCTCAATACCAATCAAGACATCAAAAAGCAGCTCTCGAACCTAAGACCTGGTGACGTATTGCAATTCGGCTTTGATGAAAACAACGACCTTATTCAGCTCAAACGCCAACTAAGCGCGTTTGAAAGCTTCAAAATCACCAAATCTGGCGATTCATTCACTTCAAGTTTTGATAAAAAAGAAGTGGCTTACCAATACAACTATGCCGAAGCCAATATTACCTCTAACTTCTGGAATGCAGGCGTCAGTGCAGGCTTAACCGCCAACCAAATCATGGAGCTTGCGGGTATCTTTGGTTGGGATATCGACTTTGCATTGGATATTCGTAAGAACGACAGCTTTAAAATTTTATACCAAGAGAAAGTGGTTGAAGGTGAAGTGATAGGCCGAGGCAAGATCATGGCTGCTATTTTTACCAACCAAGGCGATTCATTTACTGCGGTATTAGACGATAAAAGCGGTAACTACTACGACGAAAACGGCCGAGCGATGAAGAAAGCCTTCCTGCGCTCTCCTATCGATTTTCGTCGTGTAACCTCGAACTTCAACCCACGCCGAAAACACCCAGTAACCGGTAAGGTTCGTGCTCACCGAGGCACCGACTATGCAGCCCCAGTTGGCACACCTATCTGGGCCGCCGGTGATGGTATCGTGCAGAAATCTGGCTATAACCAGTTCAACGGTAACTACGTGTTCATCCGACACAGCAACACTTACATCACTAAGTACCTGCACATGAAGAAACGCATGGTGAAAACAGGGCAACGTGTTAAGCAAGGTCAAACTATTGGCACTCTGGGCGGCACAGGCCGTGTAACAGGCCCACACTTGCACTACGAGTTCTTAGTTAATGGCGTTCACAAGAATGCGCGTACCGTGAAGTTACCTCAATCTAAGTCTCTAACGGGTAAGGCAAAAGCAACCTTTATTGCAAACTCTGAGATTCGATTGAAGAACCTTGAGCGATACGGTCAGTTACTAGCGACTAACTAGGCGTTTGTAGCTTCACAGCAAAATAGAAAATACAAAGAGCGCCCATCAAGGCGCTCTTTTTTATGCTCGCGTAACACTCCTATCTAGTGTTTTTCGGATTTGTTGTTACGTCCGAGCATCAACATGCAAGGAGTCAGCACCAAGGTCAGCACAGTGGCAAACGCCAAACCACCAGCTATAGCAGTAGCAAGCTGTGACCACCATTGGGTGCTCGGTGCACCGAATTCTATCTTTTGATTAATCAGATCGATGTTCATCTCTAACACCATCGGCATTAAACCTAAGATAGTCGTAACCGTCGTGAGCATTACCGGCCTTAAACGCTGAACACCCGTTCTCAGAATCGCATCTCGCTTATCTAAGCCTCTTTTGATGAGCTGGTTATAAGTATCAATCAACACGATGTTGTTGTTCACCACTATACCAGCTAACGCTATGACTCCAATCCCCGACATCACAATGCCAAACGGGCGTTGGAAGATCAGTAGACCGACGAATACGCCAACCGTAGAGAACAAGACTGCACTTAGAATTAAGAAGGCTTGATAGAAGCTGTTGAACTGAGTGATAAGAATCAAAGCCATCACCGCTAGTGCTACTAAGAATGCACTTTGCAAAAAGGCTGACGAGTTCTCTTGCTCTTCATTTTGACCACGAATACGAAAATCTACGCTATCTGGAAACCCTAGCTCACTTAACGCCTGCTCGATCTTTGGCAGTTCTAAAGCAAGGTTATATCCTTCTTCCATATCTGCCATGATGTTGACGACTCGCTTACCATCAAGGCGTTTGATGGTGTCTTGCTTGTGGTCTGGAACGATCTGAGCAAAATTGGTTATCGGAACCAGGCCTGCTGGCGTTTTGACTCTTAGCTGGTCGAAGCGTCCGATATCCCTTTTATCATTCGGATAACGCACCAAGATATCGACTTCTTCTGCTGAGTCATCAGGAAGATAATCACCAATTTTTAAGCCATTCGTTACAAATTGAACGGTATTACCCACCAAGGTGGCATCAGCTGCAAAACGCGCGGCATCGTCACGGCGGATATCCACCTTCCAGTCTATGCCATCTTTACTCGCGGTATCACTGATATTGGTCAGTGCTTGATTACCATCCGCCCAGCTTCTTACAATCTTTGCTGCCTGATTAAGCTGCTCGGGAGTTTTAGCCGACAGCTCGATCACCAAGTCATTTTCAACTGGCGGACCAGCGTCTGGGAACTTATATTCGATCTCAACCCCAGCGTATTGATCGGTTTGCTCCTTAAGTTCTTCGATGATCGCTTTAACGCTGCGGCGGTATTGCCAATCGACCGGTGTAATCGAGATCAAACCAATCTGATCATCGCCCCCCGTTCGCGTGTAAACCGTATCGAACTCGTCATGATTTAACATCACCTGTTCAATATCGCGCATGATCTCATCTTTTTCTTGAATAGAAAGATCACCATGCGAGCGCACTTTAACGTTAAAGAATGGCGGATCAACCTCAGGGAAGAACTCGGCTCCTAGACCTGCTTTGGAGTAAGTAAAGCCTACCGCAACCGCGAGTAGTATCGCGCTAAAGAGAATTTTAAATGGATGCTTAATCGCTAAAGAAAGTGTGTGGTAATACGCCTTGGTTAAGCCTGTCGCTTGAGAAAAATCGCCGTTGTGCAGGGCGACCATTCGAGCTTGGTTCTGAGGGGATACGTATTGAGGCTTACCAATCAAGCCACCTAATACAGGCACGAACAGCAGTGCCATAATCAATGAAGCTGTTAAAGTCGCGATCAGAGTTAGCGGTAAAAACTTCATGAATTCACCCGTCACATCCGGCCAGAACAGCAACGGAGCAAACACTGCTAAAGTGGTGGCCGTTGACGCTGTAATAGGCCACGCCATCCGCTTAGCGGCATCTCGGTAGGCATCTTTGCGCCCTTCTCCCTCTTGCATCCGTCGGTCTGCAAATTCAGTCACCACAATCGCGCCGTCGACCAACATCCCCACCGCCATAATCAAAGAGAACAGCACTACAATGTTAACGGTTAACCCAAATACTGAGAGAACCAATAACCCCGTGAGGAATGAGCCAGGAATTGAGATGCCGACTAACAAAGCAGTACGCACGCCAAGAATCGCGATGATTACGATCACCACCAGAATGATGGCGGATAAGATGTTGTTTTGAAGATCATTGAGCATGATCTTCACATCTTTCGATTCATCCCAAGTGTATTTAACCAATAGATTGTTTGGCCACTCAGCTTGCTGCTGAGCCCCAGCCATTACCGCTTTCACCAGCTCTACGGTTTCAATGATGTTCTCACCCGCTCGCTTCTTGATATCCAAGACCACCGCAGATTTCCCATCTAAACGCGCAAAGCTCTCTGGATCTCTAAATGCTCGACGAACTGTGGCTACATCACCAAAAGTAACGACCTGTTTGCCATCCACTTTGATAGGTAACTCAAGCACATCCTTTAAGGAGTTAAACACCGAAGGGACTTTGACCGAGAAACGACCGTAGCCCGTATCGACAAAACCTGCGGCAACTACTCGATTATTCAATGCGATCAGGTTATAGATATCCGCTTGGTCTAGGCTGTAACTTTCCATAAGCAGAGGATCTACGATAATTTCAACGATATCTTCTCTGTCACCGGCAATATCGACCTCTAATATTTGGCGATAACTCTCTAATTTATCTCCTAGCTCTCGGGCAATTTGTACAATAGTACGTTCAGGAACGGTGCCGAATAACACCACAGATAGCACAGGCTGCTCAGAGGCGAGCGTGACCTCATTAACCGTCGGCTCATCACTGTCTTCTGGTAGTTTTGGCTTGGCAAGATCAACGGCGTCACGCACATCAGCCATCGCTTTGGTAAGGTCAACTCCGACATTAAACTCCAACACCACAGAAGCATGCCCTTCTGCGGCGGTTGAATTCATCTCTTTTACGCCTTCAATGGATCTAAGCTCTTGTTCTATAGGTCGAACTAACAAACGCTCGGCATCGGTGGGCGAAATCCCTTGATGCCCAACAGAAACGTAGATAATCGGGATGGTAATATCGGGACTCGACTCCTTAGGTATCGTGAGATAGGTAATCACACCTGCAACCAAGATAAGTGCCAACAGAGAAAGCATGGTGCGAGCACGAGACAAAGCTGCATCAATAATTGAATACATCAGTTATCTCCTACTCAGCCGCTACATTTGACAGTTCAGCACCTTGCTCAACCGCAATCACCGAATCACCATCACGTACAAAGCCTTGTCCGACCGTAATAATATCGACCTGTTGACCTAAGCCCGTGAGCCAAACTCCATCTTGCTCCGCCTTCACTAGCTGTATACCGACAAACTTAACGCTTGGCGCATCATCAACTGACACCAGAGTTTTAACTCCTAGGTTACCCGCTTCGTCTAATGCCAACATCGCAGGAGTCACCTTGATAGCATCTCTTGTTTCTAGATTGAGTTTTACTTCAGCACTGACACCAGCTGGCAGTAAGCCATCAGAGTTATCGATTTCAATTTCGATTGGGAAGGTATTAGTAGAAGCTGAAGAGATTCGAGACACATAACGTAATCGCCCTTCGACTTCCTCTCTGCCAAGTAGACGAACCAATGCATCTTGATTGGCTAACAGGTGCTGAATATGACGCTCACTGACATCCGCTTTAATCACCAGAGGGTCAAGGTCAATCACACCAGCAACGGGGTCGCCAACGCCAACAAAATCACCGAGCTCAACCATTAAGTCTTGAACCACACCCGAGAAAGGCGAAGTAATCACAGTATTCTTTAAAGCCAACTCCGCATTACGCATCATAGCCTTCGCTTCTGTTAAGGATGCCTCAGCAGTCGTGTAGGCGATTTCACCTTGCAGCCCTCTTTTCTTCAGTGACTGCGCCGCTTTAAATTCTTTCTGCTTTAGACGATACAGAGCCGATGCTCGTTCTAACTGTATTTCCAAGTCGCCTTTATCGATCTGAGCAATGGCTTGGCCTGCTTTAACGCTATCCCCCTTGGCAACATTCAACCTAACGACCTTACCGGCGACTTCTGCGCCTAGGCGTGCGTGTCGGTCTGGTGCTGTTCGACCGTATAAATCAATGGTTCTAAACGTGGGTGATGAGGTAAATGTTTGGTAGGAAACCTTTGCCAATGGAATCTCGGTCGCTTTTTTCTCAGGCGACTCTTCAGCTTGTCCCACTCCTAAACCCAGCCAGATTGAAAGCAACATCACTAAAATCAAAGAAACTAACCATGGCTGCTTAAGTTTCTGAAAAAGTGGCGAGTTAGAAAATAGAGTGGGCATAGCAAATCCTTTTCTGGCGCATTAGGTGCATTAATTGACGCAACAGCGTCATAAGAGACGCACTGATACAAATAAGTAATATTAACAGGACAGGAGAAATAAAGTTGAGGACGTTATCGACAGTTTAAAAAATATGCCATGTACTAAAGGAAGTAAAAATGAAGGGGATAAAAAACAAAAACGCCGAACATAAGTCCGGCGTTTACGGTGTTTCGAATATAGCTTTCAGAGAAAGCTTTTTATTTATTGCTATACGCTAAATGATGCGCCACAACCACATGTTGTTGTTGCATTAGGGTTGTTTACGAAGAAACGTGCACCCTCTAGACCTTCTGTATAATCAACCACACCACCCATTAGGTATTGTAGGCTCATTGGGTCAACAACCAGTGTTACACCGCTGTTTACAATCGTAGTGTCGCCATCATTTACTTTTTCATCGAATGTGAAGCCGTATTGGAAACCACTACAACCACCACCTGTAATGTATACACGCAGTTTTAGTTCTGGGTTTTCTTCTTCAGCAATCAGCGTTTGTACGCGGGTAGCTGCTGCATCAGAAAAAGACAATGGGATATTTGCTTCGCTCACGACAACCTCTCTTACCTGTGTCAAAAACAACATGATACAAATCTAATTCGAGACCATAGTTGTTGAGTATTTTCTTATATTCTGCTGATTATCCAATACCTGACTGAAACGTTCAAGTATTCACCACCTGATCGCCGTTTTTCCTGCTAAAAACTCATCAAATAAAAACAAAATGAATGTGCAACCACACAAAACAATCAGATTCGGGCGATTATATCAGCGAAACCATTCCTAGTTGGATTATGGATAGGTACAATGCCTGCCAATTGGTCCGACAGTCAAAAGAGGATATATCAATGACCAAATCAGCAGAGCTGTACGAAAAAGCACAGCAAACTATTCCTGGTGGCGTAAACTCTCCAGTTCGTGCATTCAATGGCGTAGGTGGTTCTCCAATCTTCGTTGAACGCGCTGATGGCCCACTTATTTTTGATGCTGATGGTAAAGCATATATCGATTACGTTGGCTCTTGGGGTCCAATGATCCTTGGTCACAACCACGCTGTTATCCGTGATGCAGTAATTGAAGCGGCTCAACGTGGTCTTAGCTTCGGTGCCCCAACTGAAACTGAAATCAAAATGGCTGAGCTTGTGTCTGAGATGGTTCCTTCAATGGAACAGCTACGTATGGTTAGCTCAGGTACTGAAGCAACGATGAGCGCGATTCGCCTTGCTCGTGGCTTTACTGGTCGTGACAAAATTCTTAAATTTGAAGGCTGCTACCATGGCCACGCAGACAGCCTACTTGTAAAAGCAGGTTCTGGCGCTTTGACTCTAGGTCAGCCAAGCTCTCCAGGCGTACCAGCAGACTTCGCTAAGCACACACTAACGGCGACATTCAACAACCTAGACTCTGTACGTGAGCTGTTTGAAGCAAACAAAGGTGAGATCGCTTGTATCATAGTTGAACCTGTAGCGGGCAACATGAACTGTATTCCACCAGTAGAAGGCTTCCACGAAGGTCTACGTGAGATCTGTGACCAAGAAGGCGCGCTACTGATCTTTGATGAAGTAATGACAGGTTTCCGTGTGGCTGAAGGCTGTGCGCAGGCTTACTACAACATCAAGCCAGACCTAACGTGTCTAGGTAAAGTTATCGGTGGCGGTATGCCAGTCGGTGCTTTTGGTGGTCGTAAAGACGTGATGCAATACATCGCACCAACGGGTCCAGTTTACCAAGCGGGTACTCTTTCTGGTAACCCAGTAGCAATGGCTGCAGGCTATGCATGTCTGAACCTTCTACGTGAAGAAGGCAACGAGAAGCGTCTAGCATCAAAAACTAAGCAGCTAGCGAATGGCTTCAAGCAACTTGCTGACAAGCACGGCATTCCAATGCTGGTTCACCAAGTTGGTGGCATGTTTGGTTTCTTCTTCACTGAGCAAGAGGCTGTAACTTGCTACGAAGATGTAACTAAGTGTGATGTAGAACGCTTCAAGCGCTTCTTCCACCTAATGCTAGATCACGGTGTATACCTTGCACCCTCAGCATTCGAAGCAAGCTTCACATCGCTTGCTCACGGTTCAAAAGAGATTGATGCGACACTAGAAGCCGCTGACCGCTCTCTTGCGATTATTGCTGCAGAAAGCAAATAATCATAAGCGCTGATAAGTCGCTAACTGATTGAATTTAGGGCTGCATTAACGCAGCCCTTTTTAATGGATGGCACTCAGCTTTTTTAAGGGAACCTCCCTTTCACATCCGTCATCCAATGTCGGCAAAGCGCTTAACGTTCCCAGAACAAGAAAACCAACAGCATCAGCGTACCAAGGAACATTCTGAACCAAGGGATCTCTTTTTTCGTTTGCTGCTCTTCATCTTGGTATTTCTTATCTTTATTACAGCATCCCATAATCAAAACTCCTCATTGCTAACTCTCTGTTTTGCAGCCATTATAAACTCAGAACGCAAATATAGAGACCATTACCGTGTCAGAAAAAATTAAAATCAATTCCAGTCACTGGGTAATCATCATTGCGCTGCTCGCTGCGGCTTATGCTTGTTACTTACTTATAGAACCATACGTTAACTCTATCGTGATGGCCTTCATCATTTCACTATTGATGTTTCCGATCCATGAGTGGCTTGAAAAGAAGATCCCAAATAAAGCAAACCTAGTCTCATTGCTTTCGTGTGTGATTCTAACCTTTATTATCGTTATCCCTCTATTGGCGGTGTTTGCAGCGATCGTGCAACAAGGCTCTCTATTTTCTCAAAACACCTATCAATGGGTAACCCATGGCGGTATTCAAACCCTGTTTGAGCACCCTATCGTGGTTAAAGCGCTGTCGTTCGTAAATAACTACCTGCCTTTCGATAACATTGAACCGAAAGCTATCGCACAAAAAGTTGGCGAGTTCGCGACGAGCTTTGGCTCTAAGCTTGTCGGCATTAGTGCGAAGATCCTTGGTGATGCAACCAACTTCTTGATGGACTTCTTCTTGATGCTGTTCGTCCTGTTCTTCCTACTTAGAGATCATGACAAAATCATCAGTGTGGTTCGCCACATTCTTCCTCTGTCTCGCAGCCAAGAAGACAAACTTCTCGCTGAGATTGAGCAAGTATCAAAATCAGCAGTGATGGGCTCATTCCTAACTGCAATCGCACAAGGTATTGCTGGTGGTTTCGGTATGTGGATTGCTGGCTTCCCAGGCCTGTTCTGGGGCACTATGATGGGCTTTGCATCTTTCATCCCGGTAGTCGGTACTGCGCTAATCTGGATCCCGGCGGCGGCTTATTTGTTCTTAACCGGTGACACAACTTGGGCCATCTTCCTAACGGTATACTGCGTCGCAATTGTTGGCTCGATAGATAACCTACTTCGTCCACTGTTGATGCAAGGCAGTGCAGGTATGAACACACTAATGATCTTCTTCTCGCTACTGGGTGGTATCCAACTATTCGGACTGATTGGTCTTATCTACGGCCCGTTGATTTTTGCGATTACCATTGTTCTATTTAACATCTACGATGAAGAGTTTAAGGACTTTTTAAATCAGCAAGACAAGAGTTAAACCGCTCTTCAATCACTTACTTGCCAAACGAGTATTAAACACTTCAAGCTTTGGGCGGATTATGCGAAAATCCGCCCTCATTTTTTGCTAACGATTCAATAGAGTGTCCTATGTCAGCTTATATTGCCCCAAGCCAGATTGCTGAGCGCCAACTTGCCTACTTTGAAGGTAAACATGTTTTAGTTGCCGGTGAGGCTGAAGACTTATTCCCTGTTGAGTTAGCAAAACACTGTGAATCAGTCTCTGTATTTACTTCAAACTACAGCTACTACCGTCAGCTTGAAGGCTACAGCACGATCCAACGTTTTTACGGCGCTGAGTTTACCGAAGAGACCAAAGCTGACTTAGTGATGTTGTACTGGCCAAAAGCAAAAGCTGAAGCTGAATTTTTGCTGGCAATGCTGTTTGCCAAACTAGGCAAGGACACTGAGATTGTTGTGGTTGGTGAGAACCGCTCTGGCGTGAAAAGCGTTGAGAAGATGTTTGTCGCTTACGGTAAGGTCGTAAAATACGATTCAGCGCGTCGTTGCTCTTTCTACTGGGGTCAATGCTTTGAGCAGCCAGCCGCTTTTAACCTGCAAGACTGGTTTAAAACCTACACGGTGAACATTGGTGAGCAGTCACTTACCGTAAAAAGCCTGCCAGGTGTATTTAGCCATGGTGAATTTGATGTCGGTAGCCAGCTTCTGCTAGATACATTACCAACGTTGAAGGGCAAAGTATTGGACTTCGGTTGCGGTGCCGGCGTACTCGGTGCAGTAATGGCCTCTCGCAATCCTGATATTGAACTTGAGATGTGCGACATCAGTGCGTTTGCAGTAGCGTCTAGCCAAGCAACTTTGGAAGCGAACGGCTTAACGGGCAAAGTTTTCGCTTCTGATGTCTATTCAGATACGGCGCAAGACTATCAATTCATTATCAGCAACCCACCATTCCACTCGGGCTTGGATACGAGCTACAGTGCAACAGAAACCCTTCTGGCACAGGCTCCACAGTATTTAAACCGTTCTGGTGAGCTGATCATTGTTGCCAACAGCTTCCTAAAATACATCCCAATTATTGAGCAAGCATTTGGAAAATGCGCGACTCTAAATAAGACCACCAAATTCGCGATCTACCACGCAAACAAGTAGCCTCTCTAGCACAGCGCAGGGTCATTATCTGCGCTGTCTGTTCATATTTTTGTCAAAAGTCTATAAAAGTGAGCTTTTGCACACGCTTTAAATACCACTTACTTGTCAAAGTAAAAAAACTCGTTAATTTCGTTAAATTGGAAACCATTAATTCTATTCTCTGTACTTGTTTTCGCCCCTTTTAGCAGTACATCAAAGGAAAGTAGTACCCAATTTATGTTTAGATTTTATCGTAAGCAGAAGTTTAAGCGCCTTCAAAACACCCTAATGCTGGCATTTCTTGTCCTTAGTATTACCCCAGTGACACTTATCGCGATATTTTTCCTTCAATCGCACAGTCAGGATCTTCAGGAACAAAGCACTTCGCACCTTGTTTCTGTTCGTGATACTAAGCAACAACAGATTGTCGACTACCTACAGGCTCAAGAATCCCAAGTCATGGGCTTTGTTCGCTCAGAACTAGCCAATGCCAGTGGCGGACGCTTCTATGGCTTAATCAATGCCTTCCAACGCCTAGGCTTGGATATTGACGAAGCTCGCAGCAATGCTCAGCAACGTTATATCCAAGGTTCTGGTGATCAGATCAAAACATCCATTCTTCCAGAATCGAGCAGCTATATTGGTAGTGAACGTTATCGCCTACTGCATAAGCGCTATCATAACGCCTATCTAGAGCTACTTAAACGCTCCGATTTTGACGATATTTTATTGGTTGATATCAACGGTAACGTTGCTTACTCCGTCTTCAAAAATGACGATTACGGCACTAACTTGCTGACTGGTAAGTACAAGGACTCAAACCTAGGTGTTACTTTCAAGCGCCTAGCTAAAGACGTCACAGACCGACGCAAGTCAAATGAAGATTACACGCCAGTTATTGTCTCTGACTTTAAGGACGAGAACGGTAAACAGACGGCATGGTTAGGTGCACCTATCGTACAGCAAGGTTACTTACACAGTTACGCGATGTTTAGACTACCAATCAACGGCATCACAAAGCTGATCGCCGATCTAAACAAGAGTTCTAACATTCAGACTCTGCTCGTTGGTAGTGACCACTTACCTCGTAGCCTTGCTCACTCGCAAGAATCTATCAATCTAAGTCTAGATGTGGTGGACAAAGCACTGGCAGGCGAAACCGCTGTTGGCACATTCGATAACACCCAGAATCAAGCCATCATCGCAGCTTATACACCTATTGAACTCAAGTACGCCACTTGGGCTTTGATCGTTGAGCTTCCAGAAAAAGAAGCCTTCGCACGTATTCACCAGCTTGAAAAGATCTTCGTTATCGTGATGCTCACAGCCATCATTTTGGTGGTGGTTGCATCGCACTATTTATCAAACTTCATCACCTCACCGCTGCTTAAACTGACATGGGCAGCTGAGAAAGTCTCTGCTGGCGATCTTGATGAAACTATGATCAATACCGAGCGCAAAGACGAAATCGGTCGCTTAGCGGTTAGCTTTGAGCGAATGCAGCGCTCGATTCGTGACAAGATGCAGCTGATCAAGAGTCAAAATGATGAACTTGAGGATAACCTTAAGACCATCCAGAAACAAAATGATGAGTTACAGCTAGCCAACAAACTCAAAGATGAATTCTTAGCAACCACCTCACACGAGTTGAGAACACCTCTGCACGGTATGGTTGGTA
This sequence comes from Vibrio sp. Makdt, assembly GCF_027587015.1. Classification (NCBI taxonomy): domain Bacteria; kingdom Pseudomonadati; phylum Pseudomonadota; class Gammaproteobacteria; order Vibrionales; family Vibrionaceae; genus Vibrio; species Vibrio sp. Makdt. Next base: position 241,212 of record NZ_JAPPTH010000004.1, read on the forward strand.
TTGCTGAAGCACTGATATCAGGTGCAAATGGCCCTATTCCGGCTAACCAGAAATATCAGCTGGATATCATCATCAACAGTGGTCAGCGACTAGCAACCTTGGTTGATGACCTGCTTGATTATCACAAGATGCGTTACGGCAGTTTGGATATTAAGAAATCTGCTGTTGATCTTTCTGCTGCCACTAGCTTGGTACTTGAGCTATCTCACCACCTATTGGGTAATAAACCGATTCGTATCATTAACCAAGTACCAAGCGATTTAGGGCTAGTCTCGTCTGATCCTCAACGCCTTGAGCAGGTAATGTATAACTTGGTCGGCAACGCCATCAAATACACATCAGAAGGTAAAATCGTTATCTCTGCGAGCGTAATCGACGACAACATTCGTGTGCAAGTGGTCGATACTGGCCAAGGCATACCAGCAGAGTATCTTGAACATATCTTCGAGCCTCTCATTCAAGCAGGCCAAGACGCCAGTAACTATCGCCAAGGTGCAGGCCTTGGCTTATCGATCAGTCGCCAGTTAATTGAATTAATGGGTGGTTCGCTATACGTAAGTAGCCAGCCAATGCTAGGTACTACGTTCAGCTTTACTCTGCCTCTGGCGACAGAAGAAGAACTTAAAAACTACAACGAATCAGGTAGCTACTCACACTTCAAAGCGCCTGACTTGATTGATAACACACAGCAAGAAAACAGCGTCATCAATGAGAACCCTGATGGTCCACTGCTGGTTATCGCCGATGATGAACCCGTTAACCTTCGTGTACTAGACAGCTTCTTGAAACTAGAAGGCTATCGAGTACGTACAGCCTGCGATGGCCCTGAAACCATCGAGTTGATTGAAAAAGAGAAGCCCGAGCTATTACTGCTAGACATCATGATGCCGGGCATGAGCGGCTATCAAGTGTGTGAAACATTGCGTAAGCAATATGACCATGCACAATTACCAATCATAATGCTGACCGCCCTCAACCAAGCAGAAGACCGTGTACGCGGCTTCGAAGCTGGCGCTAATGACTATTTGTCTAAGCCATTCAACAAACAAGAACTAGCAGCTCGAATCACAGCGCACCTCTCAGCAAGTAAAGCTGAGCAGAGACGCCTTGAGAACGACCAACTACAACTCGAACTCAAGCACAGAGCGATGGTTGAAGCTAACTTACTAGAAACTCAAGGTCGCTTACTCGAGCAGCTGGAATCAGCGCCAGAGGCCATCATCTGTATTCGTGATGACCAACGTATTCGCTTTGCCAACGAAGCCGCTGCCAAGCTATTTAGACGTGGCCAAGAGCAACTCAAGCGCTCAATGGCCGACGAAATCATCGCGCCTAAATACCTTAAGGTGGAACAAGCACACTACTGTGGCGATATCGACATCTATGTAGATGACACTCGTCAGCGCATACCGAGTGACATCCTCAAGTTACCTGAAGGCTCTGGACTCGACACCATGTACATCTTCAATGTTGGCGGTGGTATTAACTCAAACCGTATCAATAACCTTGAGACGGCTGTTGAAGCGCTTTCTAGCTATGCCTTTGAAGGTGATAAGGACAAACTTCAACAGTTGAAAGAGCTCGGTGGTGAGTTTACTCGTCTTGCTGATAAAGCCACTGGAGAAGGTAAAAACAAACAAGAGTTAATGCGTGAAGTCTTAGTCGACGCGATGACCAACGCCATCCTTTACTGGGAATCAGTTACCGGAGAAACCAAGTTTGCGTTCGCAGAAAAGAGTGGCTTATGGCGCGTTTATCTAGACAGAAGCACACTACAAACGCGAACGTTAGACAAATATCTACGTGTAGAAACACTGCCTAAAACGCCTCGCTGGCGAACCGTTCTAAGCTCTATCGAGTTCATTCTCGAACACTGTAAAGAACAGACACCGGAAAGAACGCACATTGAGATGCTCAGAGACAAACTACAGAAATTACTGACCAGTTAATCCTGAACTAACATCACTCTATTAGCCCACCTTGCGTGGGCTTTTTTGTACATATAAGAGTCGTAAAAAGCACAATTAGAGCCATTCACACCCACTTCTTTTACAGCTTTAAACAAGAGAAATATCACGCTATTTCGACGTAATGAGTATCGGCATCAGCTACCAATTTTCGCTCTATTCTCCACCGATTCTAACCGTAGCCTGACTATTTGTTGCAGTTTGAGAAGCGAGTCACAACAGAACGGCAGATTTAATTTTCTCGGAAAATTTAACGTAAAATTAGTAAGTGACCAAGATCTACAATTAGATTAAATTAGAAACAACCGCCATCTTTAAATACACTAGATGTAAGTAACCACTTACATACAACATTCAACACTAAACTAGTTGCGAGTCACATCACCCTAACAATTACGAACAAAAAACCACCAAAGCGCCCTGTTTTGACGTTAATGACGTGAGGTTATCTGTTTTTAACGTTTTTGACGGGAAACGAGTTTGATTAATTCATCGATAAGGTGTTTTCTTACTCCTGCCAAAGGCCTACAGGCCACTCTTACCACTTCTCAGAAACAGCGATGAATCTGGAGCAACGAAGAAGAGGTAGGCCTTTAACCAGAGTGTGTATCTACTAACCAATTAGCGATAGATAACATTCAATCCATTAGTGAAATGAAAGCAAATAGTAAGGAACAGCTATGCTTGCCAATATAAAAAAAACAGCACTAGCAACAGCAATTATTGCAACTGCTACGACAGGTTTTGCATCAGTAGCAACAGCTGCAGAACGCAGCGAACTGACTATTCACCCGAAAGAGTACACAACATTCGTACGTAACTTTAACCCGTACCTTGGTGCTACTAACCTTCATACTACAACTGACTTCTTATACGAGCCGCTAGTAGTATTTAACGAAATGCACGGTAACACTCCTGTGTTCCGTCTAGCTGAAAACTTCAAAATGTCAGATGATCTGATGAGCGTTGTTTTCGACATTCGTAAGGGTGTTAAATGGTCTGATGGAGAAACTTTCTCTGCTGATGACGTTGTTTTTTCTTTCAACCTTGTAAAAGAGAAGCCAGAGCTTGACCAATCTGGTATCAACTCTTGGGTAACTTCTGTAGAAAAACTAAACGACAACCAAGTTAAGTTCAACCTAACAGAAGCAAACTCAAACGTACCTTACGAGATTGCTAAAGTACCTGTAGTACCTAAGCACATCTGGAAAGACGTTAAAGATCCATCAACGTTTACCAATGAAAACCCGGTAGGTTCTGGTCCATTTACAGAAATCGATACGTTTACAGCGCAACTATACATCCAGTGTGCAAACCCGAACTACTGGGATGCAGACAACCTAGACGTTGACTGTCTACGTGTTCCACAAATTGCTAACAACGACCAATTCCTAGGTAAAGTTGTAAACAGTGAAATGGACTGGACGTCTTCTTTCGTTCCAGATATCGACCGTACGTACGCGGCAGCTAGCCCTAAACACCACTACTGGTACCCGCCAGCAGGTACGCAAGCATTCGTTGTTAACTTCAAGCACCCAGATGCTGCGAGCATGAAGCATTAAGCAACGTTGAATTCCGTCGTGCCTTCTCTATGGCGCTTGACCGTCAAACTATCATCGACATCGCATTCTACGGTGGCGGTACAGTGAACGACTTCGCATCTGGTCTTGGCTACGCATTCGAAGCTTGGTCTGATGAAAAGACTCACAACAAGTACAAAGGCTTTAACACTTACAACGCTGAAGGCGCGAAGAAGCTTCTCGCTGACGCTGGCTTCAAAGATGTAAACAATGATGGTTTTGTTGACACTCCATCTGGTAAGTCTTTCGAACTAATGATCCAATCGCCAAACGGCTGGACTGACTTCAACAACACAGTTCAACTAGCGGTAGAGCAGCTAAACGAAGTAGGCATCAAAGCGAAAGCTCGTACGCCAGACTTCTCTGTATACAACCAAGCAATGCTTGAAGGTACATACGACGTAGCATACACAAACTACTTCCACGGTGCGGATCCATACACGTACTGGAACAGTGCTTACAACTCATCACTACAATCTGGTGACGGTATGCCTCGTTTCGCTATGCACTTCTACAAAAACGACAAACTAGATGGTCTTCTAAACAGCTTCTACAAAACAGCTGATAAGAACGAACAGCTAGACATTGCACACGGTATCCAGCAAATCATCGCTGCAGACCAAGTGACAATCCCTGTGATGTCTGGTGCTTACATGTACCAATACAACACAACTCGCTTCACTGGTTGGTGGAACGAAGAAAATCCAAAAGGCCGTCCAAACATTTGGGCTGGTATTCCAGAGCGTCTACTTCATGTACTGGACCTAAAACCAGTTAAATAAGTAATCGTTCAATCCTTGCGGCGTAATCTCTTACGCCGCTTATAAAAATCCCCACACTCTCAATTGAAAGTATGGCGCTCGTCGTCAGGGGATTTTTCGTTCCAAATTTCGCTAGGAGCGACCTGAATCCAGAAACAGGGAAACAATCTGGGTGAGTAAGGTGTGAGTTATGGGTTATTTTTTAAGACGTTTGTCATTTTATTTTGTCGCGCTATTAGTTGCAGCGACGTTAAACTTTATTATTCCAAGAGCAATGCCTGGTGACCCAGTTACCATGATGTTTGCGAACGCTTCGGTACAAGTTACTCCAGAACGTATTGCTGCAATGAAAGAGCTATTAGGTTTCGTTGATGGCGGCTTGCTAGTTCAATACGCAGCGTACATGAAGAACATCCTTAGCTGGGAGCTTGGTACATCAATTCAATTCTACCCTCTTTCTGTAAACTCATTGTTGGGTGGAGCATTCGGCTGGTCGCTGTTCTTAGCAGGTACCGCAGTAATTCTTTCTTTCTCTATCGGTTCAATCCTAGGTATTTTCGCGGCGTGGAAACGCGGCAGTAAATACGATGCCTTTGTGACGCCAGGAATGCTGATTCTACAAGCCGTTCCTCAAGTCGTTATCGCGATGATTGCACTATTTACCTTTGCAATCGGCTTGAAGTGGTTCCCGACGGGTTACGCTTACACCGCTGGTACTGTACCTGATTGGACAAGCTGGGCATTCATCAAAGACGTGGCTTACCACGCTTTCTTACCACTGTTCTGTGCTTCAGTTGTTCAAATTGGTGGCTTCCTAGTCAACATGCGTAACAACATGATCAACCTACTTGCTGAAGACTACATCACTATGGCGAAAGGCAAAGGCCTGAGCGAAAACCGAGTGGTATTCAACTACGCAGCGCGTAACGCAATGCTACCAAGTGTGACAGCTCTTTCTATGTCGCTAGGTATGGCAATCGGTGGTCAGCTAATTATCGAAATCATCTTCAACTACCCAGGTCTTGGCAGCGTACTTTTCAACGCAATTAACGCTCGTGACTACCAAGTACTGCAAGGTCAGCTACTTATCATGACGCTATTCATGCTGTTCTTTAACTTGGTTGCAGACATGCTGTACGTAGTTCTTGACCCTCGTCTTCGTAAGGGTGGTAAATAATCATGAAAGACTTTCTAAAACTCATTTGGCGTAACCCGATGGCCCTAACTGGCGTCATCATCCTAAGCATCTTTGTTCTTGGCGCTCTTGCTGCTCCACTGATCACCAAACATGCACCAGACAAGCGCACAGGTAACCCACACGAGTACCCAGGCTTTGTTGTTAAGTCTGCACAAACTAGTCCGAACGGCTGGGTGGCACAAAACCTTGCAGACGACCGCCGCACGTTGATCATGTCTAAAAAGGCTGACCACGTATTAGGTACAACTCGTATGGGCCGTGATGTTTGGTCACAAGTGGTATACGGCGCACGCGTATCACTCGCTGTAGGCTTCGGTGCTGGTCTAACAGTATGTCTACTAGCAACCGTTATTGGTGTTTCTGCAGGTTACTTCGGTGGTCGTGTCGATGATGTACTAACCGCGGCAATGAACATCATGCTGGTTATCCCTCAATACCCATTACTGTTCGTGGTAGCAGCCTTTATCGGTGAGGCAGGGCCACTCACAATAACCTTGGTTATCGGCTTTATGTCCTGGGCTTGGGGCGCCCGTGTTGTTCGTTCCCAAACCCTAGCACTGCGTGAAAAAGAGTTTGTTAAAGCAGCAGAAGTACTTGGTGAATCTCCAATTCGCATCATCTTCGTTGAAATTCTGCCAAACCTTATCTCTATCGTAGGTGCAAGTTTCATCGGTTCAGTAATGTACGCAATCATGATGGAAGCAACAATCTCGTTCCTAGGTCTTGGTGACCCGAACACAATCAGCTGGGGCATCATGCTTTACAACGTTCAAACCTCTTCATCAATGCTGATTGGCGCTTGGTGGGAACTGTTGGCTCCTTGTATTGCACTGACAATGCTAGTTACAGGCCTTGCTCTGCTTAACTTCGCTGTCGATGAGATTGCTAACCCACAACTACGTTCTCACAAAGGTATGAAGCGTTGGAAAAAGCTTGCAGCTCAAGATAAACAAGAACGCGAACCAGAACTACCACCACAAAATGCACTTTGGAGCGGAGATAAATAATCATGTCTGAACCACTAATTTCTATCCGCAACTTATGCGTGGATTACATCACAGAGTCAGGCGATGTGCGTGCGTGTAACAACGTTAGCTTCGATATCGCGCCTGGTGAGGTATTTGGTCTAGCCGGTGAATCGGGTTGTGGTAAATCAACCGTTGCTTTCTCGCTAATGCGTCTTCATAAGCCGCCAGCTTACATCAGTGGTGGTGAGGTTATCTTCAATGGTGAAAACATTCTTGAATACAGTGATGACCGTATGCAAGCGTTCCGTTGGAGTGAGATGTCGATGGTATTCCAGAGTGCGATGAACGCACTCAACCCAGTATTACCAATGGAAGAGCAGTTCTGTGACGTAATCATGCGTCACACGAACATGACTCGTGAGCAAGCTAAAAAGCGCGCTGAAGGCTTGCTGGAAATCGTAGACATTCACCCGAGCCGTTTGAGTGATTACCCTCACCAATTCTCTGGTGGTATGCGTCAACGTCTAGTGATTGCTATCGCGTTAGCACTGAATCCAAAGCTGATCATCATGGATGAGCCAACAACAGCACTCGATGTGGTTGTACAACGCGAAATTCTACAAAAGATCTATGCACTAAAAGAAGAGTTTGGTTTCTCGATTCTGTTTATCACCCATGACTTATCGTTGATGGTCGAGTTCTCTGACCGCATCGGCATCATGTACTCGGGTGAGCTTATCGAGGTCGCTAACTCACAAGATATTCTAGAAAACCCTTACCACCCTTACACCAAAGGGCTGGGTAGTTCTTTCCCTCCACTAACAGGGCCAAAGACAAAACTAACCGGCATTCCAGGCAACCCTCTGAACTTATTAGAGATTCCTGAAGGATGTCGCTTCCAAGCTCGTTGTGACCGTGTACATGAAACCTGTACCAAGGTGCCAACCAAGCTGCGCTCTATCGAGCCGGGACACTTGTCGAACTGCCACCTGTACGGTGACCCAATAGTACAAAGGAAGCTATAGCTTGCACGCTGATTCAGCGTGAATAACGAACAAGGCGGCTCCGACCGCCAAAAAGCAAGCGAAGCGAATAAGGATTCTGGAGACAATTATGAGCAAAGATTTCGGTCAATTATTGGTAGAAGGTAAGAACGTCGTAAAAGACTTCCCAATAAGCAGTACCACCATTCAAACCCCAATGATGCGTGCGATTAACGACGTGTCATTCAAAATGTACAAAAGCCGCGGCCTAGCCGTCGTTGGTGAGTCTGGTTCAGGCAAATCAACCACAGCAAAAATGATCGCAAAAATGTACGCGCCTTCAGGCGGTACCATTGAGTACAAAGGCCGTGATATTCAAGATATCTCAAGCCGTAAAGATCTGATGCATTACCGTGAAGGTGTGCAAATGGTATGGCAAGACCCGTTTGGTTCTCTGAATCCAACCCATAACATCTTCCACCATATTGCTCGACCACTGTTGATCCACAAGAAGGTGACTTCTGGCAACAAGAGAGAGCTAGAAGAGCGTGTATACGATCTTTTAGAGCAAGTAGGCCTAATCCCACCAAAAGAGACAGCGAAAAAGTATCCACACCAGCTGTCTGGTGGCCAACGTCAGCGTGTCAACCTTGCTCGTAACATCGCGGTAGGTGCTGAAGTCGTTCTTGCCGATGAACCGACGTCAATGCTCGACGTTTCGATTCGTGCCGGTGTTCTGAACTTGATGGAAGAGATGAAGTTTGAGAAACAAATGTCTCTGCTTTACATCACCCACGATATCGCCACTGCGCGTTACATCGCTGAAGACCTGTCAGTAATGTATGTGGGTCACATGGTTGAGTGGGGTGATACCGATGACGTAATTGCTAACCCTCAGCACCCTTACACCCAACTATTGGTTTCAGCGGTTCCAGATCCAAAGAAATCAATCCATGACCAATTAGCTGGCAACAAAGGTGAAATCCCGCTTTGGACACCAGCATCTGTAGGCTGTCCATTCGCTGGCCGTTGTACTCACGCGATGGACAAGTGTAAAGAGCAACTTCCTGGCGTGACTCAATTAGCAGAGAACCACTTCGTTCGTTGCTACCTACACGAAAGCTAAACATTAAGACTGAGTTAGGGTCTGCGGACCCTAACTACTTATATCCAAAACAATTCAGGTACCTAGCCACAAGAAACTAGGACCTTTGGAGAATATTGATGCTGTTATTGACCAACCATATTGGCTACGAATCTTCGGCTCCTAAGCAAGCTATTCTGCAGACAAAGAAAGCGCGTTTATCCAGTACCACTGCATTGCTCGTGTGTGCCGACAACCACATTACCGTGGGTAACTTCGACGTTGTAAAACAGGGTCGCGTAGCAAACTGGCATCAAGGGCAATTCTTCACGATCGATTTCAGCGCATTCACTGAGAGCGGACGTTACTACCTGCGCTTTGACAACCTTCGCTCTGAAGTGTTCGAGATTGGTAACAACCTACTAATGAGCCACACTTTTTCTGATGTGCTTCACTACTTTAAGTCACAACGTTGTGGCGGCATTTTTGATAAGAAAGATCGTCAAGCCCAAATTCTTGGCACCGACCGATACGTTGATGTTCATGGTGGTTGGTACGACGCATCAGGCGATGTAAGCAAGTATTTTAGCCACTTGTCGTATGGCAATTACCTAAACCCACAACAGATTCCAATGGTAGTTTGGAACATGCTTAAAAGCGTGCGCTTAACCAGCAACAACCCAGATTTCCCTAAATTCTCTATGACACGACTAATGGAAGAAGCGCTATTCGGTGCCGATTTCTTAGTACGTATGCAAGACGCGGCTGGATACTTCTACATGACAGTATTCGATAAGTGGAGCAAAGATATCAACCAACGCGACATCTGCGCGTACTCCACTCAAGAAGGCCATAAATCAACAGATTTGCAAGCCGGCTACCGACAAGGTGCTGGTGTGGCTATTGCAGCACTTGCCGCAGCGTCTGAACTAGACATATCGGGTAGCTACTCGAGCCAAACCTATCTTGATACCGCGACCAAAGGTTACTGGCACCTAAAAGAATACAACTTACAGTACCTAAACGATGGTGAAGAGAACATCATCGATGAGTATTGCGCCCTACTCGCGGCCAATGAGCTTTACCGAGTAACACAAGACGAACAATACCTTTCAGAAGCAAGAACTTGGGCGACTCGTTTAATCTCTCGCCAACAGTCAGATGATTCATTTGAGCACTTCTGGTCAGCTAATGCTGATGGCTCTCGTCCATACTTCCACGCTGCGGAAGCAGGGTTGCCAGTGATAGCCCTGTGCGAATACATCAATAATGAAACTGACGCAGAGCTCAAAGAACAAGCTCGCATTGTTGTTGAACAAGCATGTCAGTTCGAAATCAACATCACCGATAAAGTCACCAACCCATTTGGCTACCCAAGACAGTACGTAAAAAATGTTGATGGTGATAAGCGCGATGCTTTCTTCGTAGCTCAGAAGAACGAAACCGGCTACTGGTGGCAAGGTGAAAACGCACGTCTTGGTTCCATTGCAACCATGGCTTACCTCGTTCAACCACATATTAAAGATCACGGCTTGCAAGAACGTTTGATCCAGCTTTCACAGAACAGCCTCGACTGGATCTTGGGCCTTAACCCTTACCACATGTGCATGCTTGATGGTCACGGTCATAACAACCCTGACTACTTACCTCAGCTTGGTTTTTTCAATGCCAAAGGCGGTATCTGTAACGGCATTACCGCTGGCTTTGAAGATGATCAAGACATTGCGTTCAATCCACCAGCACAAAAAGATGACATGCTTCAAAACTGGCGCTGGGGCGAGCAATGGATCCCTCACGGTGCATGGTTCCTATTGGCAACCGCTGCGCAATTCAATTACCTAGCACAACGTAAGGAGCAATAATCATGACGCTTTATTACGTAGGTATTGATGGCGGCGGCACCTCTTGTCGTGCTCGTATTCGCGATGACCAAGGCACACTCATTGGTGAAGCGAAAAGTGGCAGCGCTAACATCCTTTTGGGTGTTGATGTGGCGATGAGCTCAATTGTCGATGCTATTACTCAAGCGGCACAGCAAGGGCAACTCGATTCAAGTCATTTTTCAAATATGCATGTCGGCCTAGCGCTGGCAGGTGCTGAGCAAAAGTCAGCATGGTTCGACTTCATGGCACAACCGCACCCTTTCGCCAGCATGACGCTCAACACTGACGCTTATGGTGCTTGTATTGGTGCTCACAATGGCCAAAACGGCGCCATCATGATAGGTGGAACAGGCTCATGCGGCATTTACCTACAAGATGGTGAGCAACATGTCGTTGGTGGCCGTGAGTTTCCAATTTCCGACCAAGGTGGCGGCGCGGTGATGGGGCTTCGCTTGATTCAACAAGTTCTGCTGGCAGAAGATGGCATTCGCAACAAGACAGCACTGACTCAACACGTGATGAACCACTTTGGCAATGATGTTGATGCCATCGTCAAATGGTCAAAAGACGCTATTCCAAAAGACTACGGTCAATTCTCGCCAGTAATTTTTCAACTGGCTAACGAAGGCGATGAGCTCGCTATCGAGATGCTCAAGCAAACCGCCGCTGATATCGAAATGTTTGTACTAGCACTACATCGAAAAGGTGCAGACAAGGTGTGCCTAATGGGCAGTATCGCAGAGCGCATTCTCAACTGGCTATCACCACCAATACAACAATGGATCGTTGAACCTCAATTTGACGCTATCGAAGGCGCATTGATGTTTGCCGGAAAACCACAACACAACTTGTATCAACAGGCTTAGCAGGGAAGTTATATGAATTATCGCATCGACTTAGCTGTTCTTTCTGAACAAAAAAATAACTGCCGATTTGGCCTTACGGTACATAACTTAAGTGATCTTGACGTTACAGATTGGTCACTCCACTTTGCGTTTGACCGATTCATCCTTCCAGAGAGTCTGTCGCAAGGCGAATTAACTCAGGTAGGAAGCTTTTGTTCTTACCAGCCAAGTGCCACCGTATTAAAGGCGAACAACCATTACTATCTAGAATTTAGTATTCAAAGTGCCCCATTCCGTTTCTATTCTGATGGTCTCAATGACGCCTTTATCCAAACACATAACCAAGGCGAAACCTCGGTACTACCAGTAGCAATATCACCAATAGTGCTGGCTTCACCATATCGTGAACGCAGCCAAATCCCAGAAGTAGATGCGGCACAGGTAGCACTGATCCCCCAACCAAATCAATTCGATCTGAAACAAGGCGGCTTCGCACTGAACAAAGAGTGCAAAGTTGAAGTTCAATCTCACCTTGCAGAGAAAGCTAGCACTTGGCTGCAACAAGAATTACTGACTACGTTTGAGCTAGCGGTTTCAACAGAACTCTCACCAGAAGAAAACGGTGACATTCTACTGCGTAGTAATCCGACTTTAGATGAAGCCGAGTACAAGCTAACGATCACAGCTCAGCAAGTGGTCGTAGAATCCGGCAGCCAATCAGGCTTTACGCATGCCGTCGCTAGCTTAATCCAATTGGTTCAACAACAAGATGCTGAACACTTCTCTGTGCCATGTTGCAAAATCGCCGATCAACCTCGTTTCAAATACCGAGGCATGATGTTGGACTGCGCACGTCACTTCCACTCTGTGGCGCAAGTGAAGCGTTTAATCAACCAACTGGCGCACTACAAATTCAACGTTTTTCATTGGCACCTAACCGATGATGAAGGTTGGAGAATAGAGATTAAGCGACTACCTCAACTCACTGAAATCGGTGCTTGGCGCGGCCCTAACTATGCATTGGAACCGCAATATACCCATATTGCGGAAAACTACGGCGGCTTCTACACACAGCAACAGATTCGCGAAGTTATTGAATACGCAGAACAGCGCAGCATCACGGTGATCCCAGAGATCGATATCCCGGGACACTGCCGCGCCGCGATCAAATCACTGCCTGATATGTTGGTAGAGCAAGCGGACACCACTCAATATAAGAGCATTCAGCACTACAACGACAATGTACTAAATCCAGGTTTATCGGGGACTTATCAGTTCTTAGATATCGTTATTGAAGAAGTCGCTGAACTCTTCCCGAGTGAATTGATTCACATGGGCGCAGACGAAGTGCCACCGGGTGTGTGGACCAACAGTCCTGCTGCTCAAGCACTGATGAAAGAGCATCAATACCAAGACAGCAAAGATTTACAAGGTCACCTATTTCGCTATGCCGAGAACAAACTTAAGCAGCTAGGCAAGCGCATGGTGGGCTGGGAAGAGGCACAACACGGCGACAAGGTGAGCAAAGAGACCATCATCTACTCGTGGCTCAGCGAAGAAGCCGCAGTGAACTGTGCTCGCCAAGGCTTTGATGTAGTCCTACAACCCGCACAATTTACTTATCTCGACATGACCCAAGATTACGCACCGGAAGAGCCGGGCGTAGATTGGGCTGCCGTTATCCCATTAGAACAAGCTTATACCTACGAAGCGCTTGCTGAGATATCCGACACCGACCCAATTCGTAAGCGGATCCGCGGAATTCAGTGTGCTCTATGGTGTGAGATCGTCACCAACCAAAAGCGTATGGATTACATGGTCTTCCCAAGAATTAGCGCTTTAGCTGAAGGATGTTGGACACACAAAAACAACCGAAACTGGCTTGATTACCTGTCTCGCCTAAAGGGTCACTTGCCGCTACTCGACAGACTCAATGTTGATTACCGCAACCCTTGGAAAGCTGAATAAAACAAAACCACAGCATGCTCATACCGAGTGATAGCTGACTCAAATTAAGGTGCTCAGTCCAACGAAACTCAGCATCACTATTTAAAAATTAGCTGCATAGATGCAGTTTGTTAAAAAGGAAATGACAATGAAATACGGCTATTTCGATAACGACAATCGCGAATACGTCATCACTCGCCCTGATGTACCAGCACCTTGGACCAACTACCTAGGTACTGAAAAGTTTTGTACTGTAATTTCGCACAATGCGGGCGGTTACTCGTTCTACAATTCTCCGGAATACAACCGTGTTACTAAATTCCGTCCAAACGGCACCTTGGACCGCCCAGGACACTATGTTTACCTACGTGATGATGAAACTGGTGACTACTGGTCTATCTCTTGGCAGCCAGTGGCAAAGAGCCTAGATGAAGCGAACTATGAGGTTCGTCACGGCCTGTCATACTCAAAGTTCAAATGTGAATACAGCGGCATTACCGCAACCAAAACGCTATTCGTACCTAAAGGTGAAGATGCAGAAGTTTGGGACGTTGTGCTAAAGAACAACACTGATAAACCACGTACTATCAGCACATTCTCATTTGTAGAGTTCTCGTTCAGCCACATCCAATCAGACAACCAAAACCACCAGATGTCTCTGTACTCTGCGGGCACGTCTTACCAAGAAGGTGTGTTGGAATACGATCTGTACTACAACACTAACGACTTTGAAGGCTTCTACTACTTAGCGTCAACCTTCTCACCAGACAGCTACGACGGCCAACGTGACAACTTCCTTGGCATGTACCGCGATGAAGCTAACCCGATTGCGGTTGAAAACGGTAAGTGTTCGAACAGCGCTCAAACCTGTTACAACCACTGTGGTTCTCTGCATAAGCAATTTACCATTCAACCAGGTGAAGAAGTTCGCTTTGCTTACGTACTAGGTATCGGTAAAGGCAACGGTGAGCGTCTACGTGAAAAGTACCAAGACACTGCAAACGTAGATGCAGCGTTCCAAGGCATCAAAGATCACTGGGACGAGCGTTGCAACAAGTTCCAAGTTAAGTCTCCAAACGAAGGCTTAGACACCATGATCAACACCTGGACACTATACCAAGCAGAAACCTGTGTGGTGTGGTCGCGCTTTGCATCATTCATTGAAGTTGGTGGTCGTACTGGTCTGGGTTACCGTGATACCGCGCAGGACGCTATCTCAGTGCCTCACGCGAACCCTGCGATGACTCGTAAACGTATCGTCGACCTACTACGCGGTCAAGTTAAAGCGGGCTACGGTCTACACCTATTCGATCCAGACTGGTTTGATCCAGAGAAAGCAGACGTCGAGCCATCAAAATCACCAACGGTAGTCCCAACGCCATCAGATGACGACAAGATCCACGGCATCGAAGATACTTGTTCTGATGATCACTTATGGATCGTTCCGACCATCATTAAATACGTGATGGAAACTGGTGAGCATGAGTTCTTTGATGAAGTGATTCCTTACGCAGACGGCGGTGAAGCGACAGTCTACGAACACATGAAAGCGGCACTGAACTTCTCTGCAGAATACGTTGGTCAAACAGGTATCTGTAAAGGTCTACGTGCTGACTGGAATGACTGTTTGAACCTAGGTGGCGGTGAATCTTCAATGGTTTCATTCCTACACTTCTGGGCTCTGCAAGAATTCTTAGACTTAGCTAAGTTCCGCAATAACGACGCTGATGTTGCGAAATACACAGAAATGGCAGCGAACGTTCGTGAAGCGTGTGAAACACACCTTTGGGATGATGAAGGCGGTTGGTACATTCGTGGTCTAACCAAAAATGGCGACAAGATCGGTACAGCTCAACAAGCTGAAGGTCGTGTACACCTTGAGTCAAACACGCTAGCAGTTCTATCTGGTGCAGTTTCTCAAGAGCGCGGTGAAAAAGCGATGGATGCAGTCGATGAGAACCTATTCTCTGAATACGGCTTGCACTTAAACTCTCCATCGTTCGCGACACCAAACGATGATATCGGCTTCGTCACTCGCGTTTACCAAGGCGTAAAAGAGAATGGCGCTATCTTCTCTCACCCGAACCCATGGGCTTGGGTAGCAGAAGCGAAACTTGGCCGTGGCGACCGTGCGATGAAATTCTACGATGCACTTAACCCATACAACCAAAACGACATGATTGAAACACGTTACGCAGAACCATACTCGTACGTGCAATTCATCATGGGTAAAGACCACCAAGACCACGGCCGTGCAAACCACCCATGGTTAACCGGTACCTCTGGTTGGGCTTACTTTGCAGTAACCAACTTCATTCTTGGTGTTCGTACTGGCTTTGAAGGCTTAACCGTAGATCCTTGTATCCCAACAGATTGGCCAGAGTTTGAAGTGACTCGTCAATGGCGTGGTGCGACATACAACATCACAGTACAGAACCCGAATGCAGTAAGCAAAGGGGTTGCCTCTATCACTATCAACGGTGAGTCAGTAGAAGGCGCAATCCCAGTTCAAGCAGAAGGCAGCGTGAACGATGTTGTCGTTGTTCTAGGCTAGTCACGCAACTTAACCAACCACTCTTGCCCCAAACCTATTGAGTTTGAGGCAAGAGACTAAAAGGATTTTCTAATGATTAAATTTGGTACAGGTGGCTGGCGCGCTTTCATTGGTGAAGAGTTCACCAGAGAGAACGTTCGCCTTGTGGCACAAGCGCTGGCAAACATCATCAACAATGAAGATGCAGCTAAAAACGGATTTGTGATCGGTTATGACCGTCGCTTCCTTTCCGATAAAGCTGCATGTTGGTTTGCTGAAGTTTTAGCCGCTAACAACATCAAAGTCAGCTTCATCGATAAGTTTGTTCCAACCCCTATCGTCATGTTCCAAGCTAAAGAGATGGGCTGCACCTACTCGGCATGTATTACCGCTTCTCACAACCCAGCCGATTACAATGGTATCAAGGTGTTCATTGAAGGTGGTCGTGATGCTGATGAGATCATCACAGAGAAGATCGAACAGCAAATCGCAACTCTAACCAACGAAGACGTTATCCGTGTCGACTTCGAACAAGCGTTGAACGACAAAGAGATCCAAATCATCAACCCAATGAACGACTTTGTTGATTCGATCATTAACTTCATCGATATCGAGTCGATCAAGAAAGCGAACCTACGCGTACTGATTGACCCAATGTTTGGTGTAGCGAAGAACGCCCTACAAACGGTTCTTATCAATGGCCGTTGTGATGTCGACGTGATCAACGATGGTAAAAACCCAGACTTCGGCGGTTTGATGCCTTCACCGAGCGCAGCAACATTGTATCGCTTGAAGCACTTGGTTGCGGCTGAAGGTTACGACATCGGTATTGGTACCGATGGCGATGCCGACCGCCTAGGTATCATCGATGAGAAAGGTAGCTTCATTCACCCTAACGAAGTGCTACTGCTGCTTTACTACTACTTGTTGGAGTACAAAGGCTGGAAAGGCTCGGTAGTTCGCAATATCGCAACCACTCATCTACTCGATAAAGTGGCGGCCGATCATGATGAAAAGAGCTTTGAGGTTCCAGTAGGCTTTAAGCATATCAGCTCGCAAATGGAAGCCGACGACTCTCTGATTGGTGGGGAAAGTTCGGGTGGTTTAACCATTCGCGGCCACATCAAAGGTAAAGATGGTGTCTTTGCATCAAGCCTACTGGTTGAGATGATCAGTGTAACGGGTAAGAAATTGTCAGAGCTCCTTGATGAGATCTACTCTAAATATGGCTATGCCTACACCGCGGAAGGCGATTGCAAGTTCAAACCTTCAGAAAAAGAAGCGCTCTACACCAAGCTCTATGTAGAGAAACAGCTGCCTGAGTTTGAGTACGAGATTGAAAAAGTCAGCTATGAAGATGGTGCCAAGGTGTACTTTAAGAATGGCGGCTGGGTGATTGCTCGTTTCTCTGGAACAGAGCCTTTACTACGAATCTTCGCAGAAATGGAAGATAAAGAGACAGCAGAACGTGTTCTTCAAAAAGTGAAAGACTTCCTCTCTCTATAGGCTTATAGAGTGCAGCAGTTTTGGATGGGACTTAACAAATCACTGCCTTGTTAAAGCCTATAGGTGAAGAACTCTTGCCCAGTACTTTGGTGAAAGTACTGGGCTTTTTTATAGCTGAGCCACTAAACCACCTAAAAAGCCAGTACGCCTTTAGTGTCTACTTTCACGGTCACTGGCATACCAACTTCTAACGCTTCCGACGAAGTCGCCAGTAGCTTTTGCCCATTGGCTTCAATCACATAGCGACAATGGTCCCCCATGAATTGCTGCTCCAATACCGACAAGTTACTGTCTGTATCATGGCTCGCGACAATGTGCTGAGGTCGCAGTAACAGCGCACACTCAGAGCCAACATCAATTTCCGTTTGCGCTTTTGCTTCCACTAAGCCCAAGCTGGTTTCGAATTCATTATCTGAGATACGCTGAGCATTTAAGTAACTACCACCACCTAAGAAATCAGCCACAAACTTGCTTGATGGGTGGAAGTACAACTCAGATGCTGAGCCATATTGTTCAATCACACCATGGTTCATTACGGCCATTTTATCCGCAAAGGCAAACGCTTCTTCACGACTGTGAGTAACAAAAATAGCGGTTACGCCCTGCTTCTTAAAGATCTTGCGGATCTGAGAAATCAACTCGTGACGAACTTGGGTATCAATGTTCGAGAACGGTTCATCAAGTAGCAATAAATCAGGCTTGTAAGCCAAAGAGCGAGCAATAGCGACACGTTGCTGCTGCCCACCAGACAACTGATGAGGATAGCGCTCACCATATTGATCAAGGTGAACCAGTTCTAGCATCTCTTTAACTTTTGCTTTCTTGTCTTGCTCAGACATATCACGCAAGCCAAATGCTACGTTCTGATTGACGGTAAGGTGCGGAAACAGCGCATAATCTTGGAAGATCATGCCGATGTTACGTTGCTCTGGTGGTAGCCAATTCTTACCATCATCAATAGTCTGACAGTTAAGATTCATTACCCCATGACTCAACGGAAGTAATCCAGCAATCGCCTTTAGTAAGGTTGTTTTACCACAGCCACTAGCGCCAAGTAGACATACGATCTCGCCATGTTCAACTTCAAGAGAAAGCGACTCGAGAACCGTTTGAGACTCATACTTACAAGTCAGATCTTTAATAGATAATGCACAGCTCATTAGTTTTTTTGCTCCAAAGAACGGTTGACGATAATCAATGGGATTAGACCCACAAGTACAAGTAACACAGCAGGCATCGCAGCCAGCTCTAGATGCTCGTCTGAGGCATAGTTATAAACATAGGTAGCTAGAGTTTCAAAGTTAAACGGACGCAGCAATAGCGCTGCATTCAACTCTTTCATCGATTCGATAAACACCAATAGTCCTGCAATCAAAGCACCACGCTTAATCAGAGGCAAATGCACTCGGCGTAACATCTGGTTGGTGTTACAACCCATGGTCTTTGAAGCCATATCCAAAGACGGCGACACTTTACTAAGGCTACTTTCCACACTGCCGATAGCAACCGCAGAAAAACGCACTACCATCGCAAAAATAAGCGCGAACATAGAGCCAGAGAAGATCAGCCCCGGACGTCCCCACTCCATCACTTTCGCAATATCATTAATTAAGTGGTCCATGAACAAAACCGGCACCATCACACCAATTGCCAACACGGTGCCAGGTACGGCATAACCCATAGAAGCAAGACGCATGTATGCCTGACTTCTCTTACCTGGGCTTACTCGCTGATTAAAGTTCACAATGAGAGCAATGATCACACCGATAATCGCAGCCACAATAGAAACATATAAGCTGTTAACCGCGTATTCTCTAAATTCTGGAGTCCAGCTTTGACCGAAGTATTTATAAGCATAAATAATTAACTGGCCAAGCGGGAACAAGAATGCGACGCAGACTAGACCCCAACACCAAAACATTGCTAGCCATTTTTTCCAACCAGACAGGTCATAACGAAAATCTTCACTACTACTGAATTGATTTTGAAATAGCTTCTGTTTACGGCGGCTGTATCGCTCCGAGCTTAGCAATAGAATCACGATAACCAACATGATTGCCGATATTTTCGCTGCCGCGGTCAAGCTTGAGTAGCCTAACCAGGTATCATAAACCGCCGTTGTTAAGGTGTTCACCGCAAAGTAACTGACCGTGCCGAAGTCACCGATGGTTTCCATGGCAACAAGCGATAAACCGACAGCCATTGATGGGCGCACAAGCGGCAAAGAGATGCGGCGGAAGCTTTCCCAAGGTGAGCATTTCAATAATCTAGCGGATTGGAGTAGAGAGACGTTCTGCTCCATGAATGCAGCACGGCACAGCAGGTATACATAAGGGTATAGAACAAGCGACAGAACAATAATTGCGCCAGACAAGGTTCTAATATCCGGGAACCAATACTCTCCTGGCCCCCAGCCAGTTAGGTCGCGAAGCAGAATCTGCACCGGGCCGGCGAAGTCAAACCAATCGGTAAAGATATATCCGACAATATAAGCTGGCATTGCGAGTGGCAAAACTAATGCCCACTGCAACACTTTCTCACCTGGCAGGCGACACATCGCCATGATCCAAGCTGAAGGAATACCAAATAATAGCGATAGGAACATGGTTCCGATCACCAAAACAACCGTATTATAAGCGTAAGTCGGCATCACTGTAGACATCAAATGAGAAAACAGCTCATTTGTCTCACCTACAGCGGTGGTGAATATCGCTAAGATCGGAAAAACCAGTAGTAAAGCTATCAAACCACTACTGGTGTTCCATAAATAATTCTTTTCTTTCATCGCCTAATTACAACGAGGCTTAATGAAACACAAATGCAGTTGCAAATACATCTCATGCCCTTTTAGTGGTGGGGGTTATTTATACCCATATACGGTAATGACTTCAAGGAGCTGTGCTAATAACTCTCAAGATCAAACGAGAGCTTTGTTTCAAAAAGTGACTTAACTAAAAACAAAACAACCTCAAGTACCCAAAACGGCAACTTGAGGTTGTTAAATCTAATATTGGCCGAAGCCTATATTAATAATTACAGGTCGAATTTAACTTCGTCTAGAAGCTTGATTGCAGCTTCATGGTGATCTGCAATTTGGTCTAGAGAAATAGTATCTGCTTTGAATTCACCCCAAGAAGCGACTAGCTCAGAAGGTTTAACATCAGCTTTAACTGGGTATTCGTAGTTTACTTCTGCGTACATACCTTGTGCTGTGTTACCAGATAGGAATTCCATTAGCTTAACTGCGTTCTCTTTGTTTGGAGAGTACTTAGCCATTGCCATACCAGAGATGTTTACGTGAGTACCAGTCGTCTCTTGGTTAGGGAAGTTGATGTAAACAGCGTCAGCCCAAGCTTTTTGCTCTTTATCGTTAACCATCTTACCTAGGTAGTAGCTGTTACCAAGAGAAACGTCACATAGACCTTCTTTGATAGCTTTAACTTGTGCACGGTCGTTACCTTGAGGCTTACGAGCTAGGTTTGCTTTAACGCCTTCTAGCCACTCTTTAGTTTCTGCTTCACCTTTATGAGCAATCATAGAAGATACTAGAGAAACGTTGTATGGGTGCTTACCGCTACGAGTACAGATTTTACCTTTGAATTCAGGCTTCGCTAGGTCTGCGTAAGTGAAGTCTTCACCTAGACGACCAACACGGTCACGTGAAGAATATACGCTACGAGTACGAGTTGTTAGCGCAAACCACTCGTTGTTTGCATCTTGGTATTGAGCAGGGATGTTCTTTTCTAGAACGTCGCTGTTTACCGCTTGAACCAAACCTTTTTCAGTTAACTCAGATAGACGGCTGATATCAACAGTTAATACCACGTCTGCAGGGCTGTATTCGCCCTCTTGAGCTAGCTTCTCTGCTAAACCTTTCTTAGCAAACTTAACATTCACCTCGATACCTGTCTCTTTAGTGAACTCATCGAACATTGGCTCAACAAGGAAAGGTTGACGGTAAGAGTATACGTTTACTTCTTCTGCAGCCATTGCTGCTGGTGCGATAGTGCTGCACGCAATAGCTGAAAGAGTTAGCAGTTTTTTCATGATTCAATCCTTTTTTGCATAGAAATGATAATATTTATCAGTTGCATTATTATATGTATCATTAGATTAAACACAACGTTAAACATCAAAAAAACCTGCTCAAATGAGCAGGTTTCAAGTAGGTTAAATGTAAATGTTTGTAAATTATTTTACCGACACAAATTCTGGATAAGCACCTACACCACAGTCATGCATGTCCATACCTTCTAGCTCTTCGTCTTCACTTACACGAATACCGATTGTCGCTTTAAGTACAGCCCATACCGCTAGACTTGCACCAAATACCCAAGCAAAGATTACTGCTGCACCGAATAGTTGTGCACCGAATGTCGCGTCTGCATTGCTTAGTGGCACAGCCATTAGACCGAAGAAACCACACACACCGTGTACTGAAATAGCACCTACTGGATCATCAATCTTAGCTTTGTCTAGAGCAATAATGCTGAACACCACTAGTGCACCAGATACTGAACCAATTGCCACTGCAAACAGAGGTGATGGTGATAGAGGGTCTGCAGTGATTGCTACTAGGCCAGCCAACGCACCGTTAAGAATCATGGTTAGGTCCGCTTTACCCCAAGTTGTCTTACATACTAGTAGTGCTGCGATTGCACCCGCTGCTGCTGCTGCGTTGGTGTTAAGGAAGATTTGACCAACTGCTGTTGCGTTCTCGAAATCTGAAACCATCAGTTGAGAGCCACCATTGAAGCCGAACCAACCAAACCAAAGGATGAATGTACCTAATGTAGCAAGTGGCATGTTCGAACCTGGAATTGGGTAGATTTCACCGTTTTTACCATATTTACCTTTACGAGCACCAAGTAGTAGAACGCCTGCTAGCGCTGCTGCTGCACCCGCCATGTGTACGATACCTGAACCTGCGAAATCACTGAAGCCTGCTTCTGATAGGAAACCACCGCCCCAAGTCCAGTAACCTTCCATTGGGTAGATAAATGCTGTTAGCACTACAGAGAAGATTAGGAATGACCAAAGCTTCATACGCTCAGCTACTGCACCAGATACCACAGACATTGCGGTTGCAACGAATACTACCTGGAAGAAGAAGTCTGATTCTAAAGAGTGGTCTGCACCTTCACCTTGAGTACCAATCAGAGTACCGAACGATGGTAACCAACCGCCTTCGCCGTTATCGACATACATAATGTTGTAACCAACGACTAAGAACGCAGTACATGCAATCGCGTACAAGCAGATATTCTTAGTTAAAATCTCTGTGGTGTTCTTTGAACGAACTAGGCCAGCTTCTAACATTGCGAAGCCTGCTGCCATCCACATTACCAACGCACCTGAAATGAGGAAGAAAAAAGTGTCTAGTGCGTAACGTAGTTCCGTTACTGTTGTTGTAAGTTCCATATTAAAGTCTCCAGTCCTTGTAATTCTTTAAAGTGCTTCTGCATCCATTTCACCAGTACGGATTCGTACAGCTTGGCTTAGGTCATACACAAAAATCTTACCGTCACCGATTTTGCCTGTGTGTGCTGCTTGGCTGATCGCTTCAACAACTCGGTCAACGTTTTCAGCTTGAGTAGCAATCTCTAGCTTCACCTTTGGTAGGAAGTCGACTTGGTATTCCGCACCACGGTATAATTCAGTATGTCCTTTCTGACGACCAAAGCCCTTCACTTCAGAGACCGTCATACCTTCAATACCCACATCAGACAGCGCTTCACGTACGTCATCTAATTTGAATGGCTTAACAATGGCATTTATTAGTTTCATATTCGTTCCTTAAATTCTTCACTAATTCCGTTAATTCTCTTATTACAATCCAAGTTGCGTGCCAAAAAGTTAACTTATTGATTTTTAATAAGATTAAGATAATTAAGCGCTAATAACAAAAAAGGTCGCACCAATTCGGTGCGACCTTTTCACTATCTTAATGCGTAACTCTATTATTGCTCCAGTTTTGGGCAACGGAGTCTTAAGCACTGTTATAACAACGGCTAGTAACCTAGAAACTCAATCCAACGCTCTATTAGCAACTCGAAGTCATCAATTCCACAGCTTGCTTGGCTCTCACAGTTGTAGAAGTCGAACTCACTGCCCTCTTCCATCTCTTGCTCATGACCAAGTACGTTTTCTTGAATCGTTACTTCATCTTCATTGATGGCAAGGCTAATCTCTTTGCCAAGCAGCGTCACTTCATTGCTCAGATCCTGTCGTGATTGCTCGATAAGCGCCATCACATGATCTAATTTCTGCTTATCTTTACCGATCTCTTCTTGTAGCCAACGGCCAACGATTTCATGTCCCATGCTGCATTTCACGTAGTACTCACCCATCAGAGTGTTTCTTGTAAATTCGAATTCCATAGTGGCTCCACGCAGTAACTGCAGACAGGGTTAAAAATGAGGCGAGAGTATATAGTGAAGTGATCAATAGATCGAGCTACTCATCCCCCAACATTCAGACATAAAAAAACGCCTACCGAAGTAGACGCTCTATCATTTGGGTTCCTCTAAATAGTTGGAGTGGC
Source organism: Vibrio sp. Makdt (assembly GCF_027587015.1). Classification (NCBI taxonomy): domain Bacteria; kingdom Pseudomonadati; phylum Pseudomonadota; class Gammaproteobacteria; order Vibrionales; family Vibrionaceae; genus Vibrio; species Vibrio sp. Makdt. The sequence goes on from NZ_JAPPTH010000004.1 coordinate 265,011, forward strand.
AGCTAGGCGACAAGTACGTTCATCCCTATGAGCATAGAAGCTCTATGCGATTAGGGCGGCCGGCGCTCCGGTGAACGTACGCCGTCAACAACGCTGCCGCTACAAATATGACGAGGAACTAGGCTGGTTCTTGGAAAATAACCGTGTCCGCTTTCTCCGTGTACTGACCCATTTTATGGAAGTTCAGGTAACGGTATGTATCAGCAGCCGTTGCATTAATCTTATCCGCGTACTCTAGGTACTCTTCCTTCGTTGGAATGCGACCAAGAATCGCACCTACAGCAGAAAGTTCAGCAGATGCTAGGTAAACGTTAGCACCTGTACCCAAACGGTTCGGGAAGTTACGAGTAGACGTAGACATTACTGTCGACTTGTCTGCAACACGTGCTTGGTTACCCATACATAGAGAACAACCCGGAGTTTCGATACGAACCCCGGCACGACCGAAGATACCGTAGTAGCCTTCTTCTGTTAGCTGGTCTTTATCCATCTTAGTTGGCGGAGCCACCCATAGACGAGTGCTTAGCGAGCCGTTGAACTCTTCAAGCATCTTACCTGCAGCACGGAAGTGACCAATGTTGGTCATACAAGAACCGATGAACACTTCTTGGATCTCTGTGCCTTGAACGTCAGAAAGAAGACGAGCATCATCTGGATCGTTTGGTGCACATAGGATTGGCTGATCGATGTCAGCAAGGTCGATTTCGATAACGTGAGCGTATTCAGCATCTGAATCGGCAGACAGCAACTCAGGGTTCGCTAGCCACTCTTCCATTGCCGTAATACGACGCTCGATAGTACGAACATCACCGTAGCCTTCAGCGATCATCCACTTAAGCATAACGATGTTTGAGTTCAGGTACTCTTCGATAGACTCTTGAGACAGTTTAACTGTACAACCTGCAGCTGAACGTTCAGCTGAAGCGTCAGAAAGTTCGAACGCTTGCTCAACAGATAGGTGCTCAACACCTTCGATTTCTAGCACTCGACCAGAAAATTCGTTGATCTTACCTGCTTTCTCTACAGTTAGTAGACCTTGCTTGATGCCGTATAGAGGAATCGCATGTACTAGGTCACGTAGCGTGATACCTGGCTGCATTTCACCTTTAAAACGAACCAAGATAGATTCAGGCATATCAAGAGGCATAACACCTGTTGCTGCCGCGAATGCTACCAGACCAGAGCCCGCAGGGAATGAGATCCCTAGAGGGAAACGAGTATGCGAGTCACCACCAGTACCTACTGTATCAGGTAGAAGCATACGGTTTAGCCATGAGTGGATAACACCATCACCTGGGCGTAGTGAAACACCTGCACGGTTCATGATGAAATCAGGTAGCGTATGGTGCGTGTTAACGTCAACTGGTTTCGGGTATGCCGATGTGTGACAGAAAGACTGCATCACTAGGTCAGCAGAGAAGCCAAGACAAGCAAGGTCTTTAAGCTCATCACGCGTCATAGGGCCAGTAGTATCTTGAGAACCTACTGTCGTCATCTTAGGCTCACAGTATTGACCCGCGCGAACGCCTTCAACACCACATGCTTTACCAACCATCTTCTGAGCTAGTGTGTAGCCTTTATCAGATGCAGATGGATCAACAGGCTTAGCAAATAGGTCTGTTTCTTCTAGACCAAGAGAAGCACGAGCACGACCTGTTAAACCACGACCGATGATAAGTGGGATACGACCACCAGCACGAACTTCATCCAGCAATACTTTGCTTAGTTCGAAGCTAGAGATCTCTTCACCGTTTTTACGTACAACACCTTCATATGGGAAAATATCGATAACATCGCCCATGTTCATGTTTTGAACGTCTAATTCAATCGGAAGTGCGCCTGAATCTTCCATCGTGTTGTAGAAGATTGGAGCAATTTTACCACCAAGACAAACACCGCCAGTGCGCTTGTTTGGTACGAACGGGATATCTTCACCCATGAACCAAAGTACTGAGTTCGTCGCAGACTTACGAGAAGAACCTGTACCAACAACATCACCTACGTAAGCAAGCTGAATGCCGTCTTTTTGCAGTTCTTCGATTTGAGCGATTGGGCCAACCGTACCTGGTTGATCTGGGTTGATGCCATCACGTTCCATCTTCAGCATCGCTTTTGCGTGTACTGGAATATCTGGGCGAGACCATGCATCAGGTGCTGGAGATAGGTCATCGGTGTTCGTTTCACCAGTGACTTTGAATACTTTTACAGTGATCTTTTCAGCGACTTTATCTTTCGCTGTGAACCATTCTGCATCAGCCCAAGATTGAATAACTTGTTGCGCTGATTCATTGCCAGCTTTTGCTTTCTCTTCTACGTCGTAGAACGCATCAAACATCAGTAGAGTATGAGACAGTGCTTTCACAGCGATTGGAGCAAGCTCAGCATCATCAAGTAGAGATACTAGAGATTCGATGTTGTAACCACCTTGCATAGTACCAAGCAATTCTGCAGCTTTTGCTTTGCTTACTAGTGGAGATGCTACTTCACCTTTAGTGATAGCCGTTAGGAAGCCCGCTTTTACATAGGCAGCTTCATCTACGCCTGGTGGAATGCGGTTTTCTAGTAGGTCAAGAATGGTTTCTTCTTCACCTTGAGGTGGGTTCTTCAGAAGTTCAACTAGGCCAGCTACCTGCTCAGCATCTAGTGGTTTAGGAACAACTCCTTCGGCAGCACGTTCTTCGACGTGTTTACGGTAGGCTTCAAGCACGACTTTTTTCCTCTCATTGCGGTTCACTTCTCACCTTCATAATTGTTAGTAAAATAAAGAAGTGAACATCCTTGGAAACTTGGCTCTCCATTGCCATTTTTGTCATTCAATTTGTATTGATGAGCGGCGTCATAGAGGCCAAACTGTGGGCGGTAGAATAGCAAATTTAACGTTAAATTAAAATCTTATCATTTTGACCAACATAGCAAGTTAAGACGAAAGTCCCACTATTTTGGCCTATTTACGCAGTTAAATAACGACTCCGCGCATGATTATTTGTAAGACGTACCAACAATCAAGTAAACCGAATCGTAGTTATCTTCCGTACGTCCATAAGCTAATATGATTGGTCCTATCGGGGAGTCAACACCGGCAAAAACCGAGCCTGCGGTGTACATCGGCGCTTCATTAAGCTTCAAATCATTGTTCGACCAAACGCCACCATGCTCGATAGATGCGCCCACGTAGAACGGTGATTCAAAGAGACCGAAATCATTTTCAAACCACTTATAACGATAAATCAGACTGGTGTACGCCAAGTTCTGACCGATTAAGCTGTTTCTCGGGATACCAGACAGGTTTAAGAAGCCGCCGAGCTCTCTAGGATCAATAGGAAAGACTGAGTTCTTGCTCTCTACAATGCCATAATCGACTTTTCCGACTAAAGTATGTCTTTCATAGCTTTGCGCTGCCATGAAATTGGCTGAGAATTCATAAACGGTATCACTTTCTGAGGTTAACTCTGTGTCGTTGATCTCCGTATCGTTTTGAAAATCATCATGAGAGACAAGGTATTCCAAATCGACGAAATAACCTTCGGTTGGCAAACTGAAGTTATCTAAGGTGTCCAATCGATAACTAATAAAACCACCAATACGTGAGTAGCCGCCACTTCCTAATGAAGGTAACGAAGCGACTTCTACGTCACCGTTAGTATAGCGAGCACCAAACTTTAGCTCTTGCCACAGAGTAGGCTGATAACCTAACGCTAATTCACCGATGTATTCACTGTATGTCATTGGGAAATAATCGTTAGTTACATCGAGTGTCGGCTCTTCAATTTCATCAATATCGACAGGTAAGTTTCGATTTTGCTTACTGTAGACAATCGAGGCAGAGGTAAATAATTTCTGACTTGAGAAAAACGGCGAGTAAAGCTCCGCCTCAATTCGCTTATCTGTTCCCATCTCAACATTTGTTCTTAATTCAGCGCCATGTGAGTTGATATCGGTAAAATTGGCCGAGACACCAATAGAATATTGACTTGTCGTAGAAAAATCGTCTTCGAGGAAGAATCGAAAGTTGAGGTAATTAGGTCCCCAAGACTTTTCATCCACATTAACCGTAAGTTGATCTTCACCATCAACGTTTTCGAACTCATAAGTCACCAACTCAAAGCGATCCAACGCATAAAGGTCTTGCACCTTTGCCTCGATTTCGCTGGTTTTGAGAACCTTGCCTGAATGAAGGTTCAAACGGTTTTCGAGCAGCTTATCTGAGTAGTGGGTATTGTTATTAATGACCACTTTATCAACCACGGTTTTATCACCATGCTTCAGCTGCCTGCGAGCTTTTTGTTTGTCTTCGATATAGTGTTGGTAATCAGCATTCGAGAGCGACAACTTAGAAAGCTCAACAGAGTGCTGCTTCGCTGCCTCGTAACCGGCTTCGTAAGCTGATGGCATTTTATCGAACTCGGTCGTTTCCATTTGCCCAACATCAGGCTGGAGAAATACATCGTTGTCTTTGAGTGTCTCGGCTTGTTCCTGGGTACTACGTTGAACAAGGTAATTGGAAAGTTGGTCTGCTGCGGCTAAAAAGGTCGTGAAGTCCTCTTTGCCTTTGTAGTTGGTACTGATATCGACCGCAATAATGATATCTGCGCCCATCGCCCTTGCGACATCAACCGGCATATTGTTGGTTACGCCACCATCAACCAGCATTCGACCATCAACTTCATAAGGAGGCAGAGCACCAGGTACCGACATACTCGCCATCATGGCATCGACAAGGTGGCCGTGGTCAATCACGACTTCTTCAAGTTCAATAATGTCGGTTGCGACGGAGCGATAAGGAATGGCAAGATCATCGAAAGAGTCGAGTGGCGACAAGTTACCTGTGGTTTCACGCAGAATACGCAGCATATTCTGGCCTTGTACCACGCCTTTTCTGGCTTTGATTTCTCCCCAACCTAAACCAAGATCGGTATTCAGTTGGTAGCGGTCTTCATACTCTTTATCTCTTACACGACGATCGCTACGGTTTACACGGTCTCGGTAACCGCGATTCCAATCCACCGTATAGATAAAGCTTTCAATCTCGTCTGCGCTCATCCCTGTCGCATAAAGACCACCAACGTATGAACCCATACTGGTACCGGTAATGTAGTCAACCGGGATTTGCATCTCTTCGAGCGCTTTAAGTACGCCAATATGGGCAGCACCTTTTGCACCGCCGCCCGCTAAAACAACAGCAACCGTTGGCCTCTTATGAGCTTGTTCAAGTTCCACATGCTCAGATGAATCAACCTGTGCCGCAGTCGCTGCGAACAGTTGAAAACTGATCACAGTTCCGACCATACCTAAGCTGCTCACTAACCAACGAGAAATCATTATTTAAACTGTCCTTGTCATTGTTTTCTGTTATGACTTTACCATTGAAAAAGCTTCTTTAGCCACTGTTTTGGTTGACTTTCACAGCTCTTTTTAATGTTTCCATTTTCATCCCAAACCGGCAATTTAACTGCGCCATCACAGTCAAACTCCAACGCACCATCAGACGTACGAGTAAAGCTCGCGGTTGCGATTCCGGTTGGCCATGGCAGTAGTAGCTGTTCAGGCGTTCTCTGCTTCAAGTAATCAGCGTAGACACGCAATGCACCACTAGAACCAGTAAGCTTAGTCGGTTTATTGTCATCACGTCCAAGCCAGATGGTTGTTACTTCGCGCCCATCAACACCCACAAACCAACTGTCGCGGCTGTCATTACTGGTACCTGTTTTACCGGCCAGTCCTGCCCATGCAAACTGGTTCTGTAGGAATCGACCTGTCCCTTCCGATACACCACGTTTCATTGCGTAAGTGGTTAGCCAAGCGGCTTGCTGATCAACGCGCTGCGATACTCGAGGGATTGATTGGTATAAAACCTCACCATCACTATCAACCACTGAGCGGAGTGCAGACAAAGGTGCGATACGGCCGGAGTTAGTGATCGTCTGGAACATCTGAGACACTTGGAATGGTGTCAGAGAGAACGCCCCCAAAAACATCGATGGTACTGGGCGAATTTCATTTTTATCGACACCCAGTTTACCTATGGTATCGGAGACCTTATCAATGCCTAACTGCATGCCCAAACGAACGGTAGGTACGTTATAAGACTTAGAAAGCGCCACATACAAGGGCACATCTCCGCGGAACTTACGGTCGAAGTTTCTCGGGCTCCATACGCTGCCCTTACTGCCTTTCAAGCTGAGCGGCGTATCCATCAAGGTCGTTGCCAGGGTGTACTTTTCTGGCTGCTCGAGTGCGGTTAAATATACCGCTGGTTTCACCAAAGAACCGATAGGGCGACTTGCATTCAATGCACGGTTAAAGCCGTCGTAGCCAGTACGCTTACCACCGACCATTGCTCGGATTTCACCGGTATTTCTATCTACTGCTATCGCCGCAGCCTCTAATTTATCACCTGCCGTTTTCGATAGCTCAGGCACCTTGCGAGCAATCGACTTCTCTAGCTTGTCTTGCGAAACCGGATCCAAAGAGGTGAATACACGTATCCCTTTCTTAGCTTGGAACCTATCACCAACATACTTTTTCAGCTCGATATTGACCTGTTGGAAATAAGCAGGCTGACGGCTGGCAATGCGCGGATTGTCTTGGATATCCAAATCACGGCTTGCTGCTTCTTCATATTGTCTTGGGGTCAAAATATCTTGTTGCATCAACAAGCGCAGAACCAGATCGCGTCGAGTTTTAGCGCGCTCAGGGTAGCGAACCGGGTTGTAATACGATGGTCCTTTCACCATGCCCACCAGCAAGGCTAACTGATCAATACGCAGTTCTTGAATCGGTTGGCCGAAGTACAAGCGCGAAGCCAAACCAAAGCCGTGAATCGCTTCACCGCCATTTTGACCAAGATAAACCTCGTTTAAGTAAGCCTCTAAAATACGATCTTTGCTGTAACGATGATCCAAGATAAGCGCGATATAAGCCTCACGAATCTTACGCCAAAGCGTACGTTCACTAGATAGGAACAGGTTTTTCGCGAGCTGCTGTGTCAGCGTACTACCACCTTGTACAGTGCGCCCAGCCTTGACGTTAACCACCATCGCACGAGCAATCGCTAGAGGTGAAACACCATCGTGCTGATAGAAGTTTCTATCTTCCGTCGCCAACAAGGCATCAACCATCACCTCTGGAAATTGGTTACGTTTTAAGAACAGACGTTGTTCATCGTTACTTTTCTCAAGCATGCCCAACATCTTAGGTTCGACACGCAAATACCCCATGTCGCCTTTCTTCTCTAGCGACTGAATACGAGTTAACTCATTACCATTGAAGTGCAGCATCACGTGACGATCAGCTTCCGGCCCATCGACAAACTCGAACGGACGACGAATCATCTCAATTTTAGTTGATGAAGATGAATACTCACCAGGATGACGAGGGGAGCTCACCTTACGATAATTCAGCACATCCAATTCATTCTTCACCTGAACAAGGCTGACCTGAGTACCTGGAGATAAATCCAACACACGCGCATAAACAACCGTTGGTAAATCAAACAGCTGGCCTTCAAAGCGCTGCTTCACCACAGAGTCAAGATAGATACCAACAAACAATAGCAATGCAGCCAGTGCTAGGCCCGCTTTCCACGCGATACCCCACAGGATCTTTAACCAACCTCTGTTACCCGCCTTTTTCGCTTTTGATTTGCCTTTCTTGGCCGTCGCTCTCGGCTTTCTTGGTTTAGCTTTGGTCGCTGGTGACTTCTTTGCTGGCGCTTTTTTAGGTGGTGCCTTTTTTGGCGTTAACATTTTGGTCATCATCGGTTCAACTGTCGTTTGGTTTTAGTGGTTGCAACATGGTTAGCAGGGTCATCAGGCCAAGGGTGTTTTGGGTAACGACCTTTCATCTCTTTTTGCACTTCTTTGTACGCGCCAGCCCAAAAGCCAGCTAAATCCTGAGTAATTTGTAATGGGCGCTGTGCAGGAGAAAGTAATTCAAGCACAACCTTTTTACGCCCTTGGGCTATCAATGGTGAGTCTTGTTCACCAAAGACCTCTTGCATTCGAACCGAGATCACAGGTTCAGATTGATACTGGTATCGGATCGCTTTTTTACTGCCTGTAGGCATCAGATAATGTGTTGGCAGCCACTGGTCAATCTCTTGATTCAGAGGCCAACCGAGATACGCGGACAGTGCCTGCTCAATCGAAACGTTTGCCAGCCCTTTCGCAGATTTAACGCCGTTCAAATACGGCGATAGCCAAGTATCAAGATGTTCAACTAAACTCGCGTCATCCATTTCTGGCCAATCATGCTCCGGCATCCAAAGTTGGGCGCAGCGCACGCGTTCAACAAGTTGCTTCGCCGATGGCGTCCAATGTAAACGGTCCAGTCCACATCGAGCGATGTAATTCAACAGCGCTTGGCTAATCTGACTTGCGTCCGGCTCAGGTAATGTCTTAGTGCTGATAACAAGCTTACCCAAAGCGACTCGCTGCTCGGCAACTAGTTTGCCACGTTTTTCATCCCAGTCGGCGTAATCGGAACGCACAAACAGTTTTGGAAATTCAGATTCTAACTGTGCAATATCAACTGGCGTCGCCAAGAAGATCTGACTAGCACGCCCGGTGCTGCGCATCAAATCAATCACCACGATATAATCATTGTTTGCCAATGGATCATCATCGCGCACCTCTGCACCGTGACCGTTCGCTAACAGAAAAGCATTATTATTGGCACTTCTCGCTTGAGCAATTCGGTCTGGGAATGCAAAACAAAGCACCAATGGTAGCAATGATTCGTCAAGTTGTGACAAATCTAAGTGATGATTCAGTTTGCTAGCGAGGTTTTTCGCTCGCTGCATCACAACGCTATTTTTCGTGTGCTTTCTCTGCTTTAGCCTATGTAGCGAATGCTGAATATCCGAGACATTGCGCTCTGGCTCTTCCAACAACGCAGCGGCAACAATAGCAACATTCAACATGGCTTGGCTGCCCTGCTGCGCTTTGATCAGCATACTGGCGATACGCGGCTCAATACCTAATCGCTGCGCTTGCTTACCTAACGAAGTAAACTGACCATGGGGGTCTAATAGCTCAAGGCTTTGCAACAATTGCCTAGCTTGCTCTATAGAGGCACGTGGCGGAATATCAAGCCATTGCAGTTCATCCGCATTTGCAGCGCCCCACTGGGTCAACTCTGCCACCAGCGAGGAGAGGTCTGAATGGAGAATTTCAGGCTCAGGTACAGCGGGTTGCTGTATTAACTGCGTTTCGCTGTACAAGCGAACACACAGCCCTTCTTCAATTCGCCCTGCACGACCCGCGCGCTGCTCAGCGGAAGACTGTGAGATTTTGACTTGCTCGAGCTTAGTGATACCAGCTTTCAAATCAAACTTAGCGACTCTTTCAAGCCCTGAGTCCACCACTAATCGAATACCTTCGATAGTCAAAGAGGTTTCAGCGATATTGGTAGCCAATACCACTTTGCGGCGTCCTTTCTCCGATGGTGCAATCGCCTTCTGTTGCTGAGAAAAATCAAGCTGCCCGTATAGAGGGCACACATCAATGTCACTGGCTAAGTTCTCTAACTGAGCTTCCACCTGCTTTATTGCAGACACTCCAGGTAGGAACGCCAATAGTGACCCCGACTCCTTCTCCATCAGAGAACGAATCACGTTAGCCATTTTAGGCGCCAAGTAATCATTAGTACCCAGAGGCTGGTAACGGAATTCAACCGGAAAAGTGCGACCTTGCGATTCAACATACTTAGCCTCTGGCAACAAGGATTGCAGAGCTTGCTGATCTAAGGTGGCCGACATCACTATCACTTTTAGATCGTCACGTAGCGCTTCTTGGATCTCCAAGCTAAACGCCAATGCCGTATCCGCATGAATACTGCGCTCATGGAATTCATCGAAGATCACCATATCGACCCCAGTGAGTTCTGGGTCGGTTTGGATCATTCTGGTCATGATCCCTTCGGTAACGATCTCTAAGCGAGTTGCACTACTGGTTTTAGATTCGCCACGAACTCTAAAACCGATGCTCTCCCCGACTTTTTCTCCCAATTGACTCGCCAAGTAAGCCGCAATATTTCTTGCAGCCAACCGCCTTGGTTCAAGCATGATAATTTTACCTTGAACGGCTTTGGTCTTAACTAACTGTAAAGGGAAGAATGTTGACTTACCCGCACCGGGAGCCGCTTTAAGAATTAGTTGAGTGTGTGTTTCTACGCCAGCGAGCAGATCTGGCATCACAGCTTCTATGGGCAGTTGTGGCAATGGGAGAACCTTGTGGTGTAATGTTGGCAACATTGTACATAAAAACCTACCCGTCTAAATAAGTAATATGCAGTTCAATCCACCATTAGAGTCAGCGACTCTTATCAAACGCTACAAACGTTTCCTCACTGACATCAAACTTCCCGACGGCAGCGAGCGTACTATTCACTGTGCCAACACTGGAGCGATGACAGGATGCGCGACTCCGGGTAACACTGTGTGGTATTCAACCTCCGATAATGCAAAAAGAAAGTACCCAAACAGCTGGGAGATCTCAGAAACGGACAAAGGTCACCGGATTTGTGTAAATACTGCGCGAGCAAACCAGCTAGCAGTGGAAGCAATTGAAAATAAGACTATAGTTGAACTCTTAGGTTATAACGCGTTACGAACCGAAGTGAAGTATGGTAGCGAGAATAGTCGAATTGACATTCTGCTTGAAGATAACGAAAAGCCGCCTTGCTATATCGAAGTAAAAAGCGTCACCTTACTCGATGAACAAGAGACCTCAACTGAGGGGCAAGGTTTTTTCCCTGATGCGGTGACAACCAGAGGCCAAAAACATCTGCGTGAACTCACAGAAATGGTCGAATCTGGAAATAGAGCCGTACTTTTATTCACTGTTTTACATTCAGGTATTGAAAAAGTGTCTGCGGCACACCATATAGACGCCAAATATTCGTTATTACTAAAACAAGCACAAGACGCTGGAGTTGAAGTGCTTTGCTACAAAGCAGAGCTCAGCAGTACTCAAATACAACTAAAACAATCTGTTGAATTTATCAATAACTAAACAAAGATGTTGAACAAATCACATTGATTGCAAGTTTGAATAAGAGTATTTGCCACCATTCGTTCTTTCTGCTATAGATACCCGCCTTAAAATTAGCTGCTTTGCAGTTGACTAGGTGTAAATAGGAGATGCTGTATGCCAGAATCTAAGAAAAAAGCGCTAGGCATCCTAGCCATCGCAGGTGTTGAACCGTACCAAGAAAAGCCAGGTGAAGAATACATGTCACCTGAGCAAACGGAACATTTTACAAAAATTTTAGCAGCTTGGCGCAACCAGCTCAGGGAAGAAGTTGATCGTACTGTGCACCACATGCAGGACGAAGCAGCGAATTTCCCAGACCCAGTTGACCGTGCTTCTCAAGAAGAAGAATTCAGCCTAGAGCTACGTAACCGTGACCGTGAGCGTCGTCTAATCAAGAAAATTGAGAAGACACTAGACAAGATCGAAGAAGATGATTTCGGCTTCTGTGATTCTTGCGGTATCGAGATTGGCATTCGTCGCCTTGAAGCTCGCCCAACTGCTGACCTTTGTATTGACTGTAAAACACTTGCAGAGATCAAAGAGAAACAGATGCAAGGTTAATGCTTGCGGATGTAAAGAAAGGGAGCTTTGGCTCCCTTTTTTGTTTGCTGCCCAAGCGAGATAGCTTAAATAGCAGTGTTAAAACGAGTGCTAAGCAACGACAGTACTCACTGCATGCATTAAACCACATTAAACGTCTTAAGAATCGGCTACTGCGGTATCCTCTAGATTAGGTTGTTCACATATGAATTATATCGGGCGCTTTGCACCATCACCGTCAGGTCCTCTTCATTTTGGCTCACTGGTTGCCGCTCTTGGCAGCTACTTCCAGGCAAAATCTTATCAGGGGCAATGGTTGGTCCGCATGGAAGACCTGGATCCGCCAAGAGAGATGGCTGGCGCTGCAGACCTAATTCTTAAGACGCTTGAGGCATACCACCTATTTTGGGATGGTAAAGTCGTTTATCAGAGCCAACGTCACGACCTATACCAAGCGCAAATTGATCAATGGGTGGCTGACAACCAAGCCTACTACTGCCAATGCACGCGCAAACAGATAAAAGCCTTGGGTGGTTTCTATAATGGCCATTGTCGACAGGCAGGATTAACGGATACTGGCGAGCAAGCCGTGCGCTTATGTATGGATTTCCCTGTCGAGTCATTCGACGATGTCCGTCATGGCACCATTCAAATCCCTAAGGCACTGGCAGAAGAAGATTTCATCATCAAACGCCGCGATGGCTTATTTGCTTATAACTTGGCTGTGGTACTTGATGATATCGAGCAAGGCGTAACTGAGGTGGTGAGAGGCGCGGATCTCATCGAACCTACCGGCCGCCAAATCAGTCTTTATAAGACACAGAAACAAAACACAGTGAGCTACTTGCACTTGCCGTTAGCGACCGATGCGTCTGGCAATAAACTATCAAAGCAAAACCACGCTACCGCTATTGACCTCGATAACCCTAAACCAACACTGCTCAATGCCATGCAGTTCTTAGGCTTTGAGGTTCCTAAAGCTGTTTGTGAGGCTTCAATCGATGAGATATTGGCATGGGGCTGCCAGCAATGGAACGTTGCTCAACTACCTGATAGTTTACAAAAACAACACTGCAATTAGCTCAAAACTAACGGCAAATAGTAAAAACGAAACACAAAAATGCCATAACCAACCACTGTGGTTAAGCAGACGATGTTCTCAAATGGCTCGCGCTAAGCTATTATTAGCCGCAATTAAACTCTGCACTACCACTTTGGACTAAGAGAAAAACAAAGTTGGCGATACCTACTTTGTTCTAAACTAATGAATAAAAACGACAATACCCCAAGCGAACAACGCGGATTCCACGAACTAGCACTGAATATTTATACTCGCCAAGAGCACAATATTTCACGTAAGCAGATCAGCGATAACGCACTAAAAGTACTATATCGCCTGAATGGTGCGGGTTTTGACGCATTTTTAGTCGGTGGTGGTGTTCGTGATATCTTACTTGGCTCTCAACCAAAAGATTTCGATATTGCGACCAACGCGACGCCAGAGCAGATCAAGAACCTTTTCCGAAACTGCCGCCTAATCGGCCGTCGTTTCCGCTTGGCACACATCATGTTTGGTCGTGACATCATTGAGGTGGCAACTTTCCGAGGTCACCATCAAGAGCCGTCTAAAAACGTATCTGCACAATCGAAAGAAGGCATGCTACTACGCGACAACGTGTACGGCAGTGTTGATGAAGATGCAGAACGTCGCGATTTCACGATCAATGCGATGTACTACAACATTGCAGACTACAGCATCCACGATTACGCAGGTGGTGTAGAAGATTTAGAAGATAAACTGATCCGCCTAATTGGTGACCCAGAGACACGCTACCGTGAAGACCCTGTACGTATGCTGCGTGCAATGCGTTTCTCAGCGAAGCTGGACTTTGACATTGAAGAAGACACCGCCGACCCAATTGAAGGTTTGGCGCACCTTCTAAAAGACATCCCAGCAGCACGTCTTTACGAAGAATCTCTAAAACTGCTTCAATCAGGCTACGGTTTAGAGACCTACCACCTGATGCGTGAATACAACCTATTCCAGCAGATGTTCCCAGCAGTAGCTGAGTACTTCACTGAAGATTACGACTCACCGACTGAGCAGATGCTTGATTTGGTGCTCGACTCTACCGACCTTCGTATCGAAGATGGTAAGCGAGTAAACCCTGCGTTCATGTTTGCCGCGATTCTTTGGTACCCAATGAACAAACTGGCAGACAAGCTTATCTCTGAGCAAGGCATGGCACACTACGATGCGATCATGGAAGCGAGTAACATCATTCTGGATCAGCAAGTAAAATCCATTGCTATTCCTCGTCGCCACACAGCAACCATTCGCGAAGTTTGGCAACTGCAACTGCGATTACCTCGCCGTAACGGTAAGCGTGCCGTTCGCCTAATGGAGCTCAACAAGTTCCGCGCTGGTTACGACTTCTTAGAGATGCGTGGCGAGATTGAAGGTGGCGAGACAAAAGAGTTAGCTAAATGGTGGGAGCGCTATCAAACAGCTGGTCGTAATATGCGTCAAGCAATGGCTAACGACGTAGCGGCGCCATCAAAGTCAGGTCATCGTCGCCGTAAGACTTACCGAAACAAAAAGAGTAAGCAAGCCGAATGATAACTGCTTATATTGCGGTCGGCAGCAACCTTGCCGACCCAGTTAGCCAAGCAAATTTGGCTATCGAAACGCTAAAAAGCCTACCGCGATCAACGTTTATTGCGACCTCTCAGCTATATAGTAGCACTCCAATGGGACCGCAAAATCAACCGGACTACATCAATGCGGTAGTCGCGATTAAAACCGAATTAACGCCTATTGAACTGCTTGATTGCACTCAAAAAATCGAGTTAGAGCAAGGGCGTGTCCGTAAAGACGAACGCTGGGGACCAAGAACCTTGGATCTCGACATCGTGCTGTACGGCAATGAGGTGATCGATTCAGAGCGCTTAACCGTTCCTCATTACGGAATGAAAGAACGAGAGTTTGTACTCTACCCGCTTGCTGAAATCGCACCAAGTTTACAACTCCCTGATGGGACTGAGCTGACAGAACTACTGAAAATTGTAGATAAAAACGGGCTCAATGTTTGGCAGCAATAGCCAGGCGCATTAAGGAAAACCAATGAAAAAAGTAACCATTAACGACCTGATCAAGTGTAAACGTGAAGGCCGTAAATTCGCGACGTCAACAGCTTACGATGCGAGCTTTGCTCAATTATTCGAAAGCCAAGAGATGCCAGTTCTGCTTGTCGGTGATTCACTGGGTATGGTTCTACAAGGCCATAACGACACATTACCAGTAAGCGTTGAAGACATCGCCTACCACACTCGCTCTGTGCGTGCTGGTAGCCCTAACTGTCTTCTTATGGCTGACATGCCTTTCATGAGCTACGCGACTCCAGAGCAAGCTTGTGAGAGCGCAGCTGCCTTGATGCGTGCTGGCGCGAACATGGTAAAAATCGAAGGCGGAAGCTGGTTGGTTGATACTGTGAAGATGCTAACAGAACGCGCAGTACCAGTATGTGCACACTTAGGCTTAACGCCGCAATCTGTGAACATCTTTGGTGGTTACAAGGTTCAAGGTCGCGATGACGACCAAGCAGATAAAATGGTTGCTGACGCACTAGCACTGCAAAACGCAGGTGCTCAAATCGTTCTACTTGAATGTGTACCAGCTTCATTGGCAAAACGAATTACAGAAGCTTGTCACGTGCCAGTTATTGGTATTGGTGCAGGTAATGTTACGGACGGTCAGATCTTGGTTATGCATGACATGTTCGGTATTTCTGCGAACTACATGCCGAAGTTCTCTAAGAATTTCCTAGCAGAAACAGGTGACATGCGCAAAGCAGTAGCTCTATACAAAGAAGAAGTAGAGAGCGCACGCTTCCCTGATGATGCTCATACAATCGCTTAGGAGTAAGTATGCAAACTTTTGCTGAAATAGCGGCTCTTCGTGAGCAGATTAAACAGTTTAAGCGTGATGGACGTACGGTTGCTTTTGTTCCGACGATGGGAAACCTGCATGAAGGCCACCTTACTCTGGTAAAGAAGGCTCGTGAACTAGCAGACATCGTCGTGGTCAGCATCTTTGTTAACCCGATGCAGTTTGATCGTGCCGATGACCTGAACAACTACCCTCGCACGTTAGAAGCGGATCTAAGCAAACTAACGGGCGAAGGCGTTGAACTGGTATTTACACCGACACCAGAAGTGATGTACCCAGATGGCCTAGACAAACAGACGTTTGTTGAAGTACCAGGGTTATCTCACATGTTGGAAGGTGCGTCTCGTCCAGGTCATTTCCGTGGCGTAGCGACGATTGTCACTAAGCTGTTTAACATCGTTCAGCCAGATTTTGCATGCTTCGGCGAGAAAGACTTCCAGCAACTTGCTGTCATTCGCCAAATGACAACTGACTTAGCGTTAGACATTGAAATTGTAGGCGTTGCAACGGTTCGTGAAATGGACGGTTTAGCAATGAGCTCTCGCAATAGCAATCTGACTATTGATGAGCGCCAACGTGCACCGGTTCTAGCGCGCACTATGCGTTGGATCAGCAGCGCAATTCGTGGTGGACGTGATGACTACGCATCAGTGATTGAAGATGCGACAGACCAGCTTCGCGCAGCAGATCTGCAACCAGATGAAATTTTCATTTGTGATGCTAAAACTCTGCAAGCCATCACTTCAGAATCGACTCAAGCTGTGATTCTTATGTCGGCCTTCTTAGGTAAGACGCGTCTTATCGACAACCAAGTTCTCGACTTGGTAGCGGAAACCAAAGAAGAAGTGAAAGAAGAAACCGCTGAGTAGCGTGCTGATTCTCAAATAAAAGAGACAAAAAAGGTCGATGTAATATCGACCTTTTTCTTTACCTGCGATTCAGGGGCGCCGGAGTTAGCTGCGTAAACCGATGCCCTTAGTCACTAGGTAATGTGCAATGCCATACAGTACAACGATAAACACACCTAGTACGCCAAACGACGTCACAATACCCACATCAGACACACCCAAGAAGCCATATCTAAACGCATTCACCATGTAGACAATCGGGTTCAACTTCGACACACCCTGCCAAAACTCAGGCAGCAGGCTAATCGAGTAGAACACACCACCAAGATAAGTAAGTGGCGTCAGAATGAAGGTTGGAATAATTGAGATATCATCAAACGTGCGTGCAAATACCGCGTTAATAAGACCACCTAACGCAAATACCACCGACGTTAGGAAAACGGTCGCAATAATCACCCCCCAGTGATCCACCTGAAGGTCAACGAAGAACAGAGAAACAAAGGTCACGATAGTACCGACCAATAGGCCGCGCACCACACCACCCATCACGAAACCAGCAATGATCACGTAGTTCGGCACCGGCGCAACCAGCAGTTCTTCAATGTTCTTTTGGAATTTGGCACTAAAGAATGATGAAGCCACATTCGAGTACGAGTTAGTGATTACCGACATCATGATCAAACCCGGCACTATGTACTCCATATAACTAAAGCCGTTCATTTCACCGATTCGCGCACCAATCAGGTTACCGAAGATGATGAAATAGAGCGTCATAGTAATTGCAGGTGGGACTAGCGTTTGCACCCAGATACGAGTAAAACGGTTGATCTCTTTGGTCAACAAGCTGCGAAAAGCGGTCCAATATAGGCTGTACATATTATTTACTCCCCTCACGCACGATACTTACAAACAGTTCTTCTAGACGGTTAGCTTTGTTACGCATCGAGAGGACTTTCACATTCTGCTCACTCAACTGAGCAAAGATGGTGTTCAAACCTAGGTTCTTATCAATTTCGATCTCTAAAGAGCCATTCACCAAGACTTGGTTATTCACGCCTTCTAGCTTAGGTTCAGTCGCGCCCTCTTCAAGATCTAAAATAAAGGTCTCGGCGCTCAACTTACCTAGTAGCGCTTTCATGGTGGTGTTTTCGATCAACTCACCACGATTAATGATACCGATGTTGCGACACAACATTTCCGCTTCTTCTAGGTAGTGCGTGGTCAAGATAATGGTAATGCCCTGCTTCTCGTTGATCTCTTTGAGGAATTCCCACATCGAGCGGCGCAGTTCAATATCGACACCTGCAGTTGGCTCATCAAGGATTAACAGCTGAGGCTCATGCATCAGCGCACGCGCGATCATCAAGCGGCGTTTCATACCACCAGACAAGTTACGCGCACGTTCGCTACGTTTTTCCCATAAATCGAGTTGAGATAGGTACTTTTTCGCTCGCTCTTTTGCCAGAGATTTAGGGACACCGTAGTAACCCGCTTGCTGCAAAACGATCTGCTCAACCGTTTCAAACGGGTTGAAGTTAAACTCTTGAGGAACTAAGCCTAGGTTTTGCTTTGCCAGCTCCAGATCGGTATCAATGTCGTAGCCGAATACCTTAACCTTGCCAGAGGTTTTATTTACTAACGAAGAGATAACGCCAATGGTGGTGGACTTGCCCGCACCATTTGGACCAAGAAGCGCGTAAAAGTCACCTTTTGCTACCTGTAAACTAATGCCTTTAAGTGCCTCGAAGCCACCAGCATAAGTTTTTCTTAATTGCTCAATTTCTAATGCATACATAGAGATGATTGCCATTTGCTATAAATAGTGTGGTTAGCCGGACAGGATGAAGAGGACGAAACCTGAAATGAACCAGTTGAACTAGCTCAAGATAATGTACGCGGCCATTTTGCAAACAAGTTTATCGTTGAATGACGATGAATACAAATATCGATTAACGGTTTCGTTATAAAACTTAAAAGAACTAAGGCTGCATAAAGCCCTATATCGAATATCACAGACAAAAAAATACCGCTAAGACATTAACTTAGCGGTACTTTCCGTTATTAGAAATTCATGACCAATATTGATAACTATTGTTCAGTCACAGTGAATTAATAAGAGTATTAAACCGATTCAAATTGGTGCTCGTCTCTCTCAACGTAGCTTGTTGCAGCTGTCAGAGCTTCATAACGGAAGCGATATGTGTTCGATTCCGGTACTAAATCAATTACGTGGAATTTCTCCAACTGTTGACGAGTGTTCTCATTCGGACACAACAAGTACACCTCACATTGAGCGTCTAGCGCATCTTTGATTGCATTCTCTAGCGCAAGACCAACCGTAACATCAATCATAGGTACATCGGTTAAGTCTAAAATCATTGCTTCGTAATCAGAAATACTTGAGTGCTGTCGTGAAATCGCCTTTGAGACACTGAAGATCATCGGCCCTGATAGATAGAAGAACAAAACCTTGCCGTTGGCATTATCCAGTAGCTGACGTTCGCTGTCGGTCAATGGGATATCGTCTTCATCATCACCATCACTGATCGCCTTAACTTGTCTGGCTTGCTCACGGCTCAATCTTTCAATAATCAGAATGTTCGAGATAAATACGCCCAATCCAACCGCGATGATCAGGTCAACAAATACGGTTAGCAGCATTACGCCATACATGACGCCCATGCCCGCATAACTGACCTTGTGCGCACGCTGAATGAAACTCCAATCGAGAATGTTGAAGCCTACATACATCGCAATACCCGCCAGCACAGCCATAGGGATAGGTTCTGTCAACCCACCAGCGACCAAAACCACTAACGCCAATACTAATGCTCGAATCACACCTGACAGTGGAGAGCGCGCTCCCACCTGAATATTGGTTACAGTGCCCATGGTAGCACCCGCACCTGGCAATGCACCAAACAAGCCGGAAAGCATATTTGCGATACCTTGGCCACGCAGTTCTTTATCTGAGTCATGCTCTTTACGAGTCAATGAGTCTCCAATAACAGCGGTCAAAAGCGTATCAATACAACCTAAAGTACCAAGCACTAAAGCATCAATAACCATAGTTGTGAATTGCTCAGCGCTAATAGTAGGGATAACGAGAGAAGGCAGACCTGCTGGGATTTCACCAATACGGCGAATAGAATCGGTATCGAAGAAAATAACGGACAAAAGAGTGACGGCTACCAACGCAACCAGTTGCGCAGGCACATACTTACGGTACTTAGCTGGGAAGCCAAACAGAATACCGAGTGTCAGTGCACCTAGAAATAGCTCACTCACTTTTAAGTTTGCTAGCGTATCAGGCAAAGCAGAGAGCGTGCCCATTACACCACCGGATGGAGCGGCATGTCCTAACAATGGAGACAGCTGCAAGATAATCAGAATAACGCCAATGCCCGACATAAATCCAGAGATCACGCTATATGGCATCAAAGTGACGTATTTTCCTAGCTTTAACGTGCCAAGTAATATCTGGAATGCACCGGCCATCATCACAACAGTAAAGGTCATTGCCATACCCGTTTCAGGATACTTCGCAACCATACTCGTCATTACGGCAGTCATAATCACCGTCATCGGGCCGGTAGGTTCAGAAATCAAACTACTCGAACCGCCAAACAATGCTGCAAATAGGCCAACCATAATGGCGCCCCACAAGCCAGCTTCAGCTCCCGCGCCAGAAGCAACACCAAATGCCAACGCTAAAGGTAACGAGATGATGGCTGTAGTTACACCGCCAAACATATCCCCTTTGAGATTGATATCCGTAAAACGACTTCCAAACAAAACACACCTTCCTGATGATGAAATGACAAACCTTATCACTTTAACAAATGTATCAAGTGTTCAGAAAGTGTTAATTCAATCACATTATTCATGTCTTATAACCGGAACATTGATAGAGAGCTAAGTTTATGATTTTCCGTACTAGAACACGTCAGATGAGTACATTTTGACGCAGTTTTTACGAGATTGAATTTGTAACATTGTGTATAGTTAAGCATCTTAATTGAGGGATGTAAGAAGCAAGATGCCAGAAATAAAACAGCTTTTTGAGAACAATTCCAAATGGTCTGAAGAAATTCGCTCTGAAAGACCTGAGTATTTTACAACGCTTGAAGAGGGTCAAAGCCCTGGTTTTCTATGGATAGGTTGTTCAGATAGCCGAGTCCCAGCCGAGCGCCTTACTGGCTTATATTCTGGAGAACTGTTTGTTCACCGAAACGTGGCCAACCAAGTGGTTCATACAGACCTAAACTGCCTATCTGTCGTTCAGTACGCAGTAGATGTGCTTAAAGTGAAACACATTATTGTCTGTGGTCACTACGGTTGTGGCGGTGTTAATGCGGCAATTGATAACCCGAAACTTGGCCTTATCAACAACTGGTTACTTCACATTCGCGATAACTACCTAAAATACCGTAAAGAGATCGAAGCGCTTCCACGTGAACAGTGGGGTGACAAGCTTTGTGAGATTAACGTCGCAGAGCAGGTTTACAACCTAGGTAACTCAACCATTATGCAAAGTGCATGGGAACGTGGTCAAGAGGTCGAGATCCACGGTGTGGTGTATGGTATTGGCGATGGCAAATTGCAAGACCTTGGCGTGCGCTGCTCTAGTAACGATACTTTAGAGAACAGCCACTTAGAAGCTATCAATAAAATCTTAACGACGCCTCTTCTTAGCCAACAAGGCTAATTATCTCTATCAAAATACAAAAAGCCCGCATCAAGCGGGCTTTTTAATGTCTTGTGTCGGCAAGTGTAGTGATTACTCTTGCGGTACCACTTTACCAATGTATGGCAGGTGACGGTATTTTTGAGCGTAGTCGATACCAACACCAACAACGAACTCGTCTGGGATCTCAAAACCAATCCACTTAGTGTCCACTTCAACTTCACGTCGTGAAGGCTTGTCTAGTAGCGTACAGATCTCGATAGATTTAGGACCACGTAAGCTCAGGATCTCTTTTACCTTAGTCAGTGTGTTACCAGTATCGATAATATCTTCTACAAGCAGAACGTCTTTACCTTGGATGTCGTCATCTAGGTCTTTCAAAATACGAACATCACGTGAGCTTTCCATGCTGTTGCCGTAGCTAGACGCGGTCATGAAATCAACTTGGTGAGTTAAATCAATAGCACGAGCAAGATCCGCCATAAAGACAAACGATCCACGTAATAAGCCAACTAAAACCAGATCTTCACTGCCTTGGTAGTGTTCCGTGATCTGTTTGCCTAGTTCGTTTACTCGATCCTGAACTTCTTGCTCAGAGATCATGACTTCAACTGTATGCTTCATACTGCTCTCATTTTGTTTGGTGATTGCGACAAGTGTAGACAGTTTTGCCATTGGTGCCGCTCAATTTGTGCGTAAGTCTAGCACTGCTCAAATACCCACACCACCTTATGGCTCCAATTTACTGTCAGATTATCAATGAAATGTGCACTTGTGCTTTGTCTGATAGTCGCCTCCTTTCACATCAATGTGGATCACGCTTTATGTATCAAGTTTGATGTAACTGTCTATTAAATAAGCTCAAAGGATTGACCATTCGCATATGCACCATTACACTCATCTTGGCTTAAATAATAATAAAATCATTAATATAAAAAAATCGTTGGCAAGGAAAATAAAATGGACTCAATCTCTAAGAGACCTAGAACTAGGCTTTCACCTTTAAAAAGAAAACTTCAGCTGATGGAAATCGCGCTTGAAGTATTCTCTCGTCGCGGCATTGGCCGTGGTGGTCACGCTGACATTGCAGATATCGCTCAGGTATCAGTAGCAACAGTATTTAACTACTTCCCTACTCGTGAAGATCTGGTTGATGAAGTGCTTAATCATGTTGTCCGTCAATTCTCAAACTTCCTTTCAGACAATATCGATCTAGATATTCACGCAAAACAAAACCTACATAATATTGCGACTGAAATGGTGACACTAGTCGCTCAAGACAGCCACTGGTTGAACGTATGGTTCGAATGGAGCGCATCGACGCGTGACGAAGTATGGCCACTGTTCGTAACGACAAACCGCACTAACCAAATGTTGGTACAAAACATGTTTAGTAAAGCGATTGAGCGCGGCGAAGTTTGTGACGATCACGATCCTAAGCATCTTGCGAATCTATTCCACGGCATCTGCTACTCGCTATTTATCCAAGCGAAACGTGTCGATACCAATGAAGAGTTGTCTACTCTAACTGACAGCTACTTGAACATGCTGTGTATCTATAAGTAGATTCGAGATTCGAGATTCGAGATTCGAGATTCGAGATTCGAGATTCGAGATTCGAGAAGAAGTATGAAGGGTTGACCTAGTGGGTCAACCCTTTTTGTTTTGATGTACTCGCTTTTCGTATCTCGGAGCGCAGCGTACTCGCATCTCGAAGTGAAACGTTACTGCTCTTTACCTCAGAAATAAAAAAACCGCTGACGAATCAGCGGCTTTTAAAAACATTAGCGAGTGGCTAAAGGAGAATTACTTCTTCTTTTTCACTGCTTTTTTGTTTGGAAGGTCAGTGATTGAACCTTCGAATACTTCCGCAGCAAGACCAACAGACTCGTGTAGAGTTGGGTGAGCGTGGATAGTAAGAGCGATATCTTCTGCGTCACAACCCATTTCGATTGCTAGGCCGATTTCACCAAGAAGCTCACCACCGTTAGTACCAACAACAGCACCACCGATTACGCGATGAGTATCTTTATCGAAGATCATCTTAGTCATACCATCTGCACAGTCAGAAGCGATTGCACGACCAGAAGCAGCCCAAGGGAAAGTCGCCACTTCGTAGTTTAGGCCTTCCGCTTTCGCTTCTTTCTCAGTCTTACCTACCCAAGCAACTTCTGGCTCAGTGTACGCAATTGATGGGATTACTTTAGGGTCGAAGTAGTGCTTCTTACCAGAGATAACTTCAGCAGCTACGTGACCTTCATGCACACCTTTGTGAGCAAGCATTGGTTGACCAACAACGTCACCGATCGCGTGGATGTGAGGAACGTTTGTACGCATTTGCTTATCAACGTTGATGAAGCCACGCTCGTCAACTTCGATACCTGCTTTTTCAGCATCGATAAGTGCACCGTTTGGAACACGACCGATAGCAACAAGAACAGCATCGTAGCGCTCAGCTTCAGCTGGTGCTTTCTTGCCTTCCATTGAAACGTAGATACCGTCTTCTTTCGCTTCAACTGCAGTTACTTTAGTTTCAAGCATTAGCTTGAACTTGTTCTTGATACGCTTAGTGAAGACTTTAACGATGTCTTTATCCGCAGCAGGGATAACTTGGTCGAACATCTCAACTACGTCTACTTTAGAGCCTAGAGAGTGGTAAACCGTACCCATTTCAAGACCGATGATACCACCGCCCATGATAAGCAGTTTTTCAGGAACTTCTTTCAGCTCAAGTGCATCCGTAGAATCCCAAATACGTGGGTCTTCATGTGGAATGAAAGGAAGTTTGATTGGGCGAGAACCCGCAGCGATGATTGCGTTATCGAAGTTAACTGTTGTTGCTTCGCCTTCGCCTTCAACTAGGATGCTGTTAGGACCAGTGAACTTACCGAAACCGTTAACAACTGTTACGTTACGCATCTTAGCCATACCGCCAAGACCGCCAGTTAGTTGGTCTACTACTTTTTCTTTCCAGATACGGATCTTGCTGATGTCCGTTTGTGGCTCGCCGAATACAACGCCGTGCTCTGCCATCGCTTTCGCTTCTTCGATTACTTTAGAAACGTGAAGAAGTGCTTTCGATGGAATACAACCAACGTTTAGACATACACCACCAAGAGTGCTGTAACGTTCAACTAGTACTGTTTCTAGACCTAAATCCGCACAACGGAATGCAGCTGAGTAACCAGCAGGACCTGAACCAAGTACAACAACTTGGGCTTTAATTTCTTTGCTCATTGTGACCTCTTGTAGTCATTATCCCTAACAGGCTGAGTAGATGTTCTTAAAATTATTGGGCTTTCAAACAGCCAACATTTTACAGAGATGTTAACAGTGTGAAAGTAGCTTTAAGTTAGCCTGTGAGCTAGACAACACTTCCCTTTCGCTTTATGAGAAAAGCGGGAACTGTTCTCTAAAAATAGTCTTTATATAAAGAATTAAGGTGACCCGAAAGCCACCTTAATAATTACTTTCTCAATTACAGTACTAGACGACGGATGTCAGATAGTGCGCTGTTTAGGAAAGTAATGAAGCGTGCACCTTCAGCACCATCGATCACACGGTGGTCGTATGATAGAGATAGTGGAAGCTGAAGACGTGGCTGGAACTCTTTACCATTCCAAACTGGCTTAATTTCAGACTTAGATACACCTAGGATACCTACTTCTGGAGCATTTACGATTGGCGTAAATGCAGTACCGCCGATGCCACCAAGGCTAGAGATTGTGAAACAACCGCCTTGCATGTCAGCTGCAGTTAGCTTACCAGCACGTGCTTTCTTAGACACAGCCATTAGCTCTTCAGATAGCTCGTAAATGCCTTTCTTGTTCACGTCTTTGAATACAGGAACAACTAGACCGTTTGGAGTATCTACCGCGATACCTACGTTTACGTACTTCTTAAGAATGATGCTTTCGCCATCTTCAGAAAGAGAAGAGTTAAACGCAGGGAACGCTTCTAGCGCTTTAGCAACAGCTTTCATGATGAACACAAGAGGAGTGATCTTCATGCCAGTGTCTTTCTTAGCTTCGATTGCGTTCTGCTCTTTACGGAATGCTTCTAGCTCAGTGATGTCTGCGTTATCCCACTGTGTAACGTGAGGGATCATTACCCAGTTACGGTGTAGGTTTGCACCAGAGATCTTCTTGATCTTAGAAAGCTTCTGAACTTCAGTTTCGCCGAACTTGCTGAAGTCAACTTTTGGCCATGGTAGTAGACCAAGAGCAGAGCCGTCACCGCCTTTGCCAGATGCCGCAGCACCAGACTCTAGACGCTTAAGTGCATCTTTAACGTAAGACTGAACGTCTTCTTTAAGTACACGGCTCTTACGACCAGTACCTTTAACCTTAGATAGGTTTACACCGAACTCACGAGCTAGACGACGAACAACTGGAGACGCGTGTGCGTACTCACCGTTTTCTTGGAAGTCGTCTGCAGCTGCGGGAGCTGCTGCCGCTGGAGCTTCAGCTTTAGGTGCAGGTGCCGCCGCTGGAGCTGCTGCTTGTGCAGGTGCTGCAACAGGAGCTGGAGCTGCGCCTTCAACTACGAAAGTCATGATTAGAGAGCCAGTTGACACTTTATCGCCAGCTGCAATCTTGATCTCTTTAACTGTACCAGCGAATGGTGCAGGAACTTCCATTGAAGCTTTGTCGCCTTCAACAGTAATTAGAGATTGCTCTTCTTCTACTGTATCGCCAACCGCTACCATTACTTCAGTAACTTCTACTTCGTCACCGCCGATGTCTGGAACGTTTACTTCTTTTTCAGCTGACGCTGCTGGAGCCGCTGCAACTGGTGCTGCCGCCGCTGGAGCAGGAGCTGCTGCAGGTGCTGAGCCAGCAACCTCGAATACCATTACTAGAGAACCAGTAGAAACTGAGTCACCAGAAGCGATCTTGATTTCTTTAACTGTACCAGCGAATGGTGCAGGAACTTCCATTGAAGCCTTGTCACCTTCAACAGTTAGAAGAGATTGCTCTTCTTCTACTGAATCACCGATAGCAACCATGATTTCAGTAACTTCTACTTCGTCGCCACCGATATCTGGAACGTGAACTTCTTTAAGCTCTGCCGCTGCTGCCGCTGCAGGAGCAGCTACTGGAGCTGCCTCTGCTGCTGGAGCAGGTGCAGCGTCAGCTGCACCCTCGGCTTCGAAAATCATGATTAGAGAACCAGTAGAAACTGAATCGCCTTCAGCTACTTTGATTTCTTTAACGATACCTGCTTGAGACGCTGGAACTTCCATAGAAGCTTTGTCGCCTTCAACAGTGATCAGAGACTGTTCTTCTTCAACCTTGTCGCCAACGCTTACAAGAATCTCAGTAACTTCAACCTCATCCGCACCGATGTCAGGTACATTAATTTCGATTGCCATTGCTTATTTACCTTCTAGTTAAGCGCTGTATTAAGCGTATTGTGGGTTTGTTTTTTCAGTGTCGATATCGAATTTAGCAATTGCTTCAACTACTACAGATTTCTCGATATCACCACGTTTAGCCAGTTCAGTTAGAGCTGCAACTACGATGTAGCCAGCGTTAACTTCGAAGTGACGACGTAGGTTTGCACGGCTGTCAGAACGGCCGAAACCATCAGTACCAAGTACTTTGTAAGACTCGCTTGGCATGTAAGCACGTACTTGCTCAGCGTAGTTCTTCATGTAGTCAGTCACTGCGATTGCAGGTTCTTTACCAAGTACAGTTGTGATGTACGGTACTTTCTCTTCAGCTTCTGGGTGAAGCATGTTGTCACGCTCTACCGCTTGACCGTCACGAGTTAGTTCGTTGAACGACGTTACAGAGAATACGTCAGATGCTACGCCGTACTCTTCGCTTAGAATTTCAGCAGCTTTACGCGCTTCGTTCATGATAGTACCAGAGCTCATTAGTTGAACTTTGCCCTTAGCACCAGCGTGAGATTCAAGCTTGTAGATACCCTTACGGATGCCTTCTTCAGCGCCTTCTGGCATTGCTGGCATCGCGTAGTTCTCGTTCATTACTGTTAGGTAGTAGTAAACGTTCTCTTGCTCAGGGCCGTACATGCGACGGATACCGTCTTGCATGATTACTGCTAGCTCGTAAGCGAATGTTGGATCGTAAGAGATACAGTTCGGGATAGTGTTCGCTTGGATGTGCGAGTGACCATCTTCGTGCTGTAGACCTTCACCGTTCAGTGTTGTACGACCAGCTGTAGCACCTAGTAGGAAGCCGCGAGCTTGTTGGTCACCTGCTAGCCATGCCATGTCACCAATACGTTGGAAACCGAACATAGAGTAGTAGATGTAGAACGGGATCATTGGTAGGTCGTTCGTGCTGTATGAAGTTGCCGCTGCAACCCATGAAGCCATAGAACCTAGCTCGTTGATACCTTCTTGAAGAACTTGGCCAGATGTTGCTTCTTTGTAGTAAGAAACGATGCCTTTATCTTCAGGTGTGTATTCTTGACCGTGTGGGTTGTAGATACCAACCTGACGGAATAGACCTTCCATACCGAATGTACGAGCTTCATCACAGATGATAGGAACGATGTTCTTACCGATGTTCTTGTCTTTCAGTAGGATGTTTAGCGTACGTACGTAAGCCATAGTCGTTGAAATTTCACGCTTCTGTGCACCTAGTAGAGGAGCAAACTCTTCTAGCTCTGGTACTTTGAATTCTTGAGTGAATTTTGGCAGACGTGCTGGCGTGTAACCTTGTAGGGCTTTACGACGAGCATGTAAGTATTCGTATTCAGCAGAACCTTCTTCCAGTTTCAGGTAAGGAAGCTCAGACACTTTCTCATCAGAAAGGATGTCTTGTAGGCCTAGACGGTCACGTAGGTATTGTACGTGAGTCATGTCCATCTTCTTAACACCGTGTGCGATGTTCTTACCTTCTGCAGCTTCACCCATGCCGTAACCTTTAACTGTCTTAGCTAGGATTACTGTTGGCTTGCCACCTGTCTCTTTTGCATTGTTGAATGCAGCGAACAGTTTAGAAGAATCGTGACCACCACGCTTCAGTTCGAAGATTTGGTCGTCAGTCATGTCTGCAACTAGTGCAGCTGTTTCTGGGTACTTACCAAAGAAGTGCTCACGTACGTATGCGCCATCTTTAGATTTGAATGTCTGGTAGTCACCATCGATAGTTTCGTTCATTAGTTGAAGAAGCTTACCAGTGGTGTCTTTAGCTAGTAGAGAATCCCAGTTGCTACCCCAGATAACTTTAACAACGTTCCAACCTGCACCTTTGAATAGGCCTTCAAGTTCTTGGATGATGCTACCGTTACCCATTACAGGGCCGTCTAGACGCTGTAGGTTACAGTTGATTAGGAAACATAGGTTGTCTAGCTTCTCACGCGCAGCGAAAGAGATAGCACCACGTGATTCTGGCTCATCCATCTCACCGTCGCCTAGGAAAGCGTATACACGTTGAGCAGAAGTATCTTTAAGACCACGGCCTTCTAGGTACTTAAGGAAACGAGCTTGGTAGATCGCAGAGATCGGACCTAGACCCATAGATACCGTAGGGAACTGCCAGAATTCAGGCATTAGTTTAGGGTGCGGGTAAGAAGGGATACCTTTACCATCAACTTCTTGACGGAAGTTATCTAGCTGCTCTTCAGTTAGACGACCTTCAACGAATGCACGAGAGTAGATACCAGGAGAAATGTGGCCTTGGTAGTAAACTAGATCGCCACCGTCCGTCTCGTTTGGAGCACGGAAGAAGTGGTTGAAACAAACTTCGTAGAACGCTGCTGCTGACTGGTAAGAAGCCATGTGACCACCTAGGTCTAGGTCTTTCTTAGAAGCACGCAATACGATCATGATTGCGTTCCAGCGAATAATCGAACGAATACGACGCTCAAGAGTTACGTCACCAGGGTAAGCTGGCTCTTGCGCTGCTGGAATTGTGTTGATGTAGTTTGTGTTGATACCTGTAGCCATATCAACGCCATCTAAACGCGCTTTATCTAGAACTTGTTCTAGTAAAAACTGTGCACGTTCTACACCTTCTTCACGTACTACTGACTCAAGAGCTTCTAACCAATCTTGAGTTTCCAGAGCATCAACGTCATGCTTCATGTCAGACATGGCGATCTATCCTTTTTGTTAGTTGGATTCTACTAAACACGTAAAAAGCCGAAGTATTACGGCTATTTACCCTGTTGAATTCGACGTAGAGAACGTTCGCGGCGCGATTCTTCCTTCGTCAAATCCAGCAATGTTTCTTCGATGTAAGCTAAATGAGAGTGTGACATTTCACGCGCCTTCTCAGGCTGGCCAGAAACGATCGCATCTACGATATTAGCTCGATGTATACTCACTTTCTCCACAACGTCTTTACGACGATGCAACAGCTTTAAATTTTCTAAGACGTTTTGTTCGAGTAACGGAGCCAAGCTACGAACAATGTGCAATAACACCACATTGTGCGCTGCCTCTGTTAAAGCAATAAGAAAAGCCATCACCGCTGCAGATTCGGCTTCAATATCACCCTTCTCTTGCGCGCCGTGAATTTTTTCTTGGCAGGCTTGAATACGAGCAAAGTCTTCATCGGTTCCACGCAATGCCGCGAAGTAAGCCGAAATCCCTTCCATCGCATGACGCGATTCCAACAAGTCTAGTTGGGTTTCAGAATGGGATGACAACAAATTAAGCAAAGGATCTGAAAAGCTTTTCCAGATATTTTCGCTAACAAACGTACCTCCACCTTGACGGCGAGTAAGCAAGCGTTTTGCTTCTAAACGTTGTATCGCTTCTCGGATTGAAGGACGAGACACATCGAACTGTTTCGCCAGTTCGCGCTCAGGCGGCAGCTGCTGCCCTGGAGCCAGTGTTCCTTCCACAATCAACCTTTCTAACTCTTGTTCGATAACATCGGAGAGTTTTGGCTGACGAATCCTTTGATAAGCCATAGTTTGTTGTTCTTCTTTTTCTTCGCTGACAATTGGTAATACCAATTTTAAGTTGGGCAGAAATTAACATAATTAAAACGCCACTGTCCAGCGTAAAATTGACCTGCATCATAGAACGCAGTGTGAATTAACCACGATTTAACAAATGAAATTTAAAACAGCAACCAAATTGGTCTTACCATTTACAGCGGTAATACTTTTGGGGAGTACTCGTGCTAGAAAGTTTCAGGATAAAAATGAATTGTTTCAGAAAGATTAGTCTAAGTCGGTCAAAAATCGAACCAAGCGCACATTTGAGGGGAAATTTCTGTTCATAAGCTTTAATATCTGGGTGTTTGATAAGCTCGTCACACTCTTGATTTATTGACACCCATCAACGAACCACTTTCTTTACATTGCAACAACAAAAAATCACAAGTGGTTATGCTAAGCGTTGATTAAGCAAGGCTCTGCAATTGGCAGAGCCATAAATAGGATTAGGGATTAGAAGCGCAATTTGCCTTTAAATTTTGTCCAGTCGAAGACCAACCCAGGGTCTGTTTTGCGTAAAGGTGCTATGTATTGATGGCCAGTGATACGTTCATTAGTGATCTGAGGAAAACTTGAGACCAGTGTTTCCGTTAGCTCAGTCAAGGCTTGATACTGCTGCTCTGTATAGGCAATAAAGTCACTGCCCTCTAATTCAATCCCAATAGAGTAATCATTACACCTTTCACGACCAGCAAAGCTCGATTGGCCGGCATGCCAAGCCCTGTCTAGGAAAGAAACGAACTGCACCACTTCACCATCACGGCGAATCAAGCAGTGAGCAGATACGCCCATTTGATGAATCACCTTGAAAAACGGGTGTTCCGCGGGCTCAAGCTGGCCCGTAAAGAACTGCTCGATATAAGGTCCACCAAATTGCCCCGGTGGCAGGCTAATATTGTGGACCACCAGCAGAGAGATATCACCGACACTCGGCCGAGCGTCAAAATACGGGGAAGGAACATGCCGAGCGTTTTCGTACCATCCTTTGGAGCAGATCGTCATCTTGGTCTCGCTTTCTTTTTTTTGCTAGCACAGTAGATTGTGACCTTGCCCATGGAGCAGTCACGCTAGCCTCTTTAATTTGAAGTTAAGCAAGAGTATCATTCCATTCCCACTCCCTTTCAAGATTAGATTTGCGATGAAAAACACACATAACAGCCACCAACGCCTTGACTACTTAAAAGAGCAACTGCCTCTCGAGATTACTCGAGCAGTCGCAGAAACAATCAAAGAAGACCTAGGCGGTACGTTAGATCCAGCGGCTGATATTACGGCAAGTCTAATCCCAGCTGACGCTATCAACAGCGCAACCATCATCACTCGTGAACACGGTGTATTCTGTGGTAAAGCATGGGCTGATGAGGTGTTTAAGCAGCTAGGCGGTGAAGTGACTATCGAGTGGAACGTAGAAGATGGCGATAAGGTAGAACCAAACCAAACGCTTTGCACCCTAACTGGCCCAGCACGCGCACTATTGACTGGTGAGCGTAACGCAATGAACTTCATTCAAACGCTATCTGGTTGTGCGACAGCAACCGCTATCTATGCTGACAAAATCAAACACACAGAGTGCCGTCTGCTAGATACTCGTAAAACCATCCCAGGCCTACGTAGTGCACTAAAATACGCTGTGGCTTGTGGTGGCGGTTTCAACCACCGTATCGGTGTTTTCGATGCCTACTTAATCAAAGAAAACCACATCATCGCATGTGGCGGTATTGAAAAAGCTATCTCAACAGCAAAAGAGCTCAACCCGGGTAAGCCTGTTGAAGTGGAAACTGAGAGCCTAGAAGAGCTAGAGCAAGCTATCAATGCGGGCGCAGACATCATCATGCTAGACAACTTCACCACTGACATGATGCGTGAAGCTGTGAAGATCAACGCTGGCCGTGCTGCACTAGAAAACTCTGGTAACGTGACGCTAGACACTATCGCTGAGTTCGCTGAAACGGGTGTTGATTACATCTCGGTAGGTGCATTGACCAAGCACCTAAAAGCAATGGACCTATCAATGAGGTTCAAAGCGTAATTTACTGAATAGTAAATAGTTTCTATAAAGGCACTGTTGATGACAGTGCCTTTTTTATTGCCTTAATTATCAGTATTTCAAACCGTTATTTAAGTTGATCGCATAAATTTGCGTGCTATATGCAACAGCTATTCAATAAATTCAAAACCACTCGCGACCGCACCTGAACACCATTCCACTTCCCCCCCTCGACTTCTATTCTCTCTACCATCTTGTGCTTGCACTGAAACAAACTAAAGAATGGAATTAGACAATGAATAACAAGAACAAAAGAACGAATCAGAAAGGTTTCACACTGATTGAATTGATGATTGTGGTTGCGGTTATTGGGGTTCTCTCTGCAATTGCGATACCTCAGTATCAACAATATGTTGCTAAAGCGGAAGTAGCTTCTGCACTAACTACTCTGACGGGGCTTAAGACCAATGTAGAGGCATCTACTGTAGAAAATGGGACATTCCCTGCAGCAGGTAGTGAAAATGACTTGGGGGCACCAGTTTCATTAGACTTAGGTGATATAGACTTTACAGGACAAGGAACAGGTGCAAGCGCTGCTTCAGGCACAATTACATTTGAATTTGCAACAAGTGCAAGCTCAGGTGTGAGCACTTTGGTATCAGGTAGAACTTTTGAATTAAACCGCGATAATAACGGTACTTGGATCTGCAGAACAGGGACAACCGGAACAGCTGTCTCTTCAAATCTCCTTCCGAAAAGCTGTCAATAGTGCTCACCAACCTCCCAACCGTTCTCCGTCAGGCTGATTTAATTAGCCTGACTCAAGAACAAGCCGTGGCGGAACATGTACAAGCTTCAGGTATTTCAACACCTGAAGCTTTACTCGTTCTTGATCTCTTCACGAGCGACTCCTTAGCAAACAATATACAAGCCATCTTCGGCTTACCGTTAGTTCAATTGAGCAACACCGATTATGAAGCCTTATGTGATCAACTAGGGCTACGTGAACTGATCACCAAATACCGTGCTATCCCGATCTCAGTCTCTAATTCGACGCTCACACTGGCTTCAGCCGACCCGACCGACTTACAAGCGGAAGATGATTTTCGTTTTGCGACCGGGTTGCAGATAGAACTGACAGTCGCCAATTACTCGGAACTCGAAGGTGCAATACGAAAGCTGTATGGTCGCTCTATTTCCGGACAAGATTCTAAGCGTAAAGAGATCACCCAAGATGAGCTGGCTAACCTAGTTGAAGTGTCTGACGACGAGCTCGCGTCGATTGAAGACCTTAGCCAAGACGACTCTCCGGTTAGTCGTTTTATCAACCAGATACTGGTCGATGCGGTACGTAAAGGCGCATCCGATATCCATTTTGAACCTTACGAAGAGCACTACCGTGTTCGCCTGCGTTGTGACGGTATATTGGTTGAAATCCAGCAACCCGCCTCTCACCTAAGCCGTCGTTTATCCGCCCGTTTAAAAATTCTCGCCAAGCTTGATATTGCCGAGCGTCGTTTACCTCAAGATGGACGCATCAAGTTGCGCCTGAATGATGAGCTTGCGATTGATATGCGCGTCTCAACACTGCCTACCTTGTGGGGCGAGAAAATTGTACTGAGGCTACTTGATAGCAGCGCAGCTAATCTCGATATCGATAATCTCGGTTACAGCGACGATCAAAAAACACTGTATCTAAATGCACTAAAACGCCCACAAGGAATGATCTTAATGACAGGCCCTACTGGCAGCGGAAAAACCGTCTCGCTTTATACCGGCCTTCGAGTGTTGAACACCACAGAACGTAATATCTCCACCGCGGAAGATCCGGTAGAGATTAACCTGTGTGGCATCAATCAAGTGCAAGTGATGCCAAAGATCGGCTTCGGGTTCGCTGAAGCCCTGCGCTCGTTTTTAAGACAAGATCCAGATGTGGTGATGGTAGGTGAGATCCGTGATTTAGAAACCGCAGAGATCGCCATCAAAGCATCGCAAACCGGTCACTTAGTACTTTCAACGCTCCATACCAACTCTGCGGCAGAAACCGTTACCCGACTCGCTCATATGGGGATTGAGCCCTTTAACTTAGCCTCATCGTTGAGCTTGATCATTGCCCAACGACTGGCAAGACGCTTGTGTAGCCAATGCAAAGTCATTGACGACTCACCAGACATCTTCCTGCGTCACTCAATACCTAACAGCAAAACCATTTATAAGGCTAACCCACAAGGGTGTAACGAGTGCAATCAAGGCTATTCTGGGCGTGTCGGAATTTATGAAGTGATGCCATTCACCGACAAACTCAAAAATAGCCTTATCAGCAAACCGAATGCGCTGGAGGTTGAAGACCTCGCCCGCCGAGAAGGGATGCGCACACTGCAAGAGTCAGGATTAGATAAGCTACTTGAAGGCACCACCAGCTATCAAGAGCTGCAACGTGTTCTGTACCTATAATCCATTGGAGCTTCAATGATCAGCAAAACTAAGCAATCACAATTAAAAAGCTACCACTGGAAAGGCATCAATAGCTCTGGTAAAAAAGTTTCAGGGCAAACCTTAGCTCTTACCGAATTAGAAGTACGTGAAAAGCTCAAAGATCAGCATATCCAGATAAAGAAAATCAAAAAGAAAAGCATCTCGGCACTGACGCGTTTAACCCATAGAGTTAAATCTCGGGATATCACCGTATTGACCCGCCAACTTGCGACTATGTTAGGAACCGGAGTTCCGATTGTGCAGGCGATTAAGTTGGTCTCAGATAACCACCGCAAAGCTGAAATGAAATCTATCCTGTCACACATCTGTAAAGGTGTTGAAGCTGGTACACCTATCTCAAAAGCGATGCGAACCGCAAGTCGTCACTTTGATGACCTCTATACCGATTTAGTCGCAACGGGTGAGCTCTCGGGTAACCTTGCGCAAGTCTTTGAACGCTTAGCGACCTATCGTGAGAAGAGTGAACAGCTCAAGTCTAAAGTCATCAAGGCGCTCATCTATCCTGCAATGGTGGTCACTGTCGCACTTACTGTCTCCTATTTAATGCTGACCATGGTGATTCCTGAGTTTGAGTCGATGTTTTCAGGCTTTGGTGCCGACCTCCCTTGGTTTACAC
The DNA here is from genome assembly GCF_027587015.1 of Vibrio sp. Makdt. Taxonomy (NCBI): domain Bacteria; kingdom Pseudomonadati; phylum Pseudomonadota; class Gammaproteobacteria; order Vibrionales; family Vibrionaceae; genus Vibrio; species Vibrio sp. Makdt. The sequence continues at coordinate 300,089 of NZ_JAPPTH010000004.1, forward strand.
AGCAAGTACTAGAGCTTTCTCATTGGATGCAGGCATACAGCTTTTATACATTTGTAGGTGCAGGGTTAGCAGCATTAGTTATCTATCAACTCTGTCAGCGTTCCTACTCGATTCGATTATCGACCAGCCGCTTAGGGTTAAGGTTTCCAATTCTAGGCGGTGTTATGGCAAAAGCCTCCATTGCCAAATTCAGTCGCACACTATCAACCAGTTTCGGTTCTGGTATCCCCATTCTCATGAGTCTAAAAACCACAGCCAAAACCACAGGTAATTTGCACTATGAATCGGCAATCATCGAAGTACATCGCGAAACCGCTGCGGGCATTCCAATGTATATCGCAATGCGAAATACCAACGCCTTTCCTGAGATGATGTTGCAGATGGTGATGATTGGCGAAGAGTCAGGCAACCTTGATGAAATGCTCAACAAAGTCGCCTCGATTTACGAGTTTGAAGTCGACAACACCGTCGATAATTTGGGCAAAATATTAGAACCGCTGATCATTGTGTTTTTAGGATCCGTCGTAGGCGGTCTTGTGGTTGCGATGTACTTACCGATCTTTAATCTTATGAGTGTGTTAGGATAGCCAAAAGCAACTCAACACTCATGAGTAGAAACCTCTACTCATCTTGATTAAGTGGTAAAGGACACTATGGAAGTATTTCACTACTATCCTTGGCTATTCCCGGTATTAGCATTCATTTTTAGCCTTCTGATTGGCAGCTTCCTTAACGTCGTCATACATCGTTTACCTATTATGATGGAACGCGAATGGCAACAAGAGTGCTCGGAGTATTTCTCACAATATAAAATCCCTGCGCCAGAAGGTAAGTTCAACCTCAGTGTTCCTCGCTCAACCTGCCCTAAATGTAAAACTCAATTAAGAATCGTCGACAATATTCCAGTGTTAAGCTGGTTATTCTTGAAGGGCAAGTGTCACAGTTGTGCCACACCGATCAGCATTCGCTACCCTCTGGTTGAACTGCTGACCGCAATACTTTGCACAGTTGTCGCGAGTCATTTTGGTTTCAGTTTTTACGCTATTGCACTGATATTTTTTACCTTTGCACTAATTACCGCGACTTTCATCGACCTCGACACCATGCTATTGCCTGATCAAGTTACCTTACCGTTAGTTTGGTCTGGTATCGCTTTAGCCCTATTTAATATCAGCCCAGTATCGCTTCAAGACTCAGTAGTCGGCGCTATGGCTGGCTACCTCGCGTTATGGTCCGTGTACTGGCTGTTCAAACTGCTGACAGGTAAAGAAGGCATGGGTTACGGTGACTTCAAGTTACTGGCTGCACTTGGCGCATGGCTGGGTTGGCAGCATCTACCGATGATCATCCTGCTGTCTTCGCTTGTTGGCCTGGTGTTTGGTTTGATTCAGCTGCGCTTGAAACAGCAAGGCATTGATAAAGCCTTCCCATTCGGCCCTTACCTTGCGATTGCTGGTTGGGTAAGCTTGATGTGGGGTAACGACATCATGGGTTGGTATTTCACTTCAGTATTAGGAATGTAACCATGGCAATCATTATCGGATTAAGTGGCGGTATAGCCAGTGGAAAAACGACTGTCGCTAACCTATTCAACGAACATTTTGGCATTGATATTGTCGACGCCGATATCGTGGCACGTGAAGTGGTTGCGTTAGGCAGTGATGGACTAAAACAGATTACTGCTCATTTTGGTGAAACCATCTTGCTTGAAGATGGCACACTCAATCGATCTAAACTGCGCGAGCTGATCTTCTCAGACCTAGAGCAAAAACAATGGCTCAATGATCTTCTTCATCCCATGATCCGTGACAAAATTGACAGTGACCTGTCTAAAGTCACCTCTCCCTATGGTTTATTAGTCGCACCTCTATTGGTTGAAAACCAGATGCAAGGAATGACGGATCGCGTATTAATTGTTGATGTGCCTACAGAAGTGCAAATTGAACGAACGATGAACCGTGACAATGTTTCTAGGGAACAAGTTGCATCAATTTTGAAATCACAAGCTTCAAGAGAACAACGCTTAGCAGTTGCAGATGACGTGATTAAAAACCATACTAAAAACCAAGAACTTTTGCCGCAAATCACAGATTTACATAAAAAGTATCTGGCAATCAGTACAGTAGATGGGTCAGAATAGAACTATGTTGAATGAAGGCTTGCTCGATGATCACCCACAAATTTGAACATCCTCTAAATGAGAAAACACGCATCTACCTAAGAGTGGAATCGCTCTTGAGGCAGTTACACCTGTCTTCTACATTTTCCGATGCTCAACAGTATCAACTCTTTTTCCGCTCTATCTTCGATCTGATTGAAATCTTCGAACAGATCCAACTCAAGAGCGAACTTGCAAAAGATCTTGAGAAGCAACGTGTCACCTACAAAAGCTGGTTAGACGTTGAAGGTGTCGATCAAGAGATGCTTACGTCACTGCTCAATGACATTGGCAACATCTATCGTGATTTAATGCACGCGGAGCGTTTTGGTCAATCTCTCAAAGAAGACCGCTTCCTAAGTGCCATTCGCCAGCGTTTTAATCTGCCTGGCGGTTCATGCTGCTTTGACCTACCAGCGCTGCATTATTGGTTACACCTCCCTCTGGATAAGAGAATGAGAGATGCCAAGGCGTGGATGGATAGCCTACAGCCTCTGTATGAAGCGCTAACGCTATGGTTAAAGCTAACCCGAGAGACTGGTCACTTTAAAGAGCAAATTGCTCGCGCTGGCTTCTTCCAGAGCGATGCTGAAGAAGCGAATATCCTTCGCCTATCCATTCCGATGCAATACGGTGCCTACCCGATGATCTCAGGGCACAAAAACCGCTTTGCTGTTAAATTCATGAGTTTTGAAACAGGACAAGCCTGTACTCAAGATATCGAATTTGAGCTGGCTATCTGCACCTAATTAATTTCCTTTAGCGTTTGGCTTGAGTGAACACTTGAGCCTAAACTCTTTGTTATTACACCCTCTAATTAAGAATCACTATGTCGAACAAAATCACCATCGTTAAATGCCCTCAATGTAATACTGACGTTGAATGGGGTGAACAGAGCCCACACCGTCCGTTTTGCAGTAAGCAATGTCAGATGATTGATTTCGGTGAATGGGCAGACGAAGAGAACAGTATCGCTGGCGCACCAGATATGTCTGATAGCGATGGTTGGTCGGAAGACCAGTACTAAGATTCGAGATTCGAGATTCGAGATTCGAGATTCGAGATTCGAGATTCGAGATTCGAGATTCGAGAAGAATTGTTAAGGGTTGGAGTTTTGCGTCAACCCTTTTTTATGTCCGCTAGTTTGGGGTTTGCTAAAAGAGATTCCCTACTCCTTCCTCCGTCAGTCTAGGGAATGACGGTAACTTCAGTGTTCGGTTTACTCTGCCACCTCCATAAATAAGGAACAGGCTAGCCCGGAGCTAATGTCTCTAAGCTAGATACATAGCATCACAAACCAAATGCAGACTACTGTACTTCCTCACAGACAGGATTGATGCCCCAGTCCTCTCATAGCGAGCCCTTTGGTTTGATGTACTAATTCGTACATAAAACCTCCCGTCATCCCCAAGAGTGAGGGACGAACGAGTTGGGGATCTCTTACTTTCAAAGCTCTAAATAGCAGGCACAAAAAAGCGGAGCCAAATGGCTCCGCTTTTATCGATAGAATGCAAAAAGAATTACTTCTTAGCAAGCTTCTCTTTAATACGAGCAGACTTACCAGAACGCTCACGTAGGTAGTACAACTTGGCACGACGTACTGCACCACGGCGTTTAACTTCGATGCTATCAACCATTGGAGAGTGAGTTTGGAACGCACGCTCTACACCTTCACCGTTCGAGATCTTACGAACTGTGAATGCAGAGTGAAGACCACGGTTACGAATAGCGATTACTACGCCTTCGAAAGCCTGTAGACGCTCACGGTCACCTTCTTTTACCTTAACCTGAACTACAACAGTGTCACCTGGTGCGAATTTAGGAAGGTCTGATTTTAGTTGCTCTTCTTCAAGAGCCTTAATGATGTTGCTCATTTGTATAAATTCCTAGAATAAACTGATACTAAATTTAATAGGTTACTGCTTGCTTTTCGTTAAGAGCGTTGCTCTTTAATGAATTCAGCCAGTAATTGTTCCTGTTCGTCAGTCAGAGCTAGGTTTTCCAGGAGTTCTGGTCTTCTTAGCCAAGTTCGGCCCAACGATTGTTTTAATCGCCAACGACGAATGTCCTTATGGTTTCCAGACTTGAGCACCGAAGGCACTTCTTTGTCGTCTAGCACCTCAGGGCGCGTATAGTGAGGGCAATCTAGCAAACCATTTGCAAAAGAATCTTCTTCTGCTGATGCGAAATCTCCAAGTACACCCGGTACAAACCGAGAGACTGAATCAATCAGCGTCATGGCTGGCAGTTCACCACCCGTCATCACAAAATCCCCAATCGACCATTCTTCGTCAACTTCAGATTGAATGATGCGCTCATCTACCCCTTCGTAGCGACCACAAATAAGAAGTAAATTCTCGTTTGTTGCCAGCTCTTCAACACCTTTCTGGTCGAGTTTACGACCTTGAGGTGAAAGGTAGATAACTTTCGTCTTTCCCGGTGATGCTTGTTTGGCAGTTTGGATAGCGTCGCGCAAAGGCTGAACCATCATTAACATGCCAGGACCACCACCGTAAGGTCTATCATCAACAGTGCGATGTTTATCATGAGTGAAATCACGAGGATTCCATGTCTCAATAGATAAAAGACCTTTCTTTACCGCTTGACCCGTTACTCCAAAATCAGTAACTGAACGGAACATTTCAGGAAATAGGCTAATTACGCCAACCCACATGTGTTCTCTCGCTCTATGATTTTAAAGTTAGAATCCAGGATCCCAGTCAACTTCGATCCGTTGAGCTTCGCGATCAACTTTCTTGATCACTTGCTCTTCAAGGTACGGTACTAACCGTTCCTTTTGTCCGAAAGCATCCTTAAGATTTGCTTTGATTACTAGAACATCGTTTGAGCCAGTTTCTAGCATGTCGGTAACGACACCTAGATCGTAACCTTTAGTGGTTACAACTTGCATACCAAACAATTCACGCCAGTAGAATTCCTCTTCTGACAATTCAGGTAATGAAGCAGGGTCTATTGCGATTTCAAAGTTAGTCAGTACATGAGCGTCCTCGCGAACCTCAAAACCTTCCAGCTTACACACCATACCTTTGTTATGGCGCTTCCAGCTTTCTACTTTGAATTCAACCCACTTCCCCTTTTGGTTAACGTACCAAGGAGAGTAATCAAATATGCTTTCAGCGTTGTCTGTGTAGGAAAAAACTTTAAGCCAGCCACGAATGCCATAGGTAGCACCAAACTTGCCCATAACAATTTTTTCGTCTTGCTTGCTCATCGTTTCTTTACCCTTCATCGACATAAGCTATTTCTCTTTTAAAAAGAATTAAGCCGCTTTTTGAGCGTCTTTAACTAGCTTAGCTACACGATCAGATAGAGATGCGCCTTGACCAACCCAGTGGTTAACGCGATCTAGGTCTAGACGTAGACCTTCTTCTTGACCTTGAGCAGTAGGGTTAAAGAAACCTACTTTCTCGATGAAACGGCCAGTTGCAGCGTTACGGCTATCCGCAACTACGATTTGATAGAATGGACGCTTCTTAGCGCCGTGACGTGCCAAACGAATGGTTACCATGTCGTCCTCTTTGCTTTCTTAATAAAATAATTAACCCCAATAACCATTTATCACTAAACAGCTTGGGGTCTCGTGCCAAATTAAAGCCCCGGAATTTTACTCTTATTCCGGGGCAATGCAAGGGGTTTAGCTATTTTTTCACCAACATAGTGCCTGTATACTTTCTGTGACACAGATAACACTATGAAAAGTAAAGGTGCTACAGGTTACATTAGGCGATTATCGACCGAACGGGTTGAAGCCGCCGCCCATACCACCCATGCCACCGCCGCCCATCATGCCTTGCATGTTGCGCATCATGCCTTTCATGCCACCTTTCTGCATTTTCTTCATCATTTTCTGCATTTGGGTGAACTGCTTAAGCATACGGTTTACATCTTGTACCTGTGTACCAGAACCAGCGGCAATACGTTTTTTACGTGAGCCTTTGATTAGCTCAGGGCGTTGACGCTCTTTCATGGTCATAGAGTTGATGATCGCTTCCATCTGCTTGAACATCTTGTCATCAACTTTATCTTTCACGTTGTCTGGTAGCTGAGACATGCCTGGAAGTTTATCCATCATGCCCATCATGCCGCCCATGTTTTGCATCTGTCCTAGCTGTTCACGGAAGTCTTCAAGGTCAAAACCTTTCTTCTCTTTGAACTTCTTAGCCAGCTTCTCTGCTTTCTCGGTATCAACGTTTTTCTGTAGGTCTTCAATAAGCGACAGAACGTCACCCATACCTAAGATACGAGAAGCAACACGATCAGGGTGGAATGGTTCTAGTGCGTCAGTTTTCTCACCAACACCTAAGAATTTGATTGGCTTGCCTGTAATATGACGAACAGACAGCGCCGCACCACCACGCGCATCACCATCAACTTTCGTTAAGATAACACCGGTTAGTGGAAGCGCATCACCAAAGGCTTTTGCCGTATTCGCCGCATCTTGACCTGTCATAGCATCAACAACGAATAGAGTTTCAACTGGGTTGATTGCCGTATGAAGCTCTTGGATCTCGCCCATCATCTCTTCATCAATCGCTAAACGACCCGCAGTATCGACAAGTAGCACGTCGTAGAATTTCTTCTTCGCGTGGTCGATTGCAGCGTTAGCAATATCAATCGGCTTCTGGTCGGCCGAAGATGGGAAGAAGTCAACGCCAACATCGCTAGCTAACGTTTCAAGTTGTTTGATCGCCGCAGGACGGTAAACGTCGGCAGACACAACCAATACTTTCTTCTTGTCACGCTCTGTCAGCAATTTAGATAGCTTACCTACCGATGTGGTTTTACCCGCACCTTGTAGACCAGCCATTAAGATAACCGCTGGCGGTTGCGCTGCTAGGTTAAGTGCTTCGTTAGACTCACCCATCACCGCTTCAAGTTCAGCTTGAACGATCTTAATGAATTCTTGGCCCGGTGTTAGAGACTTAGAAACCTCAACACCCACAGCGCCTTCTTTTACACGCTTAACAAAATCGCGGACAACTGGCAGTGCCACGTCAGCTTCAAGAAGCGCCATACGCACTTCACGTAGCGTATCTTTAATATTGTCTTCGGTCAGACGACCTTTACCGCTGATATTCTTCAGCGTTTTGGATAGACGATCCGTTAAATTATCAAACATAGTTTTCTCTTCGCTCAATCCTGCGACTATTAAGTTGAGTATACATTAGCGTGGATTAGAGTCATACCCGTTGTAGAGCGTTAATCATCCACGCTTGTGATGTGAGACGGTGTTCACTTGGAATTGAGTGAGGTTCACCATAGCCCCAAAGAGCGATGCAAGGTATAATTCGCCAATTAGTAATCATTTTAATGGATACCATGGACAGTCTTATTGCGATCGCAGCAGCCTTTCTTTATACAATGGCGATTTCCACGATCATTCCAGGTCTCGTGCACCAAACAGGAATCCGTGTAAAAACGGTGTTTATCAGCGCATTACTTGCTCTAGCTTTCCATGCTTGGTTGCTTGGCGATTTAATCTTTAATGCCAGTGGTCAAAACCTCAGTATCTTAAACGTTGCGTCACTGATCAGTTTAATCATTTCTCTAGTGATGAGCGGTGCTATGCTCAAAACCAGACTGTGGTTCATTCTTCCTGTGGTTTATAGCTTCGCAGCACTGAACTTGATGGCGGCAACTTTTCTTCCAAGTACCTTCATCAAACATTTAGAGAATGACCCAAAACTGCTGATGCACATCTCTTTGGCGCTGTTCTCTTACGCGACGCTCACGATTGGTGCTCTATACGCACTGCAACTTGCGTGGCTAGATCACAAACTTAAAAAGAAGAAAGCACTGGTTATCAACCCTAACCTACCTCCATTAATGATGGTTGAAAGACAACTTTTCAAGATCATCCTAATTGGTAATGGCTTATTAACGGGTACCTTACTGACTGGTTTCATCTTCGTACAAGACATGTTTGCTCAAGGTAAAGCACACAAAGCCGTGTTGTCTTTTATCGCTTGGGTTATCTACTCCATTCTTCTGTGGGGCCATTACCAAAAAGGCTGGCGTGGACAAAAGGTGACTTGGTTCGCCCTTGCAGGTGCTAGCATGCTCACATTAGCCTACTTCGGTAGCCGCTTCGTTCAGGAAATCATCCTGAGATAACACCCAAATTAAAGGCAAGGTCACGCATACCTTGCCTTTAAAATATTGAGTCAGATAGATTCAATTGACATCTCGACCATGTTCGGTCATAAATTAATCAAGATACACAAATAGGAAAAGAATAGTTTTGGACGACATATCAACGGGTATCTTATTTGCGCTACTCGCGTGTCTCATTGTAATTTCTGGTTATTTCTCTGGTTCCGAAACGGGCATGATGTCCTTGAACCGCTACCGTTTAAAGCACTTGGCCAACACGGGTCATAAAGGTGCAAAGCGCGTAGAAAAACTTCTGAACCGCCCCGACAGGTTGATAGGCCTCATTCTCATCGGTAACAACCTTGTCAACATTCTCGCTTCTGCGATCGCTACCATTCTTGGTATGCGTATCTACGGGGACATCGGTGTGGCTGTCGCAACCGGTACCCTGACTCTCGTGATCCTCGTATTCGCTGAGGTCACACCAAAAACCATCGCTTCTCTGTTTCCTGAACGTGTCTCCTACGCCAGCAGTATCTTGTTAATGATTCTGATGAAGGTGCTGTCACCACTGGTGATATTAGTGAACTTCATTACCAATGGCTTTATTCGTATTTTGGGTGTCAAAGCCAGTCACGACGCGACCGATCATTTGAGCTCTGAAGAGCTAAGAACCGTTGTAAATGAAGCGGGCAATCTGATACCTCAACGTCACCAAGATATGTTGGTGTCTATTCTAGATTTAGAGCACGTTACGGTGAACGACATCATGGTGCCTCGTAACGAGATTACCGGTATCGACATTAATGATGATTGGAAATCCATCGTTCGCCAGCTGACCCACTCCCCTCATGGCCGAGTTGTTCTTTATCGTGACCAAATTGATGAAGTAGTTGGCATGCTAAGGCTGCGCGAAGCGTATCGTTTGATGCTGGAAAAAAACGAATTCAACAAAGAGACTCTGCTGCGTGCCGCAGACGAAATCTACTTCATTCCTGAAGCAACCCCACTCAATATTCAGCTGCTAAAATTCCAACGCAACAAACAGCGCATCGGTCTAATCGTTGATGAGTACGGTGATATCAATGGCTTGGTGACATTAGAAGATATTCTAGAAGAAATTGTCGGTGAGTTTACCACTTCAATTGCGCCAAGTTTGTCTGATGAAATCACACCGCAGAGCGACGGCAGCTTCCTAATTGAAGGCAGTGCGAACATTCGTGATATCAACAAAGGCTTGCAGTGGGCTCTCCCAACCGATGGTCCTAGAACGTTAAATGGTTTGATACTTGAACATCTGGAAGACATTCCAGAGAGCCACCTAAGTGTTCAGGTTGCCAGTCATCCAATGGAGATTGTGGAGCTTGAAGAGAACCGCATCAAGCTAGTACGTGTCTTTCCACAAATCGTCAATGGATAACAGGTTCAAATAGTGCTCGCTATTGACCTGCTACATGAGAAAACAGAAAGGCCCGGTTCAATGAACCGGGCCTTTTCATATCTTACTCATCGAGAATCAACTCAAATGATTAATCGACTTTAAGCTCTTTAAGCATTGACTCTGGCAGTGCTAGTTCGTCATTCTTGTTTACTGAGATACCAGCAGCGATGATGGCATTCGCGATCTCTTTCGCTTCGTCCAAAGAGTGCATTGCTGCTGTACCACACTGGTATTCGTTCAGCTCAGGGATCTTATTCTGGTTCTCAACTTTCAGCACGTCTTGCATTGCCGCTAACCAAGCATCAGCAACTTGCTGCTCTGAAGGTGTACCAATCAGGCTCATGTAGAAACCTGTACGACAGCCCATAGGTGAAATATCGATGATCTCTACGTCTGCACCGTTCAGTTGAGCACGCATGAAACCAGCGTATAGGTGCTCTAGAGTGTGGATACCTTTCTCAGATAGGATATCTTTGTTTGGTGCCGTAAAACGCAGGTCAAATACCGTAATGGTATCCCCTTTTGGAGTTTGCATTGTTTTCGCAACACGAACTGCTGGTGCGTTCATACGAGTGTGATCTACAGTAAAACTATCTAATAAAGGCATTGCTATTCTCCGTGACGGTTGGCTTTAGAAAAACCAACTTCGATTGTCTTCTAGTTCTTTGCGGCACTGTTTCAGTTGCCAGCCATAATCTTTTGCTTGCTGTTCGACTTTACGAGCCACCTTAATTAAAGATGGTTTGCTGTTATACGACTTACGTTTATAACCACCGCGGCCTTCATGGTAAGCCAAGTACTGGTTGTACGGGTCCCATAGCGAGATACCGAGTTGACGACGCGTTTCGCTGGTGTACCAGCCTATAAACATCAGCGCATCATCAAAGTTGGTTCTTGAACCGCCATTGTTGGTCGCTTTTTGGAAATCTTCCCAAGCGGGATCCTGAGCTTGAGCATAGCCATAAGCGCTGCTTACACGGCCCCAAGGGATGAAACCAAGGATGTAATCTTTTGGTGGCCGAGCATCATGACGAAAGCTACTCTCTTGTTTTACAAAAGCCATCGCTACGTTGATGGGAGTGCCCCACTCTTCTTGCATATCTAAGGCATCTTCATACCACGATGGATGTTCTCTGAAGATGCTGCATAGGTTATCTTGCTGTTTCGGCGGTGGTGTTGCACAACCAACCAAAAGGCTAGAGACAACACCGACAGTGACTACAGGTAACCATTTACTACTCACACGAGTAGGCTTACCAAATAAGGCTTGCTTCCTTTCCACCAACGTCTCGCTATGCTTTTAAATACGAAAAATAATCCGCTAAGAAGCTATCAAAATCTTGAGTGCTCGCTTCTTCACTTTGTTGCTGAGCTACCACAGAGCGTTGAACCTCTGCTTCCATCAGCTCAGCTGAATATACTTTGTATTGATGTGCTTTGTGCTGTTGAGCGTACGTTTTGCCTAGCGCACAGCCAACTTTACCTAAACCACCTAACTTCTTAGTCTCTTCTAGCAATTGGCCAGAAATGGTTAGCTCTGGGTTATCAATCCAAGCTTCAAGCGTATCGCAGGTTTCTTGGTAAGCTCGGCCGCCTTGTTCAGCATCCATCATCTCAGCAATTAAGCGTAGGTCTTTGAACACGCGCTTCGCCCAATCTTGCAGAGACAATCGCTCACCGTGACAACCAATTTGCAGTTCTAGACCAACTTGACGACCTTCCAAGATCACCTTGTTCCAGTTATCACGCCAGCATTCAAGCTCACAGTTATCCATTTCAGCAGAGTCAGTTAGCACACTCCACGTTAGGAATAGATCTAAGAAGCGAACTTGCTGCTCAGTAATACCAATTGAGCTGAATGGGTTTACGTCTAGAGAGCGAACCTCGATGTACTCAACACCGCCACGAGCCAGTGCTTCAGATGGTTTCTCACCACTCTTTGCCACACGCTTAGGACGGATAGGTGCGTAAAGCTCATTCTCAATTTGCAATACGTTGCTATTAAGCTGACGGTATTCGCCATCAACCTTAACACCAATCTCTGCAAACTCTTCAGATGGCGTGCGAATCGCTTGGTTTAATCCTTCAAGGTACTGACCTAGGCTGTTAAAGCCTATCTTCAATACGCTTTGTGCGCTGTTAGTGTAACCAAGATCACTCAGACGCAGCGCCGTTGCTTTTGGTAGATACAGTGTCTCGCCAACCTTTTCAAAAGGTAGGTTGGTTTCTCTTCCTTTGATGAAAGAAGAACACAATGCTGGCGAAGCACCAAAGAAGTATGGGATTAACCAACCAAAGCGGTAGTAGTTACGGATCAAACCGAAATACGCATCTGACTTAGCTTCACAACGCGCCTCTTCTGTTTGCTCTCCAAATAGGCTATCCCAGAAGCTTTCAGGGAAAGAGAAATTGAAGTGCACACCAGAAATAATCTGCATCAAGCTACCGTAACGACGTTTCAAGCCTTCTCGGTATAACGTTTTCATTTTACCGTTATTAGACGTGCCGTATTGCGCGAGCTGAATGTAATCTTCGCTACCAACGTAACAAGGCATAGAGAGCGGCCACAGCTTTTCGCCGTCTAACTTGGTTTGCGTGAAGTGATGAATATCAGACAACTGATTCAAAAGAGTAGGAACGTCATTTGAAACAGGCGTGATAAATTCCAGTAACGACTCAGAGAAATCGGTTGTTACCCACTCGTTCATCAACGCAGAACCTAAAGCCTTAGGGTGCGGCCCAGTAGCAAGGTGCCCATCTTCCGTGTAGCGTAATGTTTCCCTTTCAACACCACGACCAAATTGAGAGAAGGTCTTAGGGTTGGTTGCAACTTGCTTTAGTCGCGCAGCAAAATCAGTCAAAATTCAGTTCACTTATCTTATATCGTTCTGATTAGAACTATCATAAATTAGGTTGGAGGAGAAAAGTAGAGTCTCTTCCCTCCCCCTTTAATGTGTACTCTAACGAATGATTTCAAGCTCTTCTATTGGAATATCTAACTTTTCTAATTGAGGGCGAAGCGAAGCCGCATCACCAACCACAATTATTTGATAATCATTCGGGTCGAACCATTTCTTCGATAGTTCATTCAATGTCTCTTTTGAGACCGTCTCAACTATCTGATTACGTTGTTGTAGGTAATCTTCATCAAGGCTCAATGCGACAATATTACTCAACAAACCAGCCTTTTGACTTGGCGTTTCGTATTTGAGCGCATCTTGTTGACCGACGGCAAGGCGCATAAATTTCACCTCATCATCAGTTAATCCACTTTGACTAAACTCATTCAGTTCATTAATAAACTCTTGAATCGATGGCACTGTCGCATTCGCTCTTACCTGCGCGCTAAATACCACCGCGCCCGTTTCGCGTGTACTGGCAAAGTAACCGCTCGCACCATAAGTGTACGCCTTGTCTTCGCGTAGGTTTTGGTTGATACGGCTATTAAAGTTACCCGCTAAGTTAAAGTTAGCCAATTGGCTCTTGTATAGTTCACCTGTTGCATCAAAAGGCAGGCCTTTACGTACGAGACGAACAATACTTTGTGGCGCCCCCGGCTTATCGACCAAATATAAACGCTGCTCGGTCAGCTCTTTGACGATCTGTGGGCGTATTAGCGGTGCCGCCTCGCCTTGCCACTCCTCAAAGAATTGTAGCTGCTTTCCAATCTCTTTCTTCGAGATGTCTCCCACAACGACAATATTGGCACTCTCAGGGGTGTAATGCTGAGCATAGAACTTTTTCACATCATCCAAGGTCAATGTAGACAATGACGCTTTAGTGCCATCACTTGCCCTCGCAAAAATACTGTCACCAAACAGCACTTCACGGGTTGCTTGAGACGCCATCCAACTTGGTTGTTGATGTTGATACACCACACCTTCTAACATCTGGCTTTTCACGCGATCAAAGTCTTGACTGTCGAACTTAGGCTCAAACAGAACCTCCTGCACGATAGCGAGTGTTTGAGGCAGATTTTTCTCTAGCGTGGAAATAGAGATATCTGTGGTGTAGCTACCAGCACTAATACTTACGCTACTACCCAGCTTATCTAAAGTCGCCTGTAATTCTTCAACCGTTCGCTTAGTGGTACCTTCTTCCATCATAGCGGCTGTTAGGTTTGCTAGGCCCTCTTGACCTTTACGAACATAACGCTCACCCGCCGGCAGTTGGATTTGCATCTGTACTGTCGGCGTTTCACTGGTTTCAGTACCAATCAAGTCGCTACCGTTTGCAAAGTGCATGCGATACAGCTCTGGCATCGTCGCTTCTACACCAAAGTTGACCTCTGGCATCACACTGCGATCAAAGGTTTCCGTAACTCTTCTGAAGTTCAACTGGTCTTCTGTCACCTTGCTGTATTCAGGCAACGTACGTGGTGGTGTGGTAAACGTCGCTTCACGAACCGCTAAATCAAGCTGCTTCTTAGGAACCACACTTAAAGTCACTTTGTGCTTACCTTCGATGAAATCTTGGTAGGCCTTACTCACGCTTTCAGGCGTGACGGCGCGGATTTGATCCAGCTGGGATTCAATGCGATCTGGCTGACCATAGAAAGTTTGGTTAGATGCCAATTGCGACACCTTGCCTTTTACACTTTGCAGTGCAAAAACCGCATCCGCCTCAGCCATTCCGGTAATCTGGTCTAGACGCTCTTGTTGAACCCCCTCTTTCGAGAACTTATCTAAGGTATCCATTAACTCTTTATTGAGAACGGTTAAGTCACCTTTTTTACCAGAGTCTCCCATCGCATATACGTACATGGTACATGCCAATTCAGCACAATCATGAAATGAACCAGCACTCACTGCCTTTTGAGTTTTCACTAGATTTTGGTACAGATAGCTGTTGGTGCCAGAACCTAAAACGTTAGACAGCGCATTCAGTGACGCTTGGGTCTCTTCGCCGCGATAAGTCGTTGGCCAACCAACCAATACCATTGGCTGACGGATGTTATCTTCTAGGGTGATGTACTTATCTTCCGTTAGTACCGCAGGTTGTTTCTCAGCAGGCTTAACCTCTGGGCCTTTTGGGATCGGGCCAAAGTATTTATTAACCCACTCAAGCGTATCGTCGACATCGATATCACCACCGATTGTCAGTACCGCATTATTTGGGCCGTACCAACGCAAGAAGAATGCCTTGAGATCATTCACATCCACTCGGTCAAGATCTTCGACATAGCCAATTGGTTGCCATGAATATGGGTGCCCTTCAGGGTAAAGCGCTTCACCCATGCGCTCCCACATCAAACCATAAGGGCGATTTTCATAGCTTTGAGCTCGTTCATTTTTAACCGTACCTCGCTGAACCTCGAATTTCCGCTGAGAAACAGCATCAAGTAAGAAGCCCATTCGGTCTGACTCTAACCACAACATTTTTTCAAGTTGATTAGATGGGACGGTTTCAAAGTAATTAGTGCGGTCACGATTAGTGGTGCCGTTTAACGAACCACCGGCCTCAGTAATGATCTTGAAGTGCTGCTGGTCACCAACGTTCTCAGAGCCTTGGAACATCATATGCTCGAAGAAGTGAGCAAAACCAGACTTGCCTATCTCTTCACGTGCAGAGCCGACATGATAGGTAACATCCACGTGTACAAGTGGATCGGAATCATCGGGAGAAAGGATAACGGTGAGTCCATTATCTAATTGATACTTAGCATAAGGAATCACCACTTTATCTTTAGAGGGCTTAACCTCTTCTAAAAGAGTGACACCTTCTGGTAATGAGGAAAAGAAGGATGTTGAGCTAGGTACATTGTAAGAACAGCCGGCAATGGCGATAAGAGAAAATGTACCAAGTAAAACCTTTTTCATAGGTTCTCCTTAGAAAAAACCGAAGTAGATAGCAGCAAGTAAGCTATAGCGAGCAGCTTTACCAATCGCAATCAAGATAACGCTAGGGATGAATTTCATTCTCAACCAGCCAGCGGCTAGACACAAAGGGTCACCGATAACGGGCAACCAACTGAAGAGTAAAGTCCAATAACCATAACGGCTTAGCCAAGCCATAGCCTTATGACCATGCTTTTCTGATTGAGTTCGATTAGGCAACCACAAACCAATCCAATAATTAGTAAGGCCACCTAACGTATTACCGAGTGTCGCTATTAGAATAATCGATGATGTTGAGAATTGATCTAAGCTCAATGCTGCAACAAGGCTCGCCTCTGAGCCTCCGGGTAATAAGGTGGCACTTAAGAAGCCACTGATGAATAAGACCCATAGCGCTGAATCAGAGAACCACAGCGCTATGTTTTCAAAAAGAGAATTAAAGAACTCTAGCACTGCATATTAACCTTCTTGCATCTTAAGCAGTACCTTGCCTCTGGTGTGTCCGGTTTCTACCTGCAGATGAGCCGACTGTGCCTCTTCCAGCGGGTAAACACCTTGAATTTCTGTTTTTAACAATCCAACACTCACCATATAAAGCATGGTATCCATTTGCTCTGGGTTAGGTTCTACCAACATACCAGACGCTGTGAAACCTAAAAGTTTTGCCTTCTCGCAGATTAACTCTGCTGATAGGGTCGGAACGGTAACCACTCTTGCGCCATCTTTCAGGCACTTCAACGCATCAAGCGCCGTATCGCCACCCACCAAATCAATCAGCACGTCAACATCCGACACACGCTCAGACGCTGGAGCAAATTTATAGTTGATAGCATGGGCACCTAGCGTTGCTAGGTAATCAAGATTTGCTTCGCTACAAGTCGTGTAAACCTCAGCTTTTGCCGCCACGGCAATTTGAACGGCAATATGTCCAACACCACCCGCACCCGCTAAAATGAGTACGCGATCGCCCTCTTTCACTTCCGCTTTATTGAGCGCTTGTGCCGCCGTTTGACTCGCCAGAGGGAGAGCGGCTGCCGCTTCTAATGTTACAGAGTTAGGAATGATGCTCAGTGCAGTTTCAGGTACACATACATATTGACTGTAACCACCACCTTGTAATGGGAAGCCGATAAAGCCCGCCACATTATCACCAACAGTAAAACGCTCAGCCTGTTCGCCTAACGTAACCACTTGCCCCGCGATATCGTAGCCTGGTACCCAAGGTAGGTTATCTTTGTTTTGTGCAGCCGCCCAACCTAGCCCGGCTCGAGTTTTAACATCTATCGGATTGACGCCGGAAAAAGAGACCTTAACCACCACTTCGCCAGCTTTAGGCTCTGGTATTGCACTGGTTTGAAGTACAAGGTTTTCCACCCCACCAAACTCGGTAATCGCTATCTGTCTATTTTCCATTTAAACACGTCCCTAATTAGTTAAAACCTAACGAATAAAAGAAAGGGATGCACAAGCATCCCTTCGACTATAAACCATTTAATAAGGCTAAGTTAACCGCTCATTCGTAAATTGACGACCAATTAACGTAACGATACATGACCTAGGTATCCATTAACCGACTAGCGCTAATAGAATACCGGCCGCAACCGCACTACCTAGCACACCTGCTACGTTCGGCCCCATTGCATGCATCAACAAGAAGTTCTGAGGGTTCGCCTCAAGACCAACCTTGTTCACAACACGAGCCGCCATTGGAACCGCTGATACACCAGCAGCACCAATCAGTGGGTTGATGTCCTCTTTCGAGAAACGGTTTAATAGCTTCGCCATCAACACACCACCCGCAGTACCGATACTGAACGCTACCGCACCTAAGCCTAGAATACCTAACGTTTCTAAGTTCAAGAAGGTATCTGCTTGAAGCTTAGAACCTACACCCAAGCCAAGGAAGATAGTTACAACGTTGATCAGTTCGTTTTGTGCAGTCTTCGATAGACGGTCAACCACACCCGCTTCACGCATTAAGTTACCTAAACAGAACATACCAACCAGTGGTGTTGCTGAAGGTAGGAACAAGATCGTCATCAGTAACACTGCAAGTGGGAAAAGGATCTTCTCACCTTTGCTTACGTGACGAAGCTGAGCCATCTTAATTTTGCGCTCTTCTGGAGACGTTAACGCCTTCATGATTGGCGGCTGAATGATAGGAACTAAAGCCATGTAGCTGTATGCCGCTACGGCAATCGCACCTAGCAGATCAGGGGAGAGCTTACTCGCTAAGAAGATAGCCGTTGGGCCATCTGCACCACCGATGATTGCGATAGAAGAAGCATCTGCCATCGTAAATTCCATGCCTGGAATGTAGTTCAGCAAGATCGCGCCAAACAGTGTTGCGAAAATACCGAACTGAGCAGCCGCACCTAACCACAAGGTTTTAGGGTTAGCAATCAACGCACCGAAGTCCGTCATCGCGCCCACGCCCATAAAGATCAGCAGTGGGAAAATACCCGTTTCAATACCAATGTAGTAAACGTAGTAAAGCAAACCACCTGGATCAGTAAATCCAGCATTTGGAATATTGGCTAATACAGCACCAAAACCAATCGGCAACAACAGTAAAGGTTCAAATCCTTTGCGGATTGCCAAAAACAACAGCAAGCAACCGACCAGCATCATACAGATCTGGCCGAACTCGAAGTTAGCAATCCCTGTTTCAGACCATAAGGTCATCAATCCTTCCATGGTACTCCCTTACGCTAGGCTTAGTAGTGGAGCGCCTACAGTAACTGCATCGCCTTCTTTAACATTCAGTTCTTGAACGATACCACCACGAGCAGCACGAACTTCCGTTTCCATCTTCATCGCTTCAAGAATAAGCAGAACGTCGCCTTCAGCGACTTCAGCGCCCGCCTGAACGTTAACTTTAAAGATGTTACCCGCTAATGGAGCTGGTACCGCTTCCGCGTCAGATGCCGCTACAGGTGCAGCTTGTACCGCTTGAGCTGGTTTTGCTGATGGTGCTACTGACGTCAGCTCACCTTGTGGGCCAACTTCTACATCATAAACCTGACCATCCACTTTCACGCTGTAGCTCTCGATACCACCAGGTACGGAAGCTGGTGCCGCTGCTGCCACAGGAGCCGCAGCTTCTGCCGTTGGTGCTGGTTCAAATGCTTCAGGATTACGACGGTTCTTAAGGAACTTAAGACCCACTTGTGGGAACAGTGCGTAAGTCAGTACATCATCTACCGTGTCTTCCGCTAGAGAGATACCTTCTGCTTTTGCTTTTTCTAGCAAATCAGTCGTTAGCTCATCCATTTCAGACTTCAGCAGATCTGCAGGGCGACAAGTGATCGCTTCCGCACCATCCAATACTTTAGCTTGCAGTTCTGCATCCACTTCAGCTGGAGCTTGACCGTATTCGCCTTTCAATAGACCCGCTGTTTCTTTAGTGATGCTCTTGTAGCGCTCGCCCGTGAGTACGTTAATAACCGCTTGAGTACCAACGATTTGAGAAGTTGGCGTTACCAGAGGAATGTAGCCAAGTTCTTTACGTACGCGTGGGATCTCTTCAAGCACCTCATCCATACGATCTGCAGCGCCTTGCTCTTTTAACTGGCCTTCCATGTTGGTCAACATGCCGCCAGGAACCTGAGCAATCAAGATACGAGAATCAACGCCTTTTAGTTGGCCTTCCCATTTCGCGTACTTTTTACGAACATCACGGAAGTAAGAAGCGATTGGCTCAATCTGATCCAGCTTAAGATTAGTATCACGCTCAGTACCTTCTAGCATCGCCACAACCGTTTCTGTTGGTGTGTGGCCGTAAGTACAGCTCATTGAAGAGATAGCGGTATCTAGAATATCGATACCCGCTTCAACTGCTTTAACTGCTGTTGCTGTAGAAAGACCCGTTGTCGCGTGGCTATGCAGGGCTAGAGGTACATCACACGACGCTTTGATACGTGTAATTAATTCTTCAGCTTCGTAAGGCTTTAATAAACCTGACATATCTTTGATACATAGTGAATGACAACCTAGGTCTTCTAGACGCTTAGCCAGATCAACCCAAGTATCTGAGTTGTGGACAGGGCTGGTTGTGTAAGACAAAGTACCTTGAGCGTGACCGCCAACATCAATCGTTGCTTTCACCGCTTTCTCAAAGTTACGTACATCATTCATCGCATCAAAAATACGGAATACGTCCATGCCGTTCTTATGGGCACGTTCAACAAATTTTTCGACTACGTCATCCGCGTAGTGGCGGTAACCCAACAGGTTTTGACCACGCAGTAGCATCTGCATTGGTGTGTTTGGCATCGCTTTCTTTAGTTCACGTAGACGCTCCCATGGATCCTCTCCAAGAAAACGAATACACGAATCAAACGTCGCGCCGCCCCAAGTCTCTAAAGACCAGTAACCGACTTTATCCAGTTCTGCCGCTATTGGCAGCATATCTTCGATACGCATACGAGTAGCAAATAGTGACTGATGGGCGTCACGAAGTACCACGTCTGTGATAGCTAGTGGTTTAGACATGCTCATAAACTCCTTTTTAATCCTTTAAATGCTACTTAGCAGTCGACGCACGGTATTGATGAACCGCGGCCGAAATTGCTGCCACTACCTGTGGACTAACAGCTGAAGGGTTTGATTGTGATTTTTGAATTTTTTTAGGTGCTGCGATCGGCTCTGGTACTTCTTCTGGTACCAGTTTTGACATCAACCGAACGAGGTAAACTAGAATAGTTAGGAAAATAAAGACAACGGACATCCCCGTTATCATCAGAGTCGCCGCATCTCCTAGCAGGCTTCCAATATTAGTCATGTTGCTTCCTTTCTTCGTCATCCTGACATATGTACAGGATTTCAGCGAATAGTGATCCCGACCCTTGGATTATCTCGATTGGTAAAACTTTGTCAATTTTGTTTAAGGTTCTGTTACGGATAACGCACACATTAGGTTAATTATTCGCCTGTCAGATCACATAAATCTGTCAAATATGTAATTTTTAGAGAATTAAACTGTGACTTAAATAGAGCTTTTTTAAGAAATGATATGAGAAAGGTGGAATAACAAGGAAGTATTCAATAACCACTTAAAATACAACAAGTTAAATTTTAAGTAATTTTAACATTTTATCAACATTTATGCGGCAGACATAAAAAAAGCCTCGTAAAAACGAGGCTTTTTTTAATAATGTGGCGCGCTCTGGAGGATTCGAACCTCCGACCGCCTGGTTCGTAGCCAGGTACTCTATCCAGCTGAGCTAAGAGCGCACGGTTTTCGATATCAGTATTCCCAATATCAGGAGTTCACAAGGAAACCCTAAAGAGTGGCGCGTCCTGGAGGATTCGAACCTCCGACCGCCTGGTTCGTAGCCAGGTACTCTATCCAGCTGAGCTAAGGACGCACGGATTTGATATTAATTCTCGATGAATGATTTATCAATATCAGGATTCACATTCTTATCAGAACTAAACCCTAAATAGTGGCGCGCTCTGGAGGATTCGAACCTCCGACCGCCTGGTTCGTAGCCAGGTACTCTATCCAGCTGAGCTAAGAGCGCACGGTTTTAGTATCAACGTAGTCAATACAAGGATCAACAGACCCTTAAATAGTGGCGCGTCCTGGAGGATTCGAACCTCCGACCGCCTGGTTCGTAGCCAGGTACTCTATCCAGCTGAGCTAAGGACGCACGGTGTTCATTCATTAAGAATGAAGTTGTGAAATATATCACATTCTTCTTGCTACGAAGAAAAAAAAAGGCCATCGGCCTGTAATGAATGGCGGTGAGGGAGGGATTCGAACCCTCGATGCAGCTACAAACCACATACTCCCTTAGCAGGGGAGCGCCTTCGGCCACTCGGCCACCTCACCTAATTCATTATTCCCACATCACTTACAAGTAAGAGAAGAGAGAATGGCGCGTCCTGGAGGATTCGAACCTCCGACCGCCTGGTTCGTAGCCAGGTACTCTATCCAGCTGAGCTAAGGACGCACATTTACATTGTCTAAGTTGCTAACTTTAGACTCGCAAGAAATGGCGGTGAGGGAGGGATTCGAACCCTCGATGCAGCTACAAACCACATACTCCCTTAGCAGGGGAGCGCCTTCGGCCTCTCGGCCACCTCACCGTCTTGCGGAGGCACATATTACGTTTTACCGAAAATATGTCAAACACTTTATTGAAAAAAATTGGACAAAAACACTCAACCGTTTGCTATTTAATCAAAGCGCTTGCAATTTGAACTTATAACATCAAAAGCGCGCTTTTTCCCTTAAAAATTAAGGCGAAAGATTGGCAATAATAAACCGCTAAAAACAATTATCTGATTTCTCCAGCAGCAAGTGCTACCGCTGGATGAACAATACTACGGGATGCGTATTTGCGCTATAGGGGAAGCCAATAAATCTTGAAGTGTGGCAAAGAAATCACCGTCCGCTATCACGCCCAGCAATTACCAATAGCACCTAACTTGGTGAAGTATTCATTCTGCAAAATCAAAACAAATACGTTATCCGATGAACCAATGTTTCGACGTCGAATTATCATTCCTCAAGATCAAAAAAGGCTAGCAGTAATGCTAGCCTCTTCTCTACGCAAAGTATTAGTAGTTGCCAGATGCAACGTTACCATTACCTTTTTCAGCTTGAATGCGCATGTAGATCTCTTCACGGTGAACAGATACTTCTTTAGGTGCGTTAACACCAATACGTACTTGGTTACCTTTAACACCTAGTACAGTAACTGTTACTTCATCACCAATCATCAGTGTTTCGCCAACGCGGCGAGTCAAAATTAGCATTCTTTGCTCCTTGAGTAATCTCTAAATTTATCTAGCTACGAGAGCATTATCCAACAAAAGTTATATTTTCGTAAACTATCGATTGAGTTTATTTAACCAAAATGCACTTCTTTTTGGGGATAACCCTGCTTTTCACGCGCTACGATGTATGCATTATGTAATATGTTAGCAGCCGTATCGACTTGCGTTGGTGATATCACCAAAGTTAAAGACTGCTGCTGCAATAAGTGATGCTGTACATCAATTTCGCCTTCAGACAACAATCCATGTGAACTGACCACAATTTCTTGTGTTCGGCTTCCTACCACAGTTAACAAACTAACCTGTTCACTATTACGGATTTTCTCATCAAAAACTAGTTTTAATTTGGCACTTATGTCTTGTTTAATAATGAGTGCTGCCCGTTCTGTTCCCTCGATCACACTACAGACTTCAATTCCTAACAGTTGGCAATGCGATAAGAAAGAATCTAGGTCCTCATTCAAACACTCGATACGCACCATATCTCTTTGTATAGCGAGGCCAGAAATATCATTCAAACACTGGTCGCCAGCAATCAATGTACCCTCGCCTTCTTCAAAGCTTGAAAGTACTCGCAATGGCACATTGTGTTGCCACGCGTACTGCACGCACGGAAGGTGCAATACCTTAGCACCACGACGAGCCATCTCTTCCATCGATGGAAAGTCTAAGGTATCTAACTTCTTCGAATGTTTAACAACGCGAGGATCACACGAGTAAACGCCATCGACATCAGTATAGATCTGGCACTCTTTAGCTTGAAGGGCGCCAGCTAACGCAACCGCAGTGGTATCGGAACCACCACGGCCTAATGTCGTAATGTCGCCTTTAGCGTTCATACCTTGAAAGCCAGCCACAATCACAATCTGATTGTCGTCTAACAAGGTTTGAATAGGAGTAGTATCAATACGCTCGATCGTCGCATTGTTATGATTAGAATCGGTGTGAATCCCAGCTTGATAGCCCGTCATCGATGTCGCTTCATAACCTAACTTGTGCAGCGTCATCGCCAACAGTGCCATGGAAACTTGTTCTCCAGCCGTTAACAACACATCCAATTCTCTAGCATTTGGTACGCTATCGATTTGAGTGGCTAAGTTAACCAACCGATTCGTTTCACCTGACATAGCAGAGACCACAACCACAACCTGATTGCCTTCATTTTTCGCTTCAATGATTTTCTCTGCTACATGTTGGATTCGTTCTATTGAACCCACCGACGTTCCGCCAAACTTCTGCACGATAAGAGGCATTTTCACCCGTCCTCACCTTCCCAAGACCAATGTCTATATATGACAAAAAAACACACGCTCCGCGTCATGGCGAAGCAATAAAAAATTAACCAAGAAGTGTAACGCTGACATTAAACTTCTTAGTTAATCTCAATCAAACCTGGTTGAGACACTCTTCCAATAGGCAAAATAAAAGATGCCCAATCAACTGATTGGGCATCTTTGTGTCAATTACTTAAGCTTAAAGACGCTCTTCTAGCCAAGTACGTACAGATTTAAGCGCTTCAGGTAGTGCTTCAACGTCAGTACCGCCCGCTTGAGCCATATCTGGACGACCGCCACCTTTACCGCCAACTTGCTCAGCAACCATCTTAACTAGGTCACCGGCTTTTACTTTGCCGATAAGGTCTTTAGTTACACCTGCAATCAAGCCAACTTTACCGTCTGCTACGTTAGCGATCAGGATGATGCCGCTGCCCACTTGGTTTTTAGCGTTATCAACCATAGTACGTAGGTTCTTGTTGTCTGCACCTTCAATGGCAGCAACCAGTACCTTAGTACCAGAGATTTCTTCTACTTTGCCCATGATGTTTGCACTTTCTGCTGCAGCCATCTTTTCTTTAAGCAGTTGGATTTCTTTCTCTAAAGATTTTGCTTTCTTAGCTGACTCCGCTAGTTTCTCTTCGTAAGCGTTAGCTTGAGCTTCTACTGCATCTAGTGCAGCTTCACCCGTTACCGCTTCAATACGACGAATACCCGCAGCAATACCACCTTCAGAAGTGATCTTGAATAGACCAATATCACCTGTGTTTGAAGCGTGAATACCACCACAAAGCTCAGTAGAGAAATCGCCCATAGACAGAACGCGAACTTCATCATCGTACTTCTCGCCAAACAGTGCCATTGCACCTTTTTCTTTCGCTGACTCGATGTCCATGATGTTGGTTTCAATTGCATGGTTCTTACGAACTTGTGCGTTAACCAAACGCTCTACTTCTTTAATCTGTGCCGGTGTTACAGCTTCAAGGTTAGAGAAATCAAAACGTAGGTTGTCTGGCTTAACCAAAGAACCTTTCTGAGCAACGTGCTCACCAAGCACTTCGCGCAGTGCAGCATGAAGTAAGTGAGTTGCAGAGTGGTTTAATGAGATAGCAGCACGACGCTCAGCGTCTACGGTTGCTTCTACTTTATCGCCTTTAGCGAACACACCTTCAACTAGCTCACCATGGTGTGCAAATGCGTTACCTAGCTTTTGAGTATCTTCTACTTTGAAAAGACCTGAAGCTGTTTTCAGAGTACCTGTATCACCACATTGACCGCCTGATTCAGCATAGAATGGCGTCTCTTCAAGGATGATGATTGCTTTATCGCCCGCAGACAGAGAAGCAACCTCTTCGCCTTCAACGAACAGTGCAGAAATCTCACCAGCACCTTCTGTACCAGTGTAACCACAGAACTCAGTGTTGGTTTCAACTTTGATCGTCGCGTTGTAGTCAGTACCGAATTGGCCAGCTTCACGTGCACGCTGACGCTGAACTTCCATCGCCTTCTCGAAGCCTGCTTCATCAATAGTGAAGTCACGCTCACGAGCAACATCGTTAGTTAAGTCAGCTGGGAATCCGTAGGTATCGTAAAGTTTGAATACTGTTTCACCGTCTAGCTCTTTGCCTTCAAGTGCGTCTAGTGCTTCGTTCAGGATAACCATGCCGCGCTCTAGCGTACGACCAAAGTTTTCCTCTTCGATACGAAGTACTTTTTCAACCAGCTCTTGTTGCTTCTTAAGCTCTTCAGCTGCAGAACCCATTACTTCAGCCAGTACGCCCACAAGTTTGTGGAAGAATACACCTTGTGCACCAAGCTTGTTACCGTGACGAACAGCACGACGGATGATACGACGTAGAACGTAACCACGACCTTCGTTTGAAGGCATAACGCCATCAGCGATCAGGAATGAACAAGAGCGGATGTGGTCAGCAATAACGCGTAGTGACTGGTTTGATAGGTCTTCGTAACCGATCGTTTCAGCTGTTGCTTTGATTAGCTTTTGGAATACATCGATTTCGTAGTTAGAGTGTACGCCTTGCATGATTGCAGAGATACGCTCAATACCCATACCTGTATCAACAGCAGGCTTAGGTAGCGGTTCCATTGTGCCGTCTGCGTGACGGTTGAACTGCATGAATACGTTATTCCAGATCTCAATGAAACGGTCACCATCTTCTTCAGGTGTACCTGGACGGCCGCCCCAAATGTGTTCACCGTGATCGTAGAAAATTTCAGTACATGGACCACAAGGACCTGTGTCACCCATTGTCCAGAAGTTATCAGACTCGAACTGTTTACCGCCTTCTTTGTCGCCGATACGAACGATACGGTCAGCAGGTACACCTACTTTTTTGTTCCAGATATCGAATGCTTCGTCATCCGTCTCGTATACCGTTACCAGTAGACGGTCTTTTGGCAGTTGAAGAGTTTCTGTTAGGAATTCCCAAGCAAACGCAATCGCGTCTTCTTTGAAGTAGTCACCAAAGCTGAAGTTACCAAGCATTTCAAAGAATGTGTGGTGACGAGCCGTGAAACCTACGTTTTCAAGGTCATTGTGTTTACCGCCAGCACGTACACAACGTTGAGCCGTAGTCGCTCGAGTGTAGGCACGCTTTTCGGCGCCTAAGAAACAATCTTTGAATTGGTTCATACCTGCGTTAGTGAATAGCAGGGTTGGATCGTTATGTGGAACTAACGATGAACTGTCTACGATTTGGTGTCCTTTGCTCTCAAAGAACTTAAGGAACGCGTTGCGAACCTCATCAGTGCTCATGTACATGCAGCTCTTCCTGAAAATAGTCGAGTTAGAATTTTGCCGTATTGTAGATCATGGTTAAGGCTTCGACTAGTTTTCTTGTAGAAAAGACGCCCTTGGGTAGGATTTTAGTTGGAATTAGCGAAAATGAAGAATATTCCACTAGGTTGTACCAAGTAGATATGAAGAAAACCGGTGTGATGAATGTTTATGGGGGAGGCTTCAATCACTCTGATAAGTAAGAGAACGCACTGGGTATTACTGATTATGGAAGGCTAGCGCTTAGTGCAGATATGATTGAACTCTTCACTATTATTGGCAGAGAACAGATAAAGAAAATCATCTTCCAATTCAATATCATATTGAATCGTAAAACCCTTATACAGCGCCTGATTACGATTGATCATGTCATTCGGGTGTTTATGTCTGAAGTTCACTTCATTAAATACCATCTCTAAATGATTATCTTGCAATGTGTATTTTCCGACAAACACTACCTCTGCCGTTTCGACTGCCCCCTGCTGATTCACGGTTTGAATCCTATCGCTGACAAAAAAATCTTCGTCAGAACTAAATGAGTACAGCATAAATTCATTCAACTCAGAGTACTGCGCATACGATGGCGTAACAAAACCCACATGTTTAAGGTTACACGCCCATTGACTCCCTCTTAAAGAGATCGGTTGAATGAGTAATACGATTGCCAGAATAAATGCACCTAGCGCTGTAATCATGACAAAAATTGCAGGCTTAGATTTTACCAATGCGTGACACCTTGTATCTGATTCTATTCTTTACTTACTTGCCTGTCATTCACGGCAAGCATCTGAATTATAAGCGTAGACCGAAACCAACTAAGGTTCAGCAAAATATTGTAATCCATAAAGTTTCGCCTAATTAACGGTAAAGCCTTGGTGCCCAAAATTCACCAAGGCCTCTCGCTATGATTAAGCTTTCAGAGCTTCAACAATAGCGTTGTAGTTTGGCTCTTCAGTCACTTCCGAAACCAGTTCGCTGTGTAAAACTACATTGTTCGCATCTAGTAGGATAACTGCACGAGCTGATAAGCCAGATAGTGCATGCTCTTCAAACTGAGTACCGAATGCTTTTAATAGCTCTGGATTTTTGAATACCGATAGCTGCTCAATGCCTTTCACACCTTCGCTCTCTTGGTAGCGAGCAAGCGCAAATGGTAGATCGGTTGAAACCGTATATACATCTACTGACTCAGATTTTAGCTCTGCTAGTTCAGAGATCACCTTAGTACTGCTTGAACATACTGGTGTATCAACGCTTGGGAACAAGTAGATCAGTTTAAAATCAGCTTGTTTTTCTGAAATCGTTAGTGGTGCTAACGATACCGATGTCATTGCTGGTGTAGTAAGTACTTCACCTTTTTGTGGGAAGTCACCTGCTAGTGCGATTTTATCGCCCATAAATGTCACTGTGTTCATGTTTATTCCTTTCAATGTAATTCTAAAAATGGCTGTTGTAGCTGACTGTGTTGCTATTATCTAAAGACATTCAAATCGAACATCTCTTATCTATATGTCATTCATAATTCGCACCTGCGAAGTCAGTAAAAACGTTTATTAACCCTCGGGCGCAAATTCAACGCTTAGGCAGCTTCGATTACTTTTCGTATTTGATTGAGGATAGGAACCGCATCGTCGAAACCAACAGAAAGAGAGAAATCAATTTCTTGATCAATATGCTGCTGAGCAACCTTTAGTAAGGTCACCTTGTCGCAGCGTTCAAGGCTCTTCTCTTTATCGGCAAAAATCTTAGTAAGAGACTGAACAACATCCAGTTGAAAGGACTCTATGGAAGTGACGTCCTTATACTCTTGCAACAGCTGATTCACCGATTGAGAGTTTTTCTGTTTAATTTCTGGCATCCTAATTACCTTTAAAACAACGATTAGAAGTCAAGCTATCACCCAAGCTCGAGGCGGCATTACGTTAGCAACCAGCCCTCGTTCCCACCACAAACCATTGCCAAACAAAAACATAACGACATCGCTAAATGTAATCTTTATATAACCAATGAGATTTTACAGTTACAGACAGCCCTCCTATGCTTAAAGTACCGCCCGCCAAAATGAACTTCATTTAAATTACTAAGCCCATGAATCAAATGCGTAATATCACCGATTCCATCACTATTGATATTGAGATAAGGACACTGACTCACCATCCAGCGGATATCACGGTCAGCATGCGCCCTCTGCCGTTCAAGGTTCTGTTGTACTTGTTAAAGCACCAAGATAGATGCGTTTCACGAGAGGAGTTGTTTGAAGAGTGTTGGCAAGGTGTGTTGGTTACCGATCAGTCCCTAACCAACACCATTAGTTATATTCGTAAAGTATTCAAAAATTTAGATACTAATGAGTTAGAGCTCAAAACGATCAGTAAGCAAGGTTACTTATTGGTGATTTCACCAAAGCAACAAGCTCCGAAAGTTGAAGAAATTAAGCCGTTCGCTGAGGCTGAATTGCAACTTGAATTGGAGAATGCAGACACTAACATTGATGACGCAAAGATAAGCCCAGATTTACACCAACCAGTCAGTACTCAGAAAACGAAAACCAAGTTTCCTCGTCAATTTACGTTAAATTTATGTGCCCTGTGGCTTGGCTTCATATTGGTCGCCTACTACTCCATTCATTACGACAAAGAACGAGCGCCATTTTTAGATAAAGACAACTACCAGTCCTATTCGTTTGGTAGTGCCACGCTTTATGTTCATGACCAATCAAATACAATCACTGCCCCCGAAGTGACCTCATACATCAATCACCTCGAGCTATCGCAGTGCAATGTAAAAAATATCTACATTCGTATCACTAATTCAGCTTTCCGGGACAACATCATTTCCATGTATGCTTTTGTTTTTACCAACAATCGAAAGAGTCAAAATATCTTCAAACAGAAGCTAGACGGCCTCAATATTTACCCATCCATTATTGATCCCTTACTGGAGTCCTTTTACTGCAAAGGCAAACCACAACAATAAATGATCTTATCGCTCAAAAAAAATCAGTGGCTTAGCTTTGAAGGGTTGCAGATAGCGAACGCCAAAATGAGAAACTGAGGAAGCACGGTGGATGTGTCAGCCAATAAAAAAGCCCCGCATACAATGCGAGGCTTCAAGTTCTTAGCTAAGAGTAACGATTTAGATTAAAACTCTTCGTTCTCTTCTTCTTTCTCTGCTTCTTTCTCTTCTAAAACAGCTGGAGTCAGTAGCAAGTCACGAAGTTTAGTATCTAGCTCTAGAGCGATCTCTGGGTTTTCACGTAGGAACTTACAAGAGTTCGATTTACCCTGACCGATCTTGTCGCCTTTGTAGCTGTACCAAGCACCGGCTTTATCAACTAGCTTGTTCTTAACACCTAGGTCAATCAACTCACCTTCGCGGTTAAAGCCTTGGCCGTATAGGATTTGAGTTTCAGCTTGTTTAAACGGTGCAGCAATCTTGTTCTTAACAACCTTAATGCGCGTTTCGTTACCAACGATCTCGTCACCTTCTTTGATAGAGCCAGTACGGCGAATATCAAGACGAACAGATGCGTAGAACTTAAGTGCGTTACCACCCGTTGTTGTTTCTGGGTTACCAAACATTACACCAATCTTCATACGGATTTGGTTAATGAAGATACACATACAGTTAGACTGCTTAAGGTTACCAGTCAGCTTACGCATTGCTTGAGAAAGCATACGAGCTTGAAGACCCATGTGGCTGTCGCCCATTTCGCCTTCGATTTCAGCTTTTGGTGTTAGTGCTGCTACTGAGTCGACAACCAATACGTCGATAGCACCAGAACGCGCTAGAGCATCACAGATTTCTAGAGCTTGTTCACCAGTATCTGGTTGAGAAACAAGAAGTGCATCGATATCAACACCAAGCTTTTGAGCGTAGATTGGGTCTAGTGCGTGCTCAGCATCAACGAAAGCACAAGTTTTACCTACTTTTTGTGCTGCAGCAATCAGCTCAAGTGTTAGCGTTGTTTTACCTGAAGATTCTGGACCATAGATTTCAACGATACGCCCCATCGGTAGACCACCAGCACCTAGTGCGATATCTAGAGATAGAGAACCAGTAGAAATTGTTTCTACATCCATTGTGCGGTTGTCACCAAGACGCATGATAGAGCCTTTACCAAATTGTTTTTCAATCTGACCAAGGGCTGCGGCTAACGCTTTTTGTTTATTCTCGTCCATTACTATCTCCAGATAATCGGTTGTCGTGAAACAAGCGATTTAGAATCTATTTCGAACCCACATAGGGGTGACTAATTGGCTTTTATTATACTGTTGATTCATACAGTGTCTATACCTGTATGAAAATAATTTGTACAAATGTTACTTGTCTTCCATTGATAGGTAATCATAAATAACTTGCAGGGCATGGTGCGTGGCTTGTTGGCGTACTTGTGATCTGTCACCGGCAAATACATGCGTTTCCACTTTATTCCAACCACTTAGCGCCTTCCAAGCAAAGCATACCGTACCAACGGGCTTCTCTTTTGTACCGCCACCAGGACCTGCAATACCACTAATTGACACCGCGATGGTTCCGTTCGAATGCTCTAGCGCACCTTTAGCCATTTCTATGACGACAGGTTCACTGACCGCACCAAATTCCACTAAGGTTTCTAACTGTACGCCAATCATCTCTTGCTTTGCTTCATTGCTATACGTGACAAAAGCGCGATCAAACCAAGCAGAGCTGCCCGCGATATCCGTTACCGCACTTGCTACACCGCCACCAGTACAAGACTCGGCGGTGACCAACACCTGATTGTGCTCTGCAAGCAACAGTCCGAGTTTTTCACTAAGATCTTGAGTCATCTGCATTATCAGCTTCCCTTTATTTACCATTAGAACATTTGGATACGCATCTTTTCGCTTCAGCCGCTTTTCGCACGAAACGCTTTCACGTATCCTAAGCCGCAATAGAAATAAACGAAAGAAGTTAACTGTGAAAGCCGATCAAAAACATACCCCCATGATGCAACAGTACCTAAAACTGAAAGCAGAAAACCCAGAAATTCTGCTGTTCTACCGCATGGGCGATTTCTACGAGCTTTTCTACGATGACGCAAAAAAAGCGTCTCAACTCCTCGATATTTCACTGACCAAACGCGGCTCTTCAAATGGTGAGCCAATCCCAATGGCCGGCGTCCCATACCATGCCGTTGAGGGGTATCTAGCTAAGTTAGTGCAACTCGGAGAATCCGTAGCAATTTGTGAACAGATTGGTAATCCAGCACTTTCAAAAGGCCCTGTAGAGCGTGCGGTTGTGCGTATCGTGACACCAGGTACCGTAACTGACGAAGCACTGCTTTCTGAACGCGTCGACAATTTGATTGCCGCTATCTACCACCACAATGGCAAGTTTGGTTACGCGACGCTAGACATTACCTCTGGCCGATTCCAACTGTGTGAACCAGAAACCGAAGAAGCAATGGCAGCAGAACTGCAGAGAACTTCTCCGCGCGAGTTGTTGTTCCCTGAGGATTTCGAACCCGTTGAGTTAATGGCAAGCCGCACTGGCAATCGTCGCCGCCCAGTATGGGAATTTGAACTAGATACCGCTAAGCAGCAGTTGAACCAACAGTTTGGTACTCGTGACCTTGTTGGTTTTGGCGTTGAAGGCGCGAAGCTTGGCTTATGTGCAGCCGGCTGTCTTATTCAGTATGTGAAAGATACACAACGCACAGCACTTCCACATATCCGTTCACTGACCATGGACAAGCAAGATCACTCGGTGATCCTTGATGCTGCAACTCGCCGCAACCTAGAGATCACACAAAATCTTGGTGGTGGTACCGATAACACCCTTGCTGAAGTTCTGGACCACACTGCAACCGCAATGGGTAGTCGTATGCTTAAGCGTTGGTTACATCAACCAATGCGTAATATCTCGGCACTCGATCAGCGCCTAGACGCGATTGGTGAGATGAAAGATTTGGCGCTATTCACTGAGCTGCAGCCAACCCTAAAGCAGATTGGTGATATTGAGCGTATTTTGGCTCGATTGGCACTTCGCTCGGCTCGCCCTCGTGATATGGCGCGACTTCGTCAAGCGATGGAATACCTACCAGAACTTGCAGAAACGCTAACCCAACTTAAGCACCCATACCTCACTCAGTTAGCTCAGTATGCTTCTCCTTTAGATGAGGTCTCAGAACTACTAGAGCGCGCCATCAAAGAGAACCCACCCGTGGTTATCCGCGATGGCGGTGTGATCGCAGAAGGCTACAATGCTGAACTAGACGAGTGGCGTAACCTAGCCGCTGGTGCAACCGAATTCCTTGACCAACTCGAACAAGAAGAGCGTGAACGTCATGGTATCGACACACTAAAAGTGGGTTACAACAACGTACACGGTTTCTTTATTCAGGTAAGCCGCGGGCAAAGCCACCTTGTGCCGCCACACTATGTACGTCGTCAAACACTAAAGAACGCTGAGCGCTACATTATTCCCGAGCTAAAAGAGCACGAAGACAAAGTTCTAAACTCTAAGTCGAAGGCTCTGGCTATCGAGAAGCAGTTATGGGAAGAGCTGTTTGATTTGCTACTGCCACATTTAGAGCGACTACAAAACATCGCCTCTTCTGTGTCTCAGCTTGATGTCTTACAGAACTTAGCCGAACGTGCAGACACTCTCGATTACTGCCGCCCGACTATGACGGAATCCGCTGGCGTCCAAATCCAAGCAGGCCGTCACCCAGTGGTTGAGCAAGTGATGGACGAACCATTCATTGCTAACCCAATTGACCTTAACGATAAGCGTAAGATGCTGATCATCACAGGTCCAAACATGGGTGGTAAATCGACTTACATGCGTCAAACAGCACTTATCGCGCTAATGGCGCATATCGGTTGTTATGTGCCAGCTGAAAGCGCAACCATTGGCTCTATCGACCGTATCTTTACTCGAATTGGTGCATCGGATGATCTAGCGTCTGGGCGTTCAACCTTCATGGTTGAGATGACGGAAACGGCTAATATCCTGCACAATGCAACACCAAACAGCCTAGTGCTGATGGATGAAATCGGTCGTGGTACCAGCACTTACGATGGTCTATCTCTAGCTTGGGCAAGTGCAGAGTGGCTAGCGAATCAAATCAATGCGATGACACTGTTTGCTACGCACTACTTTGAGCTAACCGAACTACCAAACCAGATTCCAACACTGGCCAACGTTCACTTAGACGCAGTAGAGCACGGTGACAGCATCGCCTTTATGCACGCAGTTCAAGAAGGCGCAGCGAGTAAATCTTACGGCTTAGCAGTTGCAGGATTAGCTGGTGTACCAAAGGCCGTGATCAAGAACGCTCGTGCGAAGCTGACACAACTTGAAGCATTGAGTATTGAATCTCCTACATCGAAGCCAAGCGGCGTTGATATAGCAAACCAACTGAGCCTTATCCCTGAGCCAAGTGAAGTAGAACAAGCATTAGCGAACGTGGATCCTGATGATCTAACACCACGCCAGGCACTAGAAGAGTTATACCGCTTGAAGAAGCTACTGTAGTCAAAAGTGGTCTAGCTCATAGGCTAGTAAATTAAGAAACTTAAGACACCAGAAACTAAAAACGCTGACATTAAGTCAGCGTTTTTTTTCGATATCAATAAATATCGTTTAGTCGTTTTCAACGTTGAACAGGTTTTCCATGTTCAAACCTTGCTTGATTAGGATCTCACGTAGACGACGCAGACCTTCAACTTGTATTTGACGAACTCGCTCACGAGTCAGGCTGATTTCACGGCCAACTTCTTCTAGCGTTGACGGTTCATAACCTAGTAGTCCAAATCGACGTGCAAGCACTTCTTTCTGCTTAGGATTCAGTTCATCAAGCCAGAAGATCAGTGAGTTCTTGATATCACTATCTTGAGTTGAAACCTCTGGGTCAGAATTGTTGATGTCAGGAATAATATCCAACAGTGCTTTCTCACCATCACCACCAATTGGCGTATCTACAGAGCTCACTCTTTCGTTTAGACGAAGCATCTTACTCACATCACCAACCGGCTTATCTAGCTTAGAAGCGATCTCTTCAGCTGTTGGTTCGTGGTCAAGCTTTTGTGATAGTTCTCTTGCAGTACGTAGGTAGATGTTCAGCTCTTTCACAACATGAATAGGCAAACGGATAGTGCGAGTCTGATTCATCAGGGCACGCTCTATGGTCTGACGAATCCACCATGTCGCGTAAGTAGAAAAACGGAAGCCACGCTCTGGGTCAAATTTCTCTACGGCGCGAATCAAACCTAGGTTGCCTTCTTCGATTAGATCGAGAAGCGCCAAGCCACGGTTGCTATAACGACGGGAAATTTTCACTACCAAACGCAGGTTACTTTCGATCATGCGTTTGCGTGCTGCTTCATCACCGCGTAGAGCTCGACGTGCGTAAAGCACCTCTTCTTCAGCGGTTAGTAGTGGTGAGAAACCGATTTCGCCTAGATACAGTTGCGTCGCATCTAAACTCTTAGAAGTAACTTCAGTTTCTTCTTTAACTTCGGCTTTCTTAGTAGCTGTTCGCTTCCCTTGCTCAAGTATTTCCGATTCCGTGGTTACTTGGTCAAGATCGAACTCTTCTTTGGTTACTGCATTGCTTATACTCATAACGCCTCCCCCTGGCGAAATTAGCATGACATTACAACTTCATATGTCGCTAAATGACTATGTCACTTAATACAATACGTGATTAGTTGGTATTGTATTTAAGGTAAATATCGTTTTGGATTGACGGATTTACCTTGGTAACGAATCTCAAAGTGCAGCCTAACACTGCTGGCTCCAGAGCTTCCCATTGTTGCAATCTTCTGCCCTGGTTTCACACTTTGCCCTTCAGATACTAATAGTCGGTCGTTATGCGCGTATGCACTTAAGTAATTATCATTATGCTTCACAATCACTAGATTGCCGTAGCCTCGTAATGCATTACCCGAATAAACAACCGTTCCCCCTGCAGTAGATACTATTGGCTGACCTCGCTGTCCTGCTATGTCTATGCCTTTATTTCCTTGTTCGCCTACAGAGAAATTCTTAATTACTCTCCCCTTTGTTGGCCATAACCATTTGGATACTTTATCACTTGTTGGTTTGGTGGACGGTGTAACATTCTGTTTACCTTTAGACCCAACATACTCCTTTGATTTGGATTGTTCAACCTTCTTTGGTGGATCTTTTTTCGCCACTTTGGTGGTAGTTTGAGCTGGCGCAGGTTTAGAGTTTTTACTCTGTTGTGGAGTAGCTTTAGGTTTACTTGCCGTCGATGATGCTGTGGACGCGGCAACAGGATCAGCGACTGCTGCGGCTACAACCGTTGATTTACCATAGGCTGGCGCGTTATAGCTAGGACGCCACAACTTAAGCTTCTGCCCCGGGTGGATGGTATAAGGGGCCGCAAGTTTGTTATAGCTAATCAGGTCTTGTACATCTTTATTGGTGACATACGCGATGAAATAAAGCGTATCGCCTTTTTTCACTTCGTAGTAACTGCCACGGTAGCTACCGCGATCAACCGATGAGTAGTTTTTACTTAGGCTTGAAACTGGCGCAGGCGAATTCGCTGCACACCCAACAAGGGCACAGCTAAGCAGCAAGGAACTTCCTTTTAACAACTTCGAACGCATCGACTCTCTATCCACCTACACCATCAGTCTTTTATTAAGCTAACTCACCAGGCACCAGAGGTACAAATCGCACCATCTCGATGACACTCGACAAAAACTCATCACCATGACGCACGATCTTCAATAACTGTTGTTCGTCATCACCAACCGGAATCAATAGGCGACCGCCATCTTTGAGCTGTTGCAAAAGTGCTTGAGGAATAGACTCTGCAGCAGCGGTTACGATAATTGCATCAAAAGGCCCTTTAGAGGACCAACCTTGCCAGCCATCACCATGTTTGGTTGAAATATTATAAAAATCGAGCTGCTTTAGCCGACGCTTAGCGTCCCATTGTAGCGACTTTATTCTTTCAACCGAATAAACATGATCAACAAGTTGAGCTAAAACAGCAGTTTGGTAGCCAGAACCGGTTCCGATTTCCAAAACTCGGCTATCTTGTTGCAGCTCAAGTAATTCTGTCATTTTAGCAACAATATACGGCTGTGAGATGGTCTGCCCTTGCCCAATAGGCAGCGCATTATTGTCATAAGCCTGATGATACATAGCCTGAGACAAAAAACTCTCTCTTGGCAGTTGATAAATCGCATCCAGTACTTTTTGGTCTCGGATGCCATTTTCAATCAGAAAAGTAATTAAGCGTTCTGCTTGTGGGTTACTCACTTACTTCTCCCCTAACCATGTTGTCATAGCGCCCAAAGATTCGTGCGCCGTCAGATCAACCTGCAATGGTGTTACTGATACATAACCATGCTCAATCGCATAGAAGTCAGTCCCTTCTCCAGCATCTTGCTCTTTACCCGGAGGACCAAGCCAATAGATATCATGACCACGCGGGTCTTTTTGCTTAATCATATCTTCAGCATGATGACGTGCGCCAAGGCGAGTAACCTGAGTCCCTGATAGCTGTTCTAAAGCGAGATCCGGCACATTGACGTTTAACAAGCGGTTGGTTGGGATTGGTTTTGCTAAATGTTGTTCGACAATACGACGAGCAATCGCTGCCGCTGTCTTAAAATGTTTTTTACCAACCAGAGAAAACGCCACCGATTGAACGCCTAAGAAGTGCCCTTCCATTGCGGCTGCGACTGTACCTGAGTACAACACGTCATCACCCAGGTTCGCGCCGTGGTTAATGCCCGTTAATACCAGATCAGGCATATCATCCTTTAGCAGTTCATTTAATGCGAAATGCACACAATCGGTTGGTGTCCCTTGTACTGAATAGGTGCTTTCTGCGATCTCTTGAACGCGTAAAGGCTGTTCTAAAGTTAATGAATTTGAAGCGCCTGAACGATTACGGTCAGGTGCCACTATGATAACTTCAGCAAGATCACGTAATTCATCTGCTAGCTCATGAATACCTTGAGCATGCACACCATCATCGTTGCTGAGTAAAATCTTCATTCTGTATCCTTTCTTCATATTCCAATGCCAAGTGACTTAAATTCCAATATTAAGTCACTTAGTGCCAAGCAGAATCAT
This sequence comes from Vibrio sp. Makdt, assembly GCF_027587015.1. Classification (NCBI taxonomy): domain Bacteria; kingdom Pseudomonadati; phylum Pseudomonadota; class Gammaproteobacteria; order Vibrionales; family Vibrionaceae; genus Vibrio; species Vibrio sp. Makdt. The sequence goes on from NZ_JAPPTH010000004.1 coordinate 337,584, forward strand.
TACTGCTCGTAGCTTCTCTCTACGTGTACTTCTTCAACCAATTCACGAACGATAGCCGTCGCAAAGCAGCCTGCATCAAGAGAGAACTTCAGAGTGACATTATCTTCACTTACTTCCCACGTTAGATCAGTAGGTTTCAGCGACGCTTCACGGCGGTCGTGACGCATACGGTTACCACGAATCAGAGCCATCAAATCCGGTTCAGCATCAAGGTGTTTCTGCTCTAAGACTTGAGACTCATCTGTTGTTGGCAAAGCGTTATCACCGGCCAACGCTACAGTCACCAATGCAGTACCATTCGCGATATCTTGCTTTACAGATTCAAGGTTTTCAGCCGTTACCGTTAGCTGGGCACCGTCTTTAACCACGATATCGCCAACCAATGCCGAGGCAAATACATCTTGCTCAATACGGTCTGAAAGGATTAGGTTGTAAATCCACGAGCGAGCTGCAGAAAGGTACAAGCTACGTTTGTTCTGATTACGAGTACGAACGTTATCACGGCCCCAACGACGAGCTTCCGACAGGTTGTTACCTTCGTTACCAAAACGCTGAGCACCAAAGTAGTTTGGCACGCCCACTTGAGCAACTTTTTCTAAACGCTTTACGACATCATCGCAATCCGTTACTTCAGACAAGGTCAACTCAAATTGGTTGCCAACTAAATCGCCTGGACGTAACTTTTTATTGTGTCGTGCTGTCGCTAGAATTTCGATGCTTGGGTACTGTGCTAAGAACGCTGAAAAGTCAGGCTCACCTTTCGGTAGGTGGACGCTCAACCACTGCTCGGTTACTGCGTGACGGTCTTTTAAACCCGCCCAGCTCACGTCTTTCGACTTAACACCACAAGCTTTAGCCAACTCATTTGCCACGAAGCTAGTGTTCTCACCCGTTTTACGTATACGAACCATGAGATGTTCGCCTTCACCGGTAAATTCAAAACCCAAGTCTTCATTAACGACAAAGTGTTCAGCTTTCGCTTTTAGTTTTGCTTTCGCAGTTGGTTTACCGTTTAGATAAGCCAATGAAGATAAAATATCTGACATGCTGTTCTTTTCGTGTTGGTGCTTACGCACTTTTGGTAATTAGGACCACCGCTTCACATGCGATGCCCTCTTTGCGACCCGTAAAGCCTAAACGCTCTGTTGTCGTTGCTTTTACGTTCACATTACTGATGCTGGTTTCTAAATCTTGTGCAATAGCTTGGCACATAGAGTCTATATGAGGTGCCATTTTTGGCGCTTGCGCCATGATAGTAATATCGGCATTACCAATCACGTAGCCCTGTTCTTTTACTCGACGGTACACATCTTTCAATAGCTCACGGCTGTCTGCGCCTTTCCATTCATCGTCAGTGTCTGGGAAATGACGACCAATATCGCCCGCGGCGATCGCACCTAACAGAGCGTCACACAACGCGTGAAGGGCAACGTCACCATCTGAATGTGCGATAAGACCTTGTTCGTAAGGGATGCTCACGCCACCAATAATTACCGGACCTTCACCACCAAACTTATGTACATCAAAGCCATGGCCAATACGAATCATCATTATTCCTTATTCTGACTTAAATAGAACTCAGCAAGCGCTAAGTCTTCTGGCTGAGTAATCTTAAAATTATCTGAACGCCCGGCGACTAAAGCGGGCGAGAAGCCTTTCCATTCAAAAGCAGAGGCTTCGTCGGTAATCGAAACGCCTTGTTTAAGCGCTTCGCTCAATACATTCCACAGAGGTTCCGCTCTGAACATCTGTGGTGTAAGTGCATGCCATAAATCGGCTCGTTCAACAGTATGCTCGATTTGCCCTTGAGCACCTCGCTTCATCGTGTCTCGAACTGGAGCGGCTAATATCGCCCCGACATCATGGCTCATCGCCGTAGAAATCAACTTGTCGATGTCACTTAGCTGAACACAAGGTCTTGCGGCGTCATGCACCATCACCCAATCACCGAGCTGTTGCTTCTCGATATAATCTAAAGCAGAAAGAACGGAGTCCGCTCTTTCACTTCCGCCAGCGACTCGAATCACTTGTGGATTCTGAGTAAGGGGTAGCTCTGGGTAGTATGGGTCATCATCACTGATTGCGACGACAATTTGAGAGACTTGAGGGTGAGCCAATAGCTTCTCAACAGTATGCTCTAAAATCGTTTTGCCATTGATCTTAAGGTATTGCTTCGGACGGTCAGCCTTCATTCGGCTACCCACGCCCGCAGCAGGGACAACGGCAATCACGCTTTGAGGTTGAGTCAACATTAATGGGATTCCTCACCAATGATGCGATAAAACGTTTCGCCTTCTTTAACCATTCCAAGCTCATGACGCGCGCGTTCTTCAATCGCGTCTAAGCCTTGGCGTAGATCGTCGATTTCTGCAAACATCTCATCATTTCGAATTTTTAATTTTTCATTTACTTGCTGCTGAACTTGGATTTCGTTGTTCACACCGTAGTAATCAGAGATACCATTTTTACCGAGCCACAGTGTGTGTTGTAGCCAGCCAAACACTATGAGCAGTACTAAAGCAAAAATTCGCATAACACCTTTCGCCGGTTGAAAAAGAAGGAACTAGAATAAGGCACATATATACCATAATGAGCTTATTGGTGCGAGATATGTGGTGTCAGGGAATCAATAAGTCGGGGAATTATTGTCGTTAGGAACCAGTGATGAGATTCCCTACTCCCTCCTTCGTCAGTCTAGGGAATGACGAACTTTATATGTAACAGGAGGAGCTTTAGAACCTAGGGGTTGTTTACTCTACCTTTCTGCAGACAAAAAAATGCCCCGCATAAGCGAGGCATTTAAAAAGCTTAGATTAACAATTCGCTAGGAATTATTGACCTTTAACTTCTTTAAGACCGTTGAAAGGAGCTTTAGAACCTAGAGCTTCTTCGATACGGATTAGTTGGTTGTACTTAGCAACACGGTCAGAACGGCTCATAGAACCAGTCTTGATTTGACCTGCAGCAGTACCTACCGCTAGGTCAGCGATAGTTGCGTCTTCAGTTTCGCCAGAACGGTGAGAGATTACAGCTGTGTAACCTGCGTCTTTAGCCATCTTGATTGCAGCTAGAGTCTCAGTTAGAGAACCGATTTGGTTGAACTTGATAAGGATAGAGTTAGCAACGCCTTTCTCGATACCTTCAGCAAGAATCTTAGTGTTAGTAACGAATAAATCGTCACCTACTAGTTGAAGCTTGTCACCTAGTAGTTCAGTTTGGTGCTTGAAGCCAGCCCAATCAGACTCGTCTAGACCATCTTCGATAGAAACGATTGGGAATTGGTTAGCTAGCTCAGCTAGGTAGTGGTTGAACTCTTCAGAAGAGAAAGTCTTACCTTCGCCTTTCATGTTGTAGATGCCAGCTTCTTTGTCGAAGAACTCAGATGCAGCACAGTCCATAGCTAGAGTAACGTCTTTACCTAGTTCGTAACCAGCAGCTGCAACAGCTTCTGCGATAACTTCTAGAGCTTCAGCGTTAGACTTAAGGTTAGGAGCGAAACCACCTTCGTCACCAACTGCAGTGCTGTAGCCTTTAGACTTAAGAACTTTAGCTAGGTTGTGGAATACTTCAGCACCGATACGTAGACCTTCTTTAAGAGTCTTAGCACCAACTGGTTGGATCATGAACTCTTGGATGTCAACGTTGTTATCAGCGTGCTCACCACCGTTGATGATGTTCATCATTGGTAGAGGCATAGAGAACTGACCAGCAGTACCGTTTAGCTCAGCGATGTGCTCGTATAGAGGCATGCCTTTAGCTGCAGCAGCAGCTTTAGCGTTCGCTAGAGAAACAGCTAGGATAGCGTTCGCGCCGAACTGAGATTTGTTCTCAGTACCGTCAAGGTCGATCATAACTTGGTCAACGTCAGCTTGAGCTTTAGCGTCTTTACCAACTAGAGCTTCAGCGATTGGGCCGTTTACAGCTTCAATTGCTTTAAGAACACCTTTACCTAGGAAACGTGATTTGTCGCCGTCACGTAGCTCAAGAGCTTCGCGAGAACCAGTAGATGCGCCAGATGGAGCAGCAGCCATACCTACGAAACCGCCTTCTAGGTGTACTTCAGCTTCTACAGTTGGGTTACCACGTGAATCGATGATTTCACGACCTAGAACTTTAACGATCTTAGACATTGAATGTTTCCTTCTCGTTGAATATATAAATGTCAAATTTAAAGGTAGCAGCACAACTTACGCTGCTACCTGTATTCCTTTTACTTCTCTAACTCGCCGCGCTGGAACTCACCAGCCGCTTTAACGAAACCTGCAAACAATGGGTGACCATCGCGAGGTGTTGAAGTGAACTCTGGGTGGAATTGAGCTGCAACGAACCATGGGTGGTTCGGGTTCTCAATAACTTCAACCAGTTTCTTGTCCGCAGATAGACCCGATACTTTTAGGCCCGCTTTTTCAATTTGTGGACGAAGATTATTGTTCACTTCGTAACGGTGACGGTGACGTTCATGGATCGTCGCGCTACCGTATAGTTCGTAAGCTTTAGTACCTTTCGCTAGGTGACAAAGCTGTGAACCTAGACGCATTGTGCCGCCTAGATCAGATGTCTCTGTACGCTCTTCAACTTTACCTTCGCCGTCTACCCACTCAGTGATTAGGCCAACAACAGGGTATTTAGTTTCAGAACAGAACTCAGAAGAGTGTGCACCTTCCATTTTCGCAACATTACGAGCGTACTCGATAAGTGCTACTTGCATGCCTAGACAGATACCTAGGTATGGTACTTTGTTTTCACGTGCGTATTGAGCAGCAAGAATCTTACCTTCAACACCACGGTCACCGAAGCCACCTGGTACTAGAATTGCGTCTAGGCCTTCTAGAACTTCTACGCCACGAGACTCAACGTCTTGTGAATCTACGTATTTAATATTAACGCTTAGGCGGTTTTTCAAGCCTGCGTGTTTTAGCGCTTCATTTACTGATTTGTATGCGTCTGGTAGTTCAATGTACTTACCAACCATACCAATCGTCACTTCACCCGTTGGGTTAGCTTCTTCGTAAATTACTTGTTCCCATTCAGACAGATCTGCTTCTGGAGCTGTAATGCCGAAACGCTTACATACAAGTTCATCAGTGCCTTGAGCTTTAATAAGCTGAGGGATCTTGTAGATAGAGTCAACATCGCGCATTGAAATAACTGCATTTTCTTGCACATTACAGAACAGAGCGATTTTCTTACGCTCATTCGAAGGAATGTTGCGGTCAGAACGACAAACTAGGATGTCAGGCTGAATACCAATAGACAGTAGCTCTTTTACAGAGTGCTGAGTCGGCTTAGTTTTCACTTCGCCCGCAGCTGCTAGGTAAGGTACTAGCGTTAGGTGCATGAACATTGCGCGTTCACGGCCTAGTTCTACTGCTAGCTGACGAATCGCTTCCATGAATGGTAGAGATTCGATATCACCAACCGTACCACCAACTTCAACGATCGCGATATCGTGGCCTTCAGCGCCAGAAATAACACGCTCTTTGATAGAGTTAGTGATGTGTGGGATAACCTGAATAGTTGCACCTAGGTAATCACCGCGACGCTCTTTTGCTAGTACGTCTGAGTAAACACGACCTGCAGTGAAGTTGTTACGCTTAGTCATCTTGGTGCGAATGAATCGCTCGTAGTGACCAAGGTCAAGGTCTGTTTCAGCGCCATCTTCCGTAACGAACACTTCACCGTGCTGAGTCGGGCTCATAGTGCCTGGATCAACGTTGATGTAAGGGTCAAGCTTCATCATAGTCACTTTAAGACCACGAGCTTCTAAAATAGCCGCAAGAGATGCTGCAGCAATACCTTTACCTAGAGAGGATACAACCCCGCCAGTAACAAAAATGTAATTTGTCGTCATGTTTAACCTGAAATTGGTTGAATGAGGGAAATGGACTACTTCTGGACGGGATGAAAATATACCAGAAGCCCCTTATCGCCACAACGTGAAATCTATCACACTGCTATTTTTTATTTTTTGCTTCAAATCAATTCATGATAAAAGCTTTGGTTATCTTTTCTCCGCTACTTTTACCTCATCCCACATGGAATCAAGCTGTTGTAGTGAAAAATCGGTCAGACTTTTATCTTGTTGACGCACTTTTTCTTCCACCCCTTTAAAGCGACGTGAAAACTTCAAGTTGGCCTTATTGAGCGCCGATTCAGGGTTTTTACCTAAATGTCGCACCAAATTCACCGTTGCAAACAGCAAATCACCCAACTCTTCTTCAACCAAATCTTCGTTTGGTGTCACTTGAAGCGCCTCTTCTAGCACCTCATCCACTTCCTCTATTACCTTGTTGGCCACTGGACCAATTGAGTCCCAATCGAAGCCATATTTCGCTACCTGCTTTTGAATCTTTGTAGCACGCGAAAGTGCAGGTAGAGAGTTTGGTATTGAGTCTAGAATACTTTCTTGAGTTTTGCCTGCTTGTGCCTTTTCTTTGGCTTTTTCAGCTTCCCAATTCGCATTGATTTCTTCGTCGCTAGCAAACTCGGCATCCGAGAACACATGAGGGTGACGGCGTGTTAGCTTCTCATTGATGCCATCAACCACATCAGAAAACTCAAACAGCCCCTGCTCTTTCGCCAACTGACTGTAAAAAATCACCTGAAACAGTAAATCGCCAAGCTCTTCTTGCAGATTCGACCAGTCTTTGTTGTGGATCGCATCCACCACCTCATAGGTCTCTTCGATAGTATGCGGGACAATTGTTTCAAAATTTTGTTTTAAATCCCAAGGACAGCCACCTTCTGGATCGCGCAGCTTAGTCATGATCTGTTCAAGTTGTTCAATCGGGTGATTCATCGTTTTCTTCCTATTCACTGTCTTTGATTTTTAAATTTATAACGTCTTCTAAAACTAAAAAAGGTGAGCAGCCAAAACCACTCACCTTTCTATTCTTTCCGTCATCCTCAAGAGCGAAGAATGAGCGAGTTGGGGATCTCAAATCGCTTGGCGAGATTCCCTATCACGTTCGTCCCTCACTGTAGGGAATGACAGCTATCTTTTTTTACTAAGTAATTAGTTCTTCTAACAAGGCAGTAAACTTATGAGGCTCCTGAGCATAGCTTGCCTATGTGATGGAGTGAAATAAGTGAAACTAACGCAGTTAGAAAGCTAAGTACGACGTAAAAACTAGCCTAGGCGTTTTACGCTCATAACATCTTTGATTTGTTCAACTCGACTGGTCACTCGACTCAAGATTTCAATATTGGTCACTTCCAAATCGAAATCCATTACCGATAGCTGACGCTTGTAGTCAATACGGCTTTTCATTGTGGTCACGCTGATCTTTTCATTCGAGAACAGTGAGGTGATGTCTTTCAACAAACCATTACGCTCTAGTGCTTCAACACGCAGCGTTAGAATGTAAGAACCGACAAAGCCATTACCCCAAACGGTATCAATGATACGCTCTGGTGCGTGCAGGCTTAGTTCACTTAACTGCTCACAGTCGGCACGGTGAACCGAGATACCACGACCTTGAGTAATGTAGCCTTTAATCACATCACCAGGAATCGGCTGACAACAGCGCGCAAGGTGCGTCATTAGATTATCAACGCCTTCTACTACCACCGCGTCTTTCTTAGGGCGACTCTGCTGTGCTGGCTTGCTTTCCGACTCAAGCAGTTTCTCTAATGCTTTCTTGTCTTCTTCTTCCGCCGTTGGCTTGTTCACTAACGCATTGATGTGATTAACCACTTGGTTAATACGCAAGTCGCCACTACCAATACCTGCATAGAGTTCGTCTGGCGTATTCACGTTAAAACGTCTTAGTGCATATTGATCAGCATCTTTCAGAGTTGCGCCTACTTTGGCTAGCTCTACTTCCAGGATGTCACGACCCGCTTCTAGGTTTTTCTCACGGCTTTGTGCGCGGAACCAAGCGTTGATTTTCGCTCGAGCACGTCCAGAGTGAACGAAGCCTGTGGTTGGGTTTAACCAGTCACGAGATGGGTTCGGTTCTTTCTGCGTGATGATCTCAACTTGGTCGCCCATCGATAGTTTATGAGTGAACGGTACGATACGTCCCGCTACTTTGGCACCGATACAGCGGTGTCCGACCATCGAGTGGATGTGGTAAGCGAAGTCCAACGGGGTTGCGCCCATTGGTAAGTCGACCACGTCACCACGTGGAGTAAATGCGTATACACGGTCATCGAAGACTTGGCTACGTACTTCATCCAGCATCTCGCCAGAGTCCGACATCTCTTCTTGCCAATCGATAAGTTTACGCAACCAAGTAATTTTCTCATCGTAGCCACTACGGCCGCTTGAAGCCCCTTCTTTGTACTTCCAGTGCGCCGCCACACCAAGCTCAGAGTCTTCGTGCATTTGCTTAGTACGGATCTGAATCTCAATAGTCTTGCCTTCAGGGCCAAGTACTACGGTATGAATCGACTGGTAACCATTTGGCTTAGGGTTCGCCACATAGTCATCAAACTCGCTCGGGAGGTGCTTGTATTTAGTGTGTACCACCCCAAGGCCAGCGTAACAGTCTTGTAGCTGGTCAGCGATAATACGTACTGCTCGTACGTCAAAAAGCTCATCGAAGGCTAAGCCTTTCTTCTGCATTTTGCGCCAGATGCTGTAGATGTGTTTTGGTCGGCCGCTCACTTCAGCATTGATGTTTGAACGCTGCATTTCTGCGGTTAAATCATCAACGAAATCTGTGATGTATTGTTCACGAACGATACGACGCTCAGACAGCTGTTTTGCAATCTGCTTGTAGGTATCTGGTTGTTGGTAGCGGAAGGCGTAATCTTCGATTTCCCACTTAAGTTGGCCGATACCTAAACGGTTTGCCAGTGGGGCATAGATGTTAGAACACTCTTTTGCTGCCGCGCGGCGCACAGCATCAGGCGCTTTTTTCACCTCGATAAGGTTACAGATTCGCTCCGCAAGTTTGATAACTACGCAGCGGAAATCATCAACCATGGCCAATAGCATGCGTCGAACGTTATCAACTTGACCCGAAGCAGCACTGCCTTCAAGGGTTACGTTTAACTGGCCCAAGGCCGCCATTTCTTCAACGCCGTCAATCAGCTTAACGATTTCTTTGCCGTAGCTTTCTTCGAAGGCTTCGCGCTCAAAAACGCCACTTGATACCACAGGGAAGAGTTGTGCTGCGACTAATGTTGCACGATCCATCGACAGCGTGACCAAGATTTCAATCATCTCGCGTCCACGCCATAGCAAGAGTGATGCTTGCTCGTGATCTTTTAATAGCTCTTCACAGTGACGATAAACTTTGTTCAGTTTATTCGAGGTTTTTGCGTCTTGCTTTAATGACGCAATCCAACTTTCTAGCTCAAACTGTTCGCTTGGGTTTAAATGTGCGCTTCGTACCGCAACCATCGTGCCTTCCTAGTTATTCTGTTTTATACCCAATTCAATATGACTAACTGGTTCCAAGTTAGTTCGACCATATTGATATCAGCGCAGATGTCCCTGCGCCTTTGTCATTCATTTTTAAGCCTTATTTACGGGCCTTTAAGCCTTGATAAAGAGAGCCATCGATTCTAAATGGCTGGTGTGTGGGAACATATCCAACATACCAAGTTTGGCTAATTGGTAGCCTTGCTTTTCTAAGCTCTCTGAATCTCTAGCTAGAGTAGCAGGATTACACGAAACATAAACCACACGCTTCGCTCCTAACGCTGAAATTTGATCAACAACACCACTCGCTCCAGCACGAGCTGGGTCCAGTAAGATTTTATCAAATTTCTCTTTTGCCCAAGCTTGTGCAGATAAGTCTTCTTCAAGGTTCGCTTGGTAAAACTCGGTGTTACTCAACTGGTTCAATTGGGCATTCGATGTGGCTTGCTGAACCATCTCATCGACACCTTCAACACCAACCACAAACGCCGATTGTTGAGTGATAGGTAGACTGAAGTTACCTAAGCCACAAAACAGATCCAGCACTCGCTCATCCGCTTTAGGTTCTAACCATTCAATCGCTTGAGCCACCATCTGCTGGTTAACCTTCTGATTCACCTGAATGAAGTGGTTTGGCTCAAAAGGTAAGGTAACACCTGTTTCGCTGTAGCTAGGCGCATCACCAACCAGGCGGACCAACTTGTCGGTCTCTGGCATTGAGTACAGTATCGCGCCTTCTTCTTTCGCCAACGCAATCAATGCTTGCTCATCTTTTTCAATCAAAGGCTTAAGGTGGCGTAACACCATTACCGGGCCAGTATCACCCAATACCAATTCAACGTGTCCTAAAGACGTAAGGTTGCTGAAAGTGTTGAGTAAATTTTTCACCTTTGGCAGCAATACATTTAGGCGAGGCTCAAGCACGGCACAATCTGTAATGTTTTCTATCTGCTTGCTCTGCTTCTTGCGAAAACCGAACTGAAGCTTATGCGTTTTCTTATCAACAAACAGGCTGATACGCGCACGACGACGATAACCCGTTTCATCACCCACAATCGGTTGAGCCATCTCTGTCTCATCTGTCTTATATTGGTTCATCAAATGCGTAAGAGATTGTGCCTTGTGTTCTACCTGAGATTGGTAACCAAGGTGCTGAAGATGACAACCGCCACACTGATTAAAGTGTTTACAAAAAGGCTTTAAACGTTGCTCGCTTGGCTTCAGTAATTTGATGAGTTTCGCGCGTGCAAACTTACTTTTACTTTCAGTAAGCTGAATAACCACTTGTTCACCGGGCAATGCGCCATCAACGAAAACCGGTTTGTTCTTCTGATAAGCGATGCCAGCGCCATTGTGATCCATTCGTTCAACCAAAACCGATTGATGCTTGGTCTCGAGTTGAGTTTTCTTTTTTGGTTGGAAAAAACGTGCCATTGCTTGTGCCTAATGTATCTTTTAATAAGTAATTGGTATCCAGGACTCACTATTCTGTCTTGGAATCATTGTCGAACGTCACGGCTTTTATTAAGCTTACCGTTCACTTAACCGCCATTGTGTGCGTTATTTTCCCATATCCAGACCTCGATGTAATTAAAGAACATGACCAGATATGGCTTAAGAGCCCGTGTAATTACCTTAACTCTAGCTCCAACCCTGATTATTGGGCTGCTATTGAGTGCATTTTTCTCATTTAACCGCTATCAAGACCTTGAAGGTCAGGTGGTGAACACAGGTACTAGCATCATTGAGCCACTGGCAATTGCGAGTGAATCTGGCATGCAACTCGAAAGTCGAGAGTCTGTTCGTCAGCTAATCAGCTATGCACATCGAAAGAACTCTAAGCTGGTACGTAGTATCGCGGTATTCGATGATCGTCATGAATTGTTTGTAACTTCAAACTTTCACCCTGATTTCGAAAGCCTGACTTATCCAAAAGACAAACCGATTCCTCATTTAAGCTCTTCTGACTTACTCGATAACACACTGATTCTTCGCACCCCGATTATTGCAGAAGGCCAGTACATCAACTCGGCTAATGGTCAGTCTCAAGCCAACCAAGCGATTGGTTATATTGCTATTGAGTTAGACCTTTCTTCACTTCGTTTGCAGCAATATCAAGAAGTCTTCTCAGCCTTCTTAGTGCTGATTCTTGGGTTGGGTCTTTCTGGTGTATTCGCTTTCCGCTTGATGCACGATGTAACTCAACCGATCACGCACATGAAGAACATGGTTGACCGAATTCGTCGTGGTCACTTGGATGTCCGTATCGAAGGCAAAATGCACGGTGAGTTGGACTCGCTGAAAAACGGTATCAACGCGATGGCGGTATCGCTGTCGGAATATCACGTCGAGATGCAGCACAGTATCGACCAAGCTACTTCGGATCTGCGTGAAACTCTTGAGCAGCTAGAGATTCAAAACGTTGAGTTAGACATCGCGAAAAAACGTGCACAAGAAGCGGCACGTGTTAAGTCAGAGTTCTTGGCAAATATGTCTCACGAGCTAAGAACACCACTTAACGGTGTGATTGGCTTTACTCGCCAGATGCTTAAAACTCACCTGTCGAACAGTCAGACAGATTATCTACAGACCATTGAACGCTCTGCGAACAACCTTCTCAGTATCATCAACGATATCTTGGACTTCTCGAAACTTGAAGCCGGTAAACTGGCGCTAGAAAACATCCCATTTGAGTTCCAAGCAAGCTTAGAAGAAGTAGTGAACCTTCAAGCGACCAACGCTCATGAGAAAGGTCTAGAGCTTACCCTTAAGATCGATCCTAAAGTACCGGCAGGCGTTGTTGGCGATCCACTGCGTATCCAACAAATCCTGACCAACCTAGTCGGTAACTCAATCAAGTTTACCGAGCGTGGTAACATTGATATTAGCGTTGAATTACGTTCACAAAGCGAAGACAACATCGAACTACAGTTCATGGTTCGTGATACGGGTATTGGTATCTCTGAGCGTCAGCAAGCCCAACTATTCCAAGCCTTCAGCCAAGCAGATGCAAGTATATCTCGTCGCTATGGTGGTACAGGCCTAGGTCTGGTTATCACCCAGAAACTTGTGAGCCAAATGGGCGGTGAGATCAGCCTAACCAGCCGCCTACACCAAGGTTCAACTTTCTGGTTTACACTAAGGCTATCTACCACGGATATGCCAATGACAGAGCTGATTGAGACTCAATGCCTGCAAGACAAGCAACTACTGCTTATCGAGCCAAACATGCAAGCCGCTTCGATAACTCAACAAATCCTGACCCAAGAAGGCTTAGTCGTTACCTATCGTTCGGTGATGCCTGACGAGTCAACTTCGTACGACTACGTACTGCTGAACCTTGCAGCCAACCAAGACTATCAGTTCGATACGGTAAGCGGCTGGGCGATTGGCGCGAAGAAGATTGCTCAGAACGTGATCATTGGTACACCGAGTACCGAGCTCGCACTTGGCGAACAATTGATGAAAGAAGTCGATGTTCAATGCATCACTAAACCTCTTTCACGTAAGAAGCTACTGCAAACTCTGGTGTCGAACCAAGCGCCAACCTTGATTGCACCAGCGATTGAAACCCATTCAGAAGAGAAACTACCACTGACTGTGATGGCTGTTGATGATAACCCAGCCAACCTGAAACTTATCACCGCGCTACTCAAAGAACGCGTGGAAACCGTTATCAGCTGTACCAGTGGTCAGCAGGCGATCGACAAAGCCACTGAGACTCAGTTTGATATCATCTTCATGGACATTCAGATGCCGCAAATGGATGGTGTGACGGCTTGTCAGAACATCAAGAAGCTCGCCAACAATGCCAACACACCTGTGATTGCTGTTACCGCACACGCCATGACAGGCGAGCGCGACAGGCTGCTAGATGCAGGCATGGATGACTACCTGACCAAACCAATTGAAGAGCATGTATTACAGCAAGTATTGATTCATTGGAGCCCAACCTCTGAGGTTGAGCACATCGAGAAGATAAATCCAGACCATCCAGCAGTGTCTGCAGAGGTCGATAACAATCCAGTATCTGAAAGTAACTCTAGCGAGCACAAAAACATCATCATTGATTGGCAAGCTGCGATGAAGCAAGCCGCCAATAAAGAAGACCTCGCACGCGATATGCTGCAAATGCTGGTCGACTTTATCCCTGAGGTGTATGACGCGGCGGAGAAAGCGATCGAAGACACAGACTACCCTGTTGAGCAGCTGATACACATCATCCACAAAATGCATGGCAGCAGCTCATACAGTGGGGTACCAAGGCTTAAATCAGTCTGTGCCACGATAGAGAAAGAACTGCGCTCAGGTACTTCGATTGAAGATATCGAGCCAGAATTATTTGAGCTTCAAGACGAGCTCGATAAAGTACAAGCGACAGCTGTTCACTACTTAAAACCAACCAGTGATTAGAGCGGCTTAGCCTTAAATTCCAGGTAAAAAATGGCAGAGCCTGCAAACCTAATACCGAGTAATTAAATGGAGTGGTTGATTGAACACCCCTCTAAAGATATCAAAATACGAACACTCCTTTAACACTCAGATTTTATATTTATCGGACAAGACCTTAATCAAATCCATAAACTTCTATCAAGGGCATCTCTCAGGGTATCAGCTCTTTTGTCTACGGAACTCATGAGCAATGCCTCTAAAGAGTTGGGGGCGAGTATTTGAAAACGCAGACAACCAGTATCAATGGTGGAGTTGTGTTGAGAACAGCAGATACTAGAGCAAGCAATAAGATAACGGATATCTAATAACTCTTAGAGAGAGCTATCCACGGCATGAATCTGCCCAGTTGTTTGTTCAACTGCGCTTCATAGAGCTCAGCATCAAAAAAGTGAGGTTAACTTTACGCTCCCTCTAATCTAATAATTCAACTCAACCAACTTAGCTATTTTTGACTGTATTTTTATGCCTTGGATTTATTAAATAAATTACGAATCAGTAGCTAAAATACACACTAGCTAAACATATTG